>NZ_JBDQZI010000003.1:0-376591 GCF_042920265.1 Lysinibacillus sp. KU-BSD001 | reverse complement strand
CTCCCTTTGCGCCGAGGATGGTGGAAATTTTATTTCTACCACCGCAGAAGCACCGCCTGCAGCGGATATTTAACATAGGAACGAAGCACTGTCCGTAAAAGTAACACTTTTCGGACAGCCCCTTAAAAAAGGGGGATTCCAGTATTAGAAATCATCTGGGTAAGCAAGTGACACAACCGCTTCACCTGTTTCTAAATCAAAAAAATCAAATGTGAATGCAATATCTTCTGGCTCATAACCCGCGAATGCATTATACATACCCGTTAATAATACTAATTGGTATAGCGCCTCTGTACCTGATCCTTCTTCAAATGTTGCTAAGTCCACATCAATTTCAAAGACATCATATGCATCTGAATAGCGTATTTCCTCATAACCTGGATACGTATCAACAATCTCCTGAATAACAAAGTCAAACTCTTTCGCTAACTCTGGCATAAATGCTTCATGCATATTCGTTTCCATAATATACGTCATCGATCCATCAGCATTTTCCGTAATCTCTTCAAAAATGGCCGCTACATCTGCATTTTGCTCAATATCGTACGCAAACTCAGCAGGGACTGTCAGCTCATAGTATTCCACTTCAGCTTCAGCTTCCTCTGATTCTTCAATTACTGCTGCTGGTTCTGTTTTTTCAACTGGCTCTGCTGAATCCTCTTCTGAGCCACACGCTGCTAGCATGGCCATGAATGCACCTAATAGTAATAATTTCTTCGTCATATTCATTCCTCCAAGTGTACATGGAAATGTGGAAAATCCTTTACAAATACGTTCTCCATTTACCATTTGCTATTGATTAATTTCAATATAATGGTTGAATGTTAAAATTAGGTTAAATAAATGGATAAGCGCATAAAAAAAAATTACTCGTAAATTAAAACCTTTACGAGTAATTTTTATGTTTATTTACTAAAAATCGATTTAATTTTTGCCAACATGCCTTTACGCTCTTCCTCAAGTGCCATGAGCGGTACTGATTCTCCTAAAATACGGCGGGCAATATTACGGTAGCCTAACGATGCTTTATTATTTGGATCCATTACAATAGGCTCTCCCTTGTTGGAAAAGCTAATAACATCCTCGCTATCAATAATAATACCTAATAAATCAATAGATAAATGCGCTGTTACTTCTGTAATATCCATCGTATCACCGCTATCCATTAAATGTTTACGAATGCGGTTAATGATTAACTTTGGCGGTTCAATCGGCTCTTGCTCAAGTAGTCCGATAATACGATCGGCATCTCGTACCGCCGAAATTTCAGGTGTCGTCACAACAATTGCTCGATCCGCTCCTGCAACAGCATTCCGATACCCTTGTTCAATGCCAGCTGGACAGTCGATTAATACATAATCAAACTCCCGTTTTAAGTCCTCTATTAAACTCTTCATCTGCTCTGTTGTTACTGCATTTTTATCTGTCGTTTGAGCAGCTGGTAATAAAAATAGTTTTTCATCTACACGCTTATCTTTTACAAGCGCTTGGTGTGGCTTGCAACGACCCTCAACTACATCGACTAAATCATAAATAATACGGTTTTCTAAACCAAGTATGACGTCTAAATTTCGAAGACCGATATCTGTATCTACTAAACATACTTTTTTCCCTTGAAGAGCCAATGCAGTGCCAAGATTAGCAGTTGTTGTTGTTTTACCGACACCGCCCTTACCTGAAGTTATTACGATTGCTTCACCCACATTAGCTTCCTCCTTTAAACGTATCCAAAAAAGGGCGAATCTTTCTTACCTCTTGTATATGTCCATAAGAAATTTCACCTTCTGAATTTAAGTACGCACACAACTGTTCTCTATGTTTTAAAACAAATTGCTGCTCATTACTCATCACTTCCATTTGATCTGCGATTAGCACATGCGTTGGCGCAAAAAATGCCGCGGTAATGACAGCCTCCTCATTTCCTTCAATCCCTGCATGAGCAATGCCTTTTAATTTACCTAACACGTAAATATTGCCGCCTGCTTCAATTCGACCATTCGGATTCACGTCGCCAATCACGACAATATCCCCACCTGTACGAACAATTTGTCCCGAACGTACAATGCCCACATACGTTTCACATTTTTGCTGTGCAACTTGTTGATTGCTTTCTTCGATTGTGAGCACGTCACTTAATATCTTTGACACCAGCATTTTTCCCGTGCTTTGCACAACTTGAATGAGCTGTTGTTTTTGTAAATCCGTACAATACCGATTTCCTAAGTGAAGTTGTACCTCTACTTTGCCATCAATGCCACCTTCTGACACTTTCTGCTCCAGCTCTTCAACTAGTTCAGAATATGCACACTGATCATCAAGTCTAAGTACTAGTCCATCTTTTGTCCCTTTAATATGGACATACGACTTTTTCATAGTTAGAGTGACACCCCACGCTTCTGTTTATCAATTACACCTAGGCGTATGTTTAAATACCTACTGAAAGCAGTTAAATCATACTACGTTCTCGCTCAAGCAACCGAGCATCAATTAGATACTTAAACGCCCAACCAAGCATTAATAAAAATAAAAGATTTGCTCCAATTGTTGGTAGCAAACGACCATTAAAAAACGTATCAAATGGCATCGTTGTCAAATGAATTAGCAGGAAAAACTCATACAAAATAAATTCCATTACAGCAACTAGTAAAACAGCTAAAACTGTTGTAATAATTAAATGCTGATGGATAAATTTAACAGTCCAACCTGCTAAAAAACAGATGATTGGATATAACACTACATATAATCCAATAATATCAATGTAAAATACATCGTACAAGAGTCCAAATATTAAACCATAAATAACTGCTCGTTTTCGATTATAGTAAATGGAGATAAAAATTAAATACAAAATTAAAAAACGCGGTACTAAATACATTGTATAGTTTTCGAAATGAATAGGCGAAAATTTAGAAAACTCTGGTTCCAATAAAAACAACAGCACAGCGACGAATGGAATTAACAACCTTACCATTATTCGTCACCTTCAACTGTTGTATTTTCATTTGTTAAGTCCTCATTCGTGCCATCTCCATCTTGGCCATCAACCATCGTCATTGAACGTTTCGCAATAATGACTTCTTCAAGTAAGGAGAAATCCGCTGTCGGTTTGACAAACGCCAGCTTTGTTAATCCGAAATCATCGGTTGTCACTTCCGTTACTTCACCAATGAGGATACCTTTCGGGAAAATACCTCCAAGGCCAGATGATACGACACGTTCTCCTACTTGCACCTTTTGACTTGAATCTATGCGTTTTAAAATTAGTTCGTTGCGTTCTGCATCAAATCCTTCAATTAGGCCGTACACATTCCCTTTTTCACCTTGAACAAGGGCAGATACACGGTAATTTGAATTATTTGTATAGAGAAGCTCTACTTCTGATGTAAATGGTGTCACAAGAATAATTTTTCCGATGAGACCGCGCGCTGTCATAACAGGCATATTTTTTTCTACACCGTGTACAGAGCCTTTATTTAAGATAATTTTCTCTTCCCATTGATCAGGGTTTCTCGCAATGACCGTCGCATGAAGCGGTTCATAATCGCGCAAGCTTTCTTCTTTATCGACAAGTTCTTGTAACGTAGCATTTTCCGCTTCCAAATCATGTACTTTTGCTTGCAATACAGCAAAATCCTCTAAGCGCATTTTTAATAGCTTATTTTCTTCGTACGTATTTAACAGCGCTTCAATATTACTAAAAATACCTGTTATGTAATTTGTCGGCTTTGCTACAATTCCTTGTGCAAAGCCAACTGTATCTTTAATTATTTGTTCGGGCAACGTTGCGTTTTGACGATCACGTAATGAAAAGCTAATCAATGCCACAAGGAAAACTACACTTACTAGAAGCAGTATTAATTTTTTATTTGAAAAATGTGGCATTGCCTATCCTCCTTATCTCACTTGTTGAGAACGAATTAAATCAATATGATCCAACGCTTTACCTGTACCGATCGCTACACAATCAAGTGGATTTTCTGCGATAAATACCGGCATTTGTGTTTCACTACTAATGACTTTATCCAAGTTACGAAGTAGTGCTCCACCACCTGTTAATACAATCCCACGTTCCATTACATCTGCCGATAGCTCAGGTGGTGTTTGTTCTAATGTCTTTTTCACACCGTCAATGATTGCTGTAATGGCTTCACGTAACGATTCTGAAATTTCTTTTGCTGAAATTTCGATTGTTTTCGGTAAACCTGTTAATAAATCACGTCCACGAATATCCATTGATTCATTTGCATCATCTACACGCGCTGTACCAATTTCAACTTTAATCGCTTCTGCTGTACGCTCACCGATTGTTAAGTTATATGCTTTACGGATATATGAAATAATCGCTTGATCCATTGCATCACCACCAACGCGTACGGATTCACTTGTGACAATACCACCTAATGAAATAACAGCTACTTCCGTTGTACCACCACCAATATCGACAACCATTGAGCCTGTTGGTTCCCAAACAGGTAAGTTTGCACCAATCGCCGCTGCAAACGGTTCTTCAATCGTAAAGGCTTCTTTAGCACCTGCTTGACGTGCCGCATCAATCACTGCGCGTTGTTCTACAGATGTAATACCAAATGGTACACATACCATAACGTTCGGTTTTTTCCAGTTAGAGCCTGAATTTTTTAATGCTTCATGTAAATAATACTTGATCATTTCTGTCGTAATATCAAAATCGGCAATCACGCCATCTTTCATTGGACGAATAGCTGCAATCGAGCCTGGTGTACGACCAATCATATTTTTCGCGTTATTCCCTACTGCAACAATATCACCTGTTTTTGTATTTTTGGCAACAACAGATGGCTCGCGTAAAACGATTCCTTTTCCTTTAATAAATA
Source organism: Lysinibacillus sp. KU-BSD001 (assembly GCF_042920265.1). Classification (NCBI taxonomy): domain Bacteria; kingdom Bacillati; phylum Bacillota; class Bacilli; order Caryophanales; family Bacillaceae; genus Lysinibacillus; species Lysinibacillus sp. KU-BSD001. Next base: position 371,738 of record NZ_JBDQZI010000003.1, on the reverse strand, counting down.
CTAGTGTATTCGCTGTGCCAAGATCAATCCCGACATCCTTATTTCCTAATCCAAACAAATTAAGTACTCCCTTTCTCTATAAGCCATTCTGTGTCAGCTCTCTAAAATCATACGCCTTATTATAGCGGATACACGAACAAAATTATAGTGCCATGTCAACTATTCGTAAACATTTCGACACAATGATCCGTATAACAAAACTCCTTATTCTATTTTATTTGTATTGTTGTCACGAAACAAACAAAAAAACTATGTAACTTTTAACAATTACATTGCAAAACTATGACGATTTTTGTAGAAAGAGGTTCCCTGTCATCCTATTGTAATATTATTAAAATAAATCAAGCGTGTTGATTTACCTTTTATTATTAATAGAATTGTATGAAACGTTGATTTCCGCTCCATTCGGCTCGCTTTCCACGGGCATGGCCTCAGCCTCCTCGTCGCTCGTACCTCACTCCTGCGGGGTCTTCCGCTCATGCTATTCCCGTAGGAGTCTCGCCGATTCCGCTACAATCAACTGGCAAGTCATTTTTGATCACGTTTTGCAAAAAAACACGCTTCTATACTGAAAATGTTTTGATAATCAACACATCTGAAAATAAATAAACATATACTTTTGCTCCTAATGTGGGGATCGGGTGATTTGGCATTGATTAACATGCTGATAGGGGTGGCGCTAGAAAAATACAGATTTACAACGTTAAGCAATATACACAATTATATGCATACTAGACGATAAGCCATAAACGTGTAAATTTTGATGTATCAAGTGTTTGCGTACCCTGGATAGAAAGCTGTATATAAATGTAATAAGGAAAAACACTTAAAACATTGATAGCACAACGTTTTAAGTGTTTTATTGTGTCACCAAACTTTCATTTGGGAACGTTATTTGAATACAACTTGTATAAATTAGAACTGTTATTCATTAGACGATTCGACTCTAGAAATCACCCCACTATACGTAACTTTCCAGCTACCGTCTTCCTGCTTAACGCCTCGATATAATCTTAGAGTACCTTTATACAAATGCCCATCAATTTCTTTTGTAAATTCGATAAACTCGTGTTCTTGTACTTCATGGAAATCGGCATAAATTACTTCAGTTACTTCAGTTACTTCAGTTACTTCAGTTTCTTTTGTAGTTAAATAGGACACATCTTGGGAATCTAAAACTGTTAGAGTTTGAACCCCCGTAGAATGATTGTCGTCTTTTAATTCTTTCATCTGATTGACTGCATAAGAATTATTTGAAAATGTAAAAATACCACAAGCCAATATTGTTAATAGTAAAAATACACTTAATTTCTTTTTCATCTATATCTCCTTTCCAATAATTGTATATAACTATATTATACTTAGTTTTACCGAATATTCAATCAATAATAAATCTTAAAGTAAGACTTATATAGATTCAAAAACATTCCCAAAGCGAGATTTGGTAACTTAAATGTTTAATCTTGTAGGTCTGCATTTTGCTGACGAGTCTTCTTATATTTTCTTATTGAGTGAATCACCATTAATAACGTTATGAATATCCATGCAGTCCAAAAATAACTAAAACCTTTACCTTCTAGAACTCTTCTAATGACCATATTTACTGAAAGAACTACTAGCCCAGAATTTATATAAATATGTGAATAATAAAACTTGGCTTCGTTTTCTTTGTTTATATATGTTTTTAATTTAATCCACTCTCTTTCTGCTGAAATAAAAGTTAGTTACATACCTTTTCAGAAAAGTAAAGTTAATAATGTAACGCTAAACATAAATGGTAAAAATAGGTTTAACAAATAATGATTCTCTAAATGTCGAATAAAATCCTTCATTTGAAAAATGCACCCAAACCATCGTGTGGGTACCTTAGGAATCTTAACATTGTAAATTTGCATTTTTCTGACGCTACTCCTTATACAATGGTATCGGCACAAACATGACCCGTTTCTGCAAAAACAGTGTCAACTCACTCTACATTTTTCCGCATAAAAAGAACATTCCATAAGCTACAATCATGGAATGTTCCATTACAGAAAAAATATACGATTACATATTACGAATAATAACGATTACACATTGGGCTCTTTATCAAAATATATACGTCATTTACAAGACCCTTTACCTTCATACTTAACGCAAAAACAGATTTTTTACACTGAACTATTGATTTCCTTTAATGTTTGATAGCTCTGCATACATGTGTCATAAATTCCTTAAAAATAGCCTTTTTCTTTCATACTGATAAATTGATGATCACCAATAATAATATGATCGATTAAATCAATGCCAATAATAAGGCCTGCTTCCATTAAGCGCGTCGTCACATCAATATCTTCCGGGCTTGGTGTCGGCACCCCCGATGGATGATTATGTGCACAAATGATAGAGGCAGCAGAGCGCTTTACGGCTTCGCGGAAGATCTCGCGTGGATGCACGATTGAGGCGTTTAAACTACCGATAAAAATCGTCTTTTTATGTAACACTTGATTTTTTGTGTTTAAAAAAAGAACGACAAAATGTTCTTGCTGCAAGCTAGACATTTCTGGCATTAAAAAATGCGCTGCATCATCTGGCGAACGAATCGTGAAACGTTCATTGATTTCTTTTTGTGCAAGACGACGACCTAACTCGATCGCAGCTAAAATTTGTACTGCTTTTACTTCTCCTACACCTTTAATCGATGTCATTTCTTCAATCGTTGCGTCTCGTAACGCATGCAATTTTTCAAAATTCATCAATATACGATTAGCAAGGGCCAGCACAGAGTCCTCCTTTGTCCCTGTTCGTAATAGAATGGCTAATAATTCTTGGTTGGATAAACTTTGTGCGCCTTGCCTAATGAGCCGTTCCCGTGGTCGATCTTGTTCATGAACATCGCGAATTTTCAACTCTGGAAATGGTGTAAGCGTCAACTATGTCACTCCTTTAAATTGAGATATATTGCAGTGACAATAAGTGCTCTACTAATGAAGCTAACGGTAAACCAACAACATTATTATAATCGCCTTCGATGCGGTCTACGAAAAATACACCGTCCGTTTGAATGCCATATCCACCTGCTTTATCAAATGGGTCCCCTGAAGCTACATAGGCTTCCATTAATGCTGATGGAATCTCTTTAAACACGACCTTTGTTTCTTCAACAAAAGTCCTTTCTGTGCCATTCGGGTCAATGAGTGCTACAGCGGTCATGACAGTATGCACATCATTTGATAAAGTTTGCAAATGCTCTATTGCCTCTTGACGCGATTTAGGTTTATGCAGTAAGCAATCATTATAAACAACAATTGTATCTGCACCAATCACTAGTTTATCCGGACATTTCTTCGCCACATCTCTCGTTTTAAGCAGTGCTACCTCTGTTACATATTGCTGTACATTTTGCGCTTTTACGCTTGTCTCTTCTACATCACTTGTCACAATATCGAATGGAATATTTAAAAGACTAAATAACTCCTTTCGACGTGGTGATGCTGATGCTAGTACAACTGCGTGCGTTGTTTTGAAATTCATGATGATACCCCCTTGGCACTATCATAACTGACAATTGCTTTTTTGAAAAATCTACGCGATTACGTAAAATTTCATTTTGCTTCATTTTTACTCATCAAATTTTATTTTTAGACAATCGTGTTGATCATAAAAATGAGCTAACGCATGTAGCCGAATGACATTTATATCATCGGAAAGTGCTGTAATACTCTCCATAAAAGCCTTCCACTCATCTGGTGCTTGTCCATTATCTGTCGATTGTTCAAAATTATTTTTTAGCTTATTTTCATCTTGTACATAAATGGGGATATTGGCAATCGCATCTTGCGGACAAGCTTCACTGTAAAACTGAAAAGATTTAGAAAATGAGGTTGGCTCCATTTTACTCTCTAACTTCCCTGGCGATACTGCAGACCAAACATAAAATTTATCCACTACCTGTACGACAAGTGCCTTATTTAGTGTAGGATAAGCAGACATAAACTCCGTAGCACTATCAAGCGTCGTAAAAGCACCATGCTGACTTGCATACAAACGCACGTTTTTTTGAGGAAGTGTGTTTACTTCAACTACATCGCCCTCTTCCCCTTCATCTGTTGTAACAGCAGGAGCGTCTACTGGTGCTGATGCATTCATTAGGAAAAGTGCAAAAATGCCAACGCCTGCTAGCCCGATAAATATACCAAGCAGCGCTGCACGAATTACTTGCTTTGTACTAATCATTTGCTTTGAAAACATTGCGATCACCTCAAGCACCACATTACCAAATCATAATAAAAAAAGGACAAGAGTTATGTCGCTCTTGTCCTAAAATTTTTCGACAAATACATTTATGATTCGCACTTTAACTGTGCACGTAACATGCTTAATAAATATAAAGAGCCTGTTACAATAATGATTGTTCGCTCATCTTTAGGTTGTTGTAAATAGCTAATCGGATCATGTGTAATTCGACGATCCACTGCCCTGCTTTTTTTTATGATATCTTTCGCCTTCATCGCACGTTCATTATCAAAATTCACAAACGTAAATGTTGTACTCACTTGTTCAAGTAGCCTTAACACTCCATCTATCTCTTTATCGGCTAACATCCCGACAACAAACTCAATATTTTTGCGAGGGAAATGTGTTTTAATTATCTCAACAAGCTTTTCAGCACTTGCTGGATTATGTGCACCGTCAAAATAAACATTCGGTAACACTTCTTCAAAACGACCCGCAAGCGATGCATCCGCAACACCTTTCTTTAATGCTTCTTCGTCCATTTCTATACGTAAATGCGCTGCCACTTGTAAAAAGGCTGTAATCGCTAACGCCATATTATGTGCTTGATGATTACCTATCATTTTGCGAGTTAATGCATCTAGCTTTACTTGCATATGTTCAAAGCAATCATTTTTTACATGAAAATCCTGACCTAATATGAAAAGTTTTGCTTCTTTTTCTGCTGCTGTTTTCTTTACGACCGCTAATGCTTCCTCGGGTAAATCACCTACTACTATAGGCACACCTTTTTTAATGATACCTGCTTTATGGTATGCAATGTCAGTTAGTGTATTTCCCAGGAAATTTGTATGTTCCAATGCAATACTCGAGATAATGGAAACAACAGGTGTAATGACATTTGTACTATCAAGCAACCCACCCATCCCAGTCTCAATTAACACAATATCTACATCTTTATTTTTAAAATGCAATAAAGCTGCACATGTTAGTAGTTCAAAATCTGTACATGTCCCACTGATCCCCGCCTGTTGCATCTCTTGAAATAACCTATCCATCTCTGCCTCAGCAATTGGTTCACCATTCATCTGAATTTGATCATGTACATCTACAATACACGGTGACATAAACTTCCCAACCGTTACATGATGTTCACGTAAAATCGCTTCTAAAAAGGTAATTGTTGAACCTTTTCCGTTCGTCCCTGTCACATGAATAAAGATTGTTTCACGTTCAGGATGGCCTAGCAACTCAAGTGCCTGTTCCATTGCATGTAAACCTGGTTTTATCACTTGTTCACTTTGAATCTGCCATTTTTCCTTATATTGCTCTAAACCTGTAATCATGCTAGTTCCTCCTGTAAAAATGTACGTACTTCCGCAATAAAATAGAGTGAACCCGTAATAATTAGCAACTCCTCTGATGCAATTTGCGCGATTTGTTCACGCAACAATGAACGCCAATCTTTATGAATAAACTTTTTCACGTGCGTACTTTCTTTCGCTAATGCTTCTGCTGTTGCCGCGCGTGGTAAAGCGATTTCTGTAAAGTGCATTTCGGCTGCTACAGCGTCCATCATACGAATACTAATGCGATGGTCTTTGTCTTGAAGTGCCGCATAAATAAATTTATAGCGCTTTTGCGGAGCTACTTGCGCAAGTGTTGCCAGTAACGCTGTGGTCCCTTCTGAATTATGTGCACCATCTAAAATAATTTGTGGTGTCACACGTTCAAAGCGACCATCCCAACTCGCATATCGTAAGCTTTCTCGAATCACTTGATCGCTAATCGAAGAATCGAACAGAAGTGCAGCTGTTATTGCTAACGCCGCATTATCAAGCTGATGCGTCCCTGCCATTTTCACATATACACCTTCTAGTTTTCTTCCTAACGCTTCGTATGTAAAGGTTTGTTCCGTCGCATTCTTATTGAGTAAAATCGTTTGATCAAGCATGTATAGCGGGGCATTTTTCTCCTGCGCTCTTTCACAAATCACACTGCGCGCCTCGCTATGACGAACACCGACAACGACAGGTTTACCTGCTTTTATAATACCCGCTTTTTCATTCGCGATTTCCTCATACGTATCGCCTAACATCTCCGTATGCTCGAGCGAAATGGTTGTAATCACACTCACTTCAGGAACAAGTACATTCGTCGAGTCTAACCGACCGCCTATGCCCGTTTCAATGAGTGCAACATCCACTTGTTGTGCTGCAAAATGTTGAAACATAATGAGCGTTACAAATTCAAAAAAGCTTGGAAATTTCCCCTCTAAGTCTCGTTCAATAATTTGTACGATTGCATTTGCATATCGCACAAAATCTTCATCTAAAATTTGTTGTTTATTAATTGTAATACGCTCGTTTGCTCGTTCTAAATGCGGTGAAATAAAAGCCCCTACGGTTAACCCATGATGCATTAAAATTTCTCTTGTTGCATTTAATGTAGAACCTTTCCCATTAGAGCCTGCAAAGTGAATAAATTTTGTCGTATGGTGCGGATTACCAAGTGCTTGTAAAATTTTTAGAGCGGACTCCAGAGGCTCTCCTTTATATTGGCTCGCTTTTAATGCAAAAATGTAATCTGTACAATCTTTCATTGATTGGAACAATCGATATTCCTCCTAAATTGCCGAAATGAATCACCACTATAGATTGTCTATGATTCATCACAGTTTGTCTATCATCTTGTTTATACAAAATATAAAGGGTTATCCAGAAAGTAAAAACTTTCTGAACAACCCCTTCAATTCTTAATGATCATCCATTAAGGAATATTACATATTTTTTAAATCCGCTAAACGCTTCTCAACTGTTGCATATTTTTCTTCGTAGTCTGCTAGTTTTTCACGTTCTGCATTTACTAATGCTTCTGGTGCTTTCGAAACGAATTTTTCATTTGATAGCTTCCCTGTTACAAGTTTTACTTCTTTTGCCCATTTGTCTAATTCTTTTTGTAGGCGAGCAATTTCCTCTTCTACATTAATCAAACCAGCAAGTGGTAAGAATAGCTCTGCACCTGAAACAACAGCTGACATTGTTTGACCTGGCGCTTCAACGCCTACACCAATCTCAAGCATTTCTGGGTTACAGAATTTTTCAATATACGCTTTATTTGTTTCAAGTACTGCTGCCGTTTCTGGATCTTTTGCCGAAATGTAAAGCGGCACTTTTTTACTCATCGGTGTATTTACTTCTGCACGAATATTACGTACAGAACGAATAATGTCTACTAATAGCTTCATTTGGCCTGCTTCTGCCTCAAAGTTAAATTCTGGACGTACTTGTGGCCAAGCTGCTACTGTAATGGACTCGCCTTCATGTGGAAGGTGCTGCCAAATTTCTTCTGTTACGAATGGCATAAATGGATGTAATAAACGCATTGTTTGATCTAATACGTACGCTAGTACAGAACGCGTTGTTTTCTTCGCCACTTCGTCTTCCCCGTACAGTGGTAATTTCGCCATTTCAATATACCAAGAACAGAAGTCATCCCAAATGAAGTTGTACAGCTCACGGCCTACTTCACCAAACTCGTATTTATCAGACAACGCCGTTACACGTTCAATTGTGTTATTTAAGCGCGATAAAATCCATTTATCTGCAACAGATAGTTCACCTGTTAAATCGATTTCTTCATACGTTAAGCCTTCCATATTCATTAGTGCAAAACGAGAAGCATTCCAAATTTTATTAATAAAGTTCCAAGTAGACTCTACTTTTTCAGTTGAATAACGTAAGTCTTGACCCGGTGATGAACCTGTTGATAAGAAGTAACGTAGCGAATCTGCACCGTATTGGTCAATGACATCCATTGGGTCAACACCGTTACCTAATGATTTACTCATTTTACGCCCTTCTGCATCACGTACTAACCCATGAATTAGGACATCTTTAAATGGACGCTCGCCCGTAAATTCTTTTCCTTGGAAAATCATACGGCTTACCCAGAAGAAAATGATATCATAGCCTGTTACTAATGTGTTCGTTGGATAGTAACGCTTAAATTCCTCATTTTCTGTATCTGGCCAACCCATTGTTGAGAACGGCCAAAGAGCGGATGAGAACCATGTATCAAGGACGTCTTCATCTTGTGTCCAGTTTTCTGCATCTGCTGGCGCTTCTTTCCCAACGTAAATTTCACCTGTTTCATTATGATACCAAGCTGGAATTTGATGCCCCCACCATAATTGACGCGAAATACACCAGTCATGAATATTTTCCATCCAGCGATTATATGTGTTTTCAAAGCGAGCAGGTACAAAGTTTACCTTCTCTTCTTCTTCCGCCTGCATCGCAAGAGCCTGCTCCGCAAGAGGACCCATTTTTACAAACCATTGTGCCGACAGATACGGCTCTACTACTGCACCCGAACGCTCAGAGTGACCGACTTGGTGAACATGTGGCTCAATTTTAATTAGCACACCTTGTTCTTGTAAGTCTGCTACGATTTGCTTACGGCATTCAAAGCGATCCATACCTGCATATTTGCCGGCTAAGTCGTTCATCGTCCCGTCTTCGTTCATGACTAAAATACGCTCTAAGTTATGGCGATTCCCCACTTCAAAGTCATTCGGATCATGTGCTGGCGTCATTTTTACAACACCTGTACCAAATTCTATATCTACATAATCATCTGCTACGATTGGAATTTCACGACCAACGATTGGTAAAATAACTGTTTTTCCGATTAAATGTTTATAGCGCTCATCTTCTGGGTGAACCGCTACGCCAGAGTCCCCAAGCATCGTTTCTGGACGTGTTGTTGCTACTTGTAATTTGCCAGATCCGTCTGCTAATGGGTATTCCATATGGTAAAATGCGCCTTCTACTTCTTTATGGATTACCTCGATATCCGATAATGCTGTTTTAGCTGCTGGGTCCCAGTTAATAATACGTTCACCGCGGTAGATTAAACCTTTTTCGTACAGTTTTACGAATACTTCTTTTACTGCATCCGATAAACCTTCATCTAACGTAAAACGCTCACGTGAATAATCTAGTGCTAAGCCTAACTTTGACCATTGCGCGCGAATATGAGAAGCATATTCTTCTTTCCATTCCCATGTTTTTTCAAGGAATTTCTCACGACCAAGGTCATAACGTGTAACACCTTCACCGCGTAATTTTTCTTCTACTTTTGCTTGTGTTGCAATCCCCGCATGGTCCATCCCTGGTAACCAAAGTGCATCATAGCCTTGCATACGTTTCATACGAATAATGATATCTTGTAATGTTGTATCCCAAGCATGGCCAAGGTGTAGTTTCCCTGTTACGTTTGGCGGTGGAATGACGATGGAATATGGCTCCTTCCCACTCTCTGGCTGTGCTTTGAAAAATTCGCCTTTTAACCACCATTCATAACGACCAGCTTCTGTGCCTTGTGGATCGTACTTTGTCGGCATTGTAATTTCTGTCATGTTGTTTCCTCCTTTAGAAAATAAAAAACCCCCATCGTCTATAAAAGGACGAGGGAGTTAGATCGCGGTACCACCTTTACTTCCAAATAGGCTGAGTCAAGCGCTAGCATTTTGCTAAGCTCACTGCCACATTGGCACTTCATTCGTTAACGGTGTTTAACCGGCTCTTTACTACTATTAGTTCATAAAGGCTGCTCCTAGGCTACATTCAAAAACGCTCATGCGGAAACTTTTCAGCTACCGTTCCCTCTCTGCTAGCATTACCTGTTTTTTACTCTTCCTATTCACTGCATCAAATATTTAGCTACCTGCTATTGTAAACAATTTATGCATGATTTTCAAGCTAAGTTACAAATATATAAGGTTCATCGAAGCGATTTGCCATCATGCTTACATAAGCATTCAACTTTTTACTTGTTGTGTCGTAAACACATGTCGAAGAATAGACTATAATGACCTCTCTATAATTTGTATAACAGCTTTTTATCGAATCATTCACCGTCAAAATTCACAACTATTATAGTCGTTGCCATAATCTACTTAAATCATTCATATAATTTTTCACAGGTTCATTTTTTATGCTGATTTGAACAACCTTTTGACTAAATATGCTTGTTTATTTTCACAAGTTTCATCAGTGATTCTTTTATAACCTTTATAAAACAGTCTTATTAAAAAAAGACTATCCACAGCAGCGGATAGTCGATTTTAAAACGAAAGGAAGTTATAAAAATGAGGCGAAATTATAACCCTTATTTATTGCCAAAGTGGCTTCGTAAAACACGTTTTTACTGTAGACACATCATATTACCAGTAGCCATATTCCAAGCAATCCGCACACTTATTGTACCCACAACAGGCGATATGATTTTGCTCGCTATTTTAGCACTTTTAGCCTATCTACTGTTGGCGGATATTATTTAAAGGAACAGATTGTTTGCGATAACTGTCCTCTAATTCAAACAAAAATCCTGTCGATTCTTTTACCGTTTCTTCAACATATTCTTCCACCAACTGTTCCATAGGTGACTCTACAAATGCCTCTACAATTTCTGGTCTAGGTTCTTCTTTCACTTTTGCATTTGTACTTTCTTTCAATTCTAATTTCGGTTCCTCTATATACAACGTTTCATCTTGTACATCGTCTGTTACCGTTAACTCTTCATACACACAAACGACTTGCCATCCTATACGAAGTACATCTTGACATGTTGTTTGAATATCTTCTACTCGTAAATCTTTCAATTCTATATTTGGTAGTTCCAATCTAAATGGCAAAGCATATTCGAAATAACCTTCATCATCTGCTAAATCAATATGTTCAATGAACGTACCTTCAGCAGATTGCGGTTGTGCTTCTAATCCAAATTGTACTTTTGCTGTTATATGATAGATGCCCTGTATGCGAATTGCGTTATTTAGTTGTTCTTTTTCCCAATTGACTCGGACGTTTATTGATTTACTCTCTTTCACACTTCCAAGTTCAAGCGGAAACTTAAATACTTCTTCTACGTGCCAATCCATTATTTGCGACAAAAAAATCCCTCCTTGCAACACCGTATGCATAAAGGAGGGATTTATTCATACTCGTAATGAGCAAAATTGTATCCTAAAAATACCTGTTAAATAGTGAAAGGTATATATCATAGCCTCCGCGCTTTGCCACAGCCTACACAGGAGCTAAAACAGGCGTGGCCTGTTTGGATTTCCTGCTCCTGACGCTACGCTTTCGTCGCAAAGAAAATCTTGGCTCCTGTGGCTATGGCGCGCTACGGCAAAAGTGAATACTTCTCGATATACTAGGGAAACATTTCTCTTCTCTAAAAGAAATCATTTCCTTTCCATTTGCAAGTATAATTGCCCAGTCTCTACTTTCATCAATGAGAATTTTTCATTATTTTTGAGCAACTAATTATTGTATTGAACAATAGTTGCTTGTAGCGGAGGCACGAGAGTGTAGCTGACGGCATACGCCTTTCGCTACAAAGCAAAGCTTCCTACGGGAAAGCGAGACAAGCAAGACCCCGCAGGAGCGAAGGATGAGCGACGAGGAGGCTTGATGCTCGCCCGTGGAAAGCGAGTGCCGCAGCGGAAAGCAACGTGCAATAAAATGGTAATATATGTTTTAGAATTTGCTCGTTATGAGTTCATACTTAAATAGACATAAGCGATTGGACTGTATATGTATTACGTCCTTTCGATTTACTTTTATAAAGTGCTTCATCCGCTACCGTATAACAACTTTGCACATTCTTGATTGTGCGCACTTTTGCTTCACATACGCCGATACTCATCGTCATATATTTTGCACACTCAGAACACGGATGAGAGATGTTTAATTGCTGAATTTGTGTCAACAACTCCTCACATATTGTAGCAACATGCGGTAAATGACCGTCAGCAATCATAACAAACTCTTCCCCTCCCCATCTGCCAACAAAATAACCATATTTCTTCGCAAATCCCTCTAAAGTGGCAGCTACCTTTACAAGTGCCTCATCGCCAATAAAATGCCCGTAATAATCATTATATTGCTTGAAATAATCAATATCCATTAACAGGATTGTTACCGGAACAGCTTCTTCCCCACCTTGTAATAGGCGACTAGCTTTTAAATCAAGCGCTCGACGATTTGGTAATTTCGTTAATACATCATGCGAGGCAATGCGAGCTAGTTCTTTATTTTTTTCTTGCAGTTGCTTAGTTAGCTCTCTTGTTTTCGACGTTTCTTTTTGGAGTAATAGTTGTTGTTTAATGCTCGTCAGTTGTGTACGATACACCATCCACTGTATAAACATGCCAGTTGGTACAACAATTAATACAGAGGTTAATATACTCATCGCCTGTTCATTTGTACTATTCATGAAACTCGCTATAACAAAGACTACCGTTGCAAACGCTGCTGGCACTACAAATTGATGCATCTTTAAAATAAGTAATGCTGCAATAAGCAAGTAAAACACTTCAAAAATAGCCATATGCTTATAAAATAGGACATCGCCCATTGTGATTAATGTAATCAGCACTAACATGCTATATACATACACCTGAATATACCGCTCATATTTCCGAATCGTTTGAGGATTTACATTTAATCTTTTTTTATGATTCACATAAAACACACTCATATTTACATAAAATAAGATGGTATATAAACTAGCAAAAGCTAATGGGTTTTTCTTTTCTACATCAAAGAAATACATATGACTAAAATGTATGCCTGTCACAAGCATCAGCGTATAAAAAACAAGTGTAGCAATGATCTGCATGCGCCGTAAATTCAATCGTACGATACTTTCTCTCACTTCATATGTTAAAGATGTTTGCATAAATTCACCTACAATAGTCGTTCGATTTATTACACGTATCATAATACGAATGCACTTAAATTCCTCTTAAAAGAAAAGACTATAGTCTAAAACAAAACAAAAAGGCGATAGGTTATTATACCTACCACCTTTCATTTTATCGTGCCAGTTTCGCAAATACTTTATGGAATGCTTCCACTGTTTTGGCAATATGCTCTTCTGTATGAGCTGTAGAAATAAATAATCCTTCAAATTGTGAAGGTGGAAGGAAAATGCCTTCCTCCGCCATTAATTTAAAGTACTCTGCAAACAGTTCTAAATCGGATGTTTTCGCTGATTCGAAATCGACTACCGCTTCATTTGTAAAGAAGAAGCCGATCATGGATCCAGCACGGTTTACTGTGTGCGGAATATTGTATTTTGTTGCCGCCTCGCGGAAACCAGCTTCTAATTGGTCCCCTAGCTTTTTGAAATACTCGTAAGAATCTGTATTTAAACGAGAAAGTGTTTCATAACCTGCAGTCATCGCAAGTGGATTCCCTGATAAAGTACCCGCTTGATAAATCGGACCTGCTGGTGCGATTTTTTCCATAATTTCACGCTTCCCACCGAAAGCACCTACAGGTAGACCACCACCGATTACTTTTCCTAACGTTGTTAAATCTGGACGCACACCGAAATACTCTTGTGCACAGCCATAATCTACACGGAAGCCCGTCATTACTTCGTCAAAAATTAACACTGTGCCATTTTCTTCTGTTAACTGACGTAAGCCTTCTAAGAAGCCGGGTTGTGGCGGTACAACGCCCATATTCCCCGCTACTGGCTCTAAAATAACAGCCGCTAAATCATCACCATATTTTTCGAATACTACTTTCGCTGATTCTAAATCGTTATATGCGACCGTTAACGTATTTTTTGCAATATCTGCAGGAACCCCTGGAGAATCTGGTAAGCCCAGTGTTGCTACACCTGAACCTGCTTTAATTAATAAAGAGTCGCCATGTCCATGGTAAGAGCCTTCAAATTTCAAAATTTTGTCACGCCCTGTATAGCCGCGTGCTAAACGAAGTGCCGACATCGTTGCTTCCGTACCAGACGAAACGAAACGAATCATTTCAATCGATGGTAGGCGGTCCATTACTAACTTCGCTAATTTATTTTCCGATAACGTCGGCGCACCGAATGAAGCCCCTTTAGCTGCTTGTGCTGCAATCGCTTCTACTACTTCTGGATGTGTATGACCTAAAATCAGTGGACCCCAAGATAATACATAGTCAATGTACTCATTGCCATCGATATCTTTAATGATTGCACCTTGGCCCGATTCCATAAAAATTGGATCCATGTTTACCGATTTGAATGCACGTACTGGCGAGTTTACGCCACCTGGCATTAAATTTACCGCTTCAGAGAAAGCTTGTTTTGATTTTTCATATGAACGCATATTATTTCTCCTCCAACCAACGTGCCACATCTTTTGCATGGTACGTAATAATTAAATCAGAACCCGCGCGTTTCAGGCCGAGTAATGTTTCCATTACGACTGCCTTTTCATCAATCCAGCCATTTTGCGCAGCCGCTTTCACCATCGCATACTCGCCCGATACATTGTACGCAACAACTGGTAGTGGGAAGTTATTTTTCACATCGCGGATAATATCCATATAGGCAAGTGCTGGCTTAACGATTAAGAAATCGGCTCCTTCTTCTACGTCAGATGTTGCTTCGCGAATTGCTTCTAAACGGTTCGAAGGGTCCATTTGATACGTTTTACGATCGCCAAATTGCGGCGCACCATCTGCTGCATCACGGAACGGTCCGTAGTAGCTAGATGCATATTTGACGGCATAAGACATGATCGGAATATGCTCAAACCCTGCTGCGTCAAGTCCCGCACGAATTGCTGTCACAAATCCATCCATCATATTTGATGGTGCAATAATATCTGCGCCTGCCTCAGCTTGTGAAATAGCTGTTTGCGCTAATAAGTTTAATGAAGGATCGTTTAAAATTTCTTCCCCTTCTACGACACCGCAATGACCATGATCTGTATATTCACATAAGCATGTATCTGCTACAACAAGCAATTGTGGGTGACGCTCTTTTGTAAAGCGTGTTGCTTTTTGAATAATTCCGTGATCATGATATGCACCTGAACCAACTGCATCTTTTTCTGCTGGCAAACCGAATAAAATGACTGCTTTAATCCCTAAAGCAACCACTTCATCCAGCTCTGCTCCTAAGTGATCTAATGATAGCTGGAATACGCCTGGCATAGATGATACTTCATTACGTACGCCTTCGCCTTCAGCGACGAAAATCGGATAAATCAAATCTTCTTTGTGTAAATATGTTTCTTTCACTAATGCACGCATACTCGCATTTTGACGTAAGCGGCGATGACGTTGGAAATATAAATCTGTCATGATGACTCCTCCAATAAAATGATTTCCTCTACTACAGCTTGCATCGTATACACTTTCGGTTGGACATATACTGCTACGCCTAATCTTTCGAGAGCATCAGCTGTAATATGGCCAATTGCTGCGGCACGAATGCGCGACCAGCCAACAATCGGCGCGATATGTTTGGCAAATACATCTACAGCAGAAGGACTGGCAAAAATAACGATAGTCTGCTCACGCTCTAACAGCTCAATAAACGGTTGAATGGTAGTTGCATTCGCACACGTTTCATAAACCGTCCATTCTGTTACGTTAGGTACACCTTCGTGAATTGTTTGTTTTGCTAAACTCCCTCGGATAAACAGTTTACTTTCTGACGCCTTCGATACATGCGGAAATTCCTTTACAAACACATCCGCACTAAAAATGGACGGCATAAAATCAACATGTAGTCCATACTTCTCAAGAAGCTCTGTTGTTTTCGTACCGACAGAAGCAACTTTACAACGGAGCCCCTGTATATTTATTTCTGCCCGTTGACACTTTTCCATAAAGGCTTGTACCGCATTTTGGCTCGTAAAAATTAGCCAATCATAGCTATGTAATGAAGCTAATTGATGCGCATCATTTGGTGAATGATACTCCTGTGTTTTAATGAGAGGAAAAACCGCACATAACCCGCCGTTTTCCTCAATGAATTGTTTGACACTAAGCGTCGGAACTGAGCCTGTCAACACAATCGTTTGTCCTTCTAAACGATTACTCGGCATCTAACTCAGCCTTTACGCGCTGAATCAAGTCATAAGCTCCTTGCTCCGTTAAACGTTTCGCTACTTCCTTACCTACTGCCTCGGCATCTGTTCCTGTTACTGTTTCTTTATAAGTAACTGAAGCATCTGGCGCTGCTACTAAGCCTGTTAATGTAATATTGTCACCTTCTACTGTAGCATATCCTGCGATTGGCACTTGGCATCCACCATCCATTTCAGCAAGGAAAGTACGCTCTGCATGCGCCGTTTTCCAAGTAGTAGCATCTGTTAATTTCGCTAGCTCTGCCAGTAACTCCGCATCATCTGCGCGGCATTCAATACCAAGTGACCCTTGTGCTATCGCTGGTAAACAAAGTTCTGTATCTAAATATTCCGTTACGACATCATCATTCCAACCAAGACGCTTTAAGCCTGCTGCTGCCAAAATGATCGCATCGTAATCTTCTGTTTTTAACTTATTTAAACGTGTATCCACATTACCACGAATCCATTTAACTTCTAAGTCTGGACGGGCTGTTAGCAATTGTGCGCTACGACGAAGAGAGCTTGTCCCGACAACCGCCCCTTTTGGTAAGTCCGCAAATTTCACATTGCCTTTTGAAATAAAGGCATCACGTGCATCTTCACGCGGCGGGATACAACCAATGACTAAGCCTTCTGGCAGAATCGCTGGCATATCTTTCATCGAATGGACAGCAAAATCGATTTCTTTGTCATAAAGCGCTTGCTCAATTTCTTTTACAAATAATCCTTTTCCGCCTACTTTCGACAACTGTACATCTAAAATACGGTCCCCTTTTGTGACAATTTCTTTAATTTCGAATTCAAAAGGTACACCCGCCGCCTTTAGTTCATTAATGAACCAATTTGTCTGTGTTAATGCTAATTTACTTTTTCGCGAACCTACAATAATTTTTCTCACCATAATCCTACCTTTCCGCTAATACCATAAGTGGAAGTTCGATAATTTGTTGCCTAGGAAGAAGTTGATGACCGTTAATAAAAAGGCATACACGTGCACCCAAGCATACATTGTACCCACTAATTTTCCACTACGATGTAATAATAAAATAATTAAATATAAAACCATAATAACAAAAGAACCGATAATTTTAATGTCAAATACGGATAATCCATCCAATGTCATCAATGCCCATTCTAACCCTAAAATAAGACTAATGAAAAGTAAAGGCACTCCGACAAGTGTCGAATTATTCATCCAACTTGTCGTTTGCTGTAAAGATGGTAATCTCGTCCAAATGGTGCTTGATCCCACTTTCTTTTCCTTTAAAATACGATATAAAATTAAATACAATATTGCAAAGACAAAAGTAAGTGAAAATGCCGCATATGACATAATGGCAAATGAAATATGAATAAAGAGCATTTCCGATACGAGAGACTCTCCTACCATTGGCTGTGCTTTTTCAGCTGGTGCAAACAAATGAATTGTTACAAATACAAAGCTGAGTACATTGACAAAAAATACAGGCATGTCAACGCGTGCAATGCAGTGAAGTGCAATCGATAATGTTGTGAGAAGCCACGCATAGAAGTAGATCCCTTCAAATAACGATAAAATCGGAAAACGCTTTAGTTCTATTATAAATAACACGAAGAATATCGTTTGCATCGTCCAAGCAACACAGACGAACCAAAACGCGATACGCCTCGCTTTTACATATTTATACAAATAATCCATAAAATAAAAAACAATTCCTACTGCATATAAAATGACCATGACTTCATAAAGTCGAATCATCATTGTTTCTGTCATTGGCAACCCTTCTTTTTAATTAGAAGCTTTTATGCTGATTTTACTAACACTTCAACTTCGGACAATGGAAGCGAAGAAAAAGCGCTTTGTAACTGTATTTTACCATACAGTTACGAAAACGCTTGTAAAAAATTAAATGTTATTTAAAAGGAGAGATGCGGCTTGATGGACATGTCGGTTGAAGCAGCTTTTGCGCGTTCCTTTTCTAGTTGTGTTTGCATCGCTACTTCTTCCTGCACCGCTTGTTCAATGCCGAAAATTTGCTGGAATAGCTGTAAATCACTGCTCGCTTGTGATGAATTCGCTAATTCCTTTGCTTGTAAAATCGGCTCCTTTAATAGCTGATTAATAATTGATTTCGTATGCTTGTTTAAAATTTTTCGTTCGCGCTCTGTTAAATTTGGCATTTTGTTTTCAATACTTGCCATTGTTTCTTCCTGAATGCGATTTGCTTTTTTACGTAAAGCTGTTAGTACCGGTACTACACCTAATGTTGCAAACCATTCTTTAAATTGCACAATTTCTGTATCAATCATATCGATAATTTGTGTTGCTGCTTTTTCTCGCTCTGCTAAGTTTGCATTCACAATACCTTGTAAATCATCGATATCATATAAAAACACATTCGGTAGCTCACCAATTTTCGGATCTAAATCACGTGGCACCGCAATATCAACCATAAACAACGGATCCCCTTTACGGAGACGTGACACATATTTCATCAGCTCATAGTCAATTACATATTCTGTTGCCCCTGTAGAACTGATTAAAATATCCGCTTCTAATAATGTACATTGTAGCTCGTCCATTGACTTGGCTTTCCCTTCAAATTTCGTCGCCAAATCCTGTGCTTTTTCGAATGTACGATTGATCACTGTTACTTTCCCAACACCGCTACCATAAAGATTTTGAATCGCTAGCTCACCCATTTTTCCAGCACCTAAAATCGCTACATGCTTGCGCTGTAGGGAGCCGAAAATCTTTTTCGCAAGTTCTACCGCTGCATATGACACGGACACAGCATTTTCACCGATCGCTGTTTCGTTATGCGCACGTTTTGCAAATGTCACGGCTTGTTTAAAGAGCTGATTATAAACAGTACCTGTTGTACCTAACTCTTGCCCTTGTAGGAAGCTTTTCTTTACTTGTCCTAAAATTTGCGTTTCTCCTAAAACCATTGAATCAATGCCCGCTGTCACGCGGAATAAATGGTTTAAAGAAGCATCATCTTCACGGATAAATAAATGGTCTTCAAACTGTTCTAGCGAAATGTTAAACCAGTTCGCTAAAAACTTTTTAATGAAGTGACGCCCTGTATGTAATTGGTCAACAACTGCATAAATTTCAGTACGGTTGCATGTTGAGACAATTACATTTTCCAAAATACTTTTTTCATTTTGTAGCGCTTGCATAGCATTCGGCAAATCACTCTCAATAAACGACAGCTTTTCACGAATTTCAACAGGCGCAGTTTTATAATTTAAGCCCACGACCAATGTATGCATGAACCTTACACCTCACACGTTCTAATTCACAATACCCATTGTAACATAAATAAAGCATTATTCACGCTAAAGTTTGTGAACATGCTATGACTCAGTCTTCTTACATTAGAATTATTATAATCTAAGTGTACCAAAAGTTATAGTATATTTCAATAAATGATTGCTTTTTTCATAAAATTATTAGTATTATGTAAAAACTCCAACAACATATACGTTGTTGGAGTAAAATTTTTTATTGGATTTTAACTTTTTCCGACGTTAGTAAGTTCCCTGCTTTATCATATGCGAGGAATTCCACTTCCTCATAAATACTGAAGTTATGAATTTTGCGAATATCATGCTCCAGCTCAAACAGATTTAATCCAATATATTTTAAATCTAATTCTACCTCACCATAAACAGAGTAGAATTTGACTTTTACCTTTTCCACATTGCCACAGTTCGCTTCCGCTTCAATGAACAAATACGTACGTCCAATTGTTACATCCGTCTGTTGGAATGAGTCGAAGTTTGGTGGACAAACTTCTGTATAATTTATACATAACGATTTCATCAATGAATTATAAATGTTCGTGATATTGTTAATGTTTGATAGGTGGAAATACGCACCTTCTGTTTGGTTCGCGATATCTTTTAATGTCGTTGAATTAATATTTTTCGATGGACCCACTGCAATTGTATAGATTTTAATCTTATTTTCTTTAGCAAATGCAATCATATCTCCCTTGATTGTTGAGGAGAAGTTTCCATCTGTCACAATAATAAGCGCTTTCGGAATATTCCCTATCGCTTCTTCTTTTTTCAAATACGGTTTTAATGCGTCAAACCCTTTTACAAGGCTTGTCCCTCCACCTCGATACTTATAATCAAATATCGAATCAGAAGGCGTAAGTGGCATCCCCTCTGAAGCAAAGCGGCTCTTCGTATTAAATCCAAATGCATAGGTCGGATCAATTTCTAATTGATTTATTAATTTTGTTGTTTCTGTATTTACTATATTATATGGGTCTGCTTTTTTCATTGAGCCCGATTCATCAACTAAAACACCTAATGTTTGAGCACGATTACAAGAATCTAGCGCATTCAGTGGTGGATGGGCGATAATTTCCTTTTCAACCACTTTGCCTTCTAACCCTTTTAATAACTTTTCATAACGAGAGTCCGTTTCAGGGCTAAACGTGACTTTTGCTGTTGATTTGCCATATGTTACACCTTCAAAATAAGCGATCGCCTGCCCAGCCCCTTCACTACCAGATGCGCCACTACGGTTAAATGGTACGGTCTTCTTTTTACCGTTATATTCAATCGTTACTTGCCCACGATAATTTTTAATAATTTGCCCACCTGGTGCCACAAGTGTGACAGCAATTTTCGTATACCTTGCCATATCTCCTGGGCGTTGTGCTGCCTCTTCATCCGCTTTCGTCTGGTCTGCTAGTTCTGCAAGCGCCATAATACCATTTATAACACTGCGTAGCTCTTTATAGCTTGAATTTTGAATTTCTGCTTCTGAAATGCCTTGTGCAATGGCTTGTGCTGATTTCACACTTTTATAATCGGCCATTGAAAAGTCAGAAATTTTATCTGGTAGTAGCTCATATAAATATAATAGCACGGCATATTCTTGTGGCTCATTACTACCAAATTTACTCGTATACTCATTTGGAATATAGCTAAACGGAATATTATACGCTGCATTACCGTTTTCATCTATATAATAATCGAGTTGAATTGTACCTGTTCCACTATTATCTAATAGATCATTTACAATACGCTCAAACATTTGCTCGGAAATTTCACGTTGCGCTAATGTTAATTTGGCATATTGATACTGTGGTTTGATCGCAACGGATTGTACATTGAGCGTGCCATCATCATTAATGCTCGATACCGTGATAGGACCTTGCTTCATGACACTTTCTGGGTAAGCAGGCGCTGAGTGGTCTTGACCACCATTTCCGTCTCCCACATAGTTTTCTCCATCATATACTTCATATGTTACACGTAATTCTGGCTCCACAATATATTCAATCGGTACTTTAATTTGCGAATTCTTAAATGAAGAAAAGTTAGAACCCGCTGTCACATCCGCTAATTCGACAAGTATATTATCCTTTAAACTTTTTGTCATACGCGGCGCACGGTAGAAGAAGTTTAACTCTCCACCATCTGATTCAGCAACTGCTGTCGACTGACCATTCGGTGATGTCATAGCAGTTGGTGCTTGGAAGATTTCTTTTGGGTCATATTTTAAGGCTTGCTTTTTATCAATTCCAAACTCAATACTTGTAAAATATTCTGAAGAAATCTTAAATTTCAACGATTGATCGTAAGGAACTGTATTCCCATGGCTATCTTTAAACTTAATCGTCACTAATGTTGTATCGTAGCCATTGGCGTTTAATTTTTTCTTTTCGACCTCTACACTTTGAATTGGTTTCGTAGCGTTTGGCGTGTTCGGTGATACATCACTTGGCTTCTGTTCTGGCTGCTCTAAGTCAACCTCATTCCCTTGTGATGATACGAAGTTTAGCGGTAGCGTAACTTTTGAATCGTCTTTACCCGTTGCCGCTGACTTTAACCCTTCCACTGCCAACTTCCCTTTTTGCATCATACGATATAAGAACACCGCAATATCTCCACGTGTCAGTTTACGTGTCGGATTATAGCCTTCATATGTTTTTTTACCGTTTGTCCCCGTCGTGATCTCACTTGCATATAAATACTGCACCGCATGTACTTCTGATAAATCAAGACCGTGCATCGCTGCATAGACAACGGCAAAATCACCGCGCGTTACTAAGTTATTTCGCTTCGCCTTGCTTAAAGCCCCCTGAAGAGGAATGTTTAAATCAGCATAGTACAAATACGTCATATCTGTCGTTACTGAATGTTTGTAGTTTGCATCTAGCTTCGCAAACATCGAAAGCATTTCTGCCTCCGATACATTGCCATTCATATCAAACTTGTTACCTGTATAAAGCGATATGACACCATTATCAACAGCCCAATTAATTGCTGTATATTTCCCATTAGATGTTGGTACATCTGAAATATTCGCTGCTTCTACTTGTGCCGCAAATGGTAACCACGTGGACAATAAAAGCATGAAACTTAGGAAAAGAGCAAATGTTTTCCGCATTTCTATTCCCTCCTAGTATTCAAAGAATAAAATATCATCTCGATAGTTTTGTTTTAAATCATTTTCTAAGTATTCTAAAACACGTTCAATAATGGCTGCTGCTTGTGCACGCGTTAATGTACCACTTGGGTTAAAGTAACCTTGTGATCCATTCATAATGCCTAGCTGCGTAATGACATACACGCCGTCACGCGCATAATTTAAAATTTTATGATCATCTTTATAGGACGTTGTATAACCAGGATCTGGGGCTCTTCCTTCCATGCCAAGTGCACGAACAATCATAGCTGCTGCTTGTTGGCGTGTTAAGTTCCCTTCAGGATTAAAGGTCGTTGCATTGACTCCATTAACGACACCTTTATTATAGGCAGCTACTAAATATTCATAGTTTGGACGCGTACGCTTCACATCTTTAAAAATAGTTGGTGCTGAATTTTTTTTCTTTGTTGTTCCACCCACTTCTACACGCAGGTCAATAGCTTTACCAATCGCTACAGCAAAGTCATAACGACTCATCGGTGTATTCGGTGAGAAGAAGTTAGCTTTGTCATCAAAAATCCCAAGTGAATATAGTTTATCAATACTCGGTTTCGCCCAATGAGCGGATAAGTCACGGAATTTCGGAACGATTAAACGCTCCACTTTTGGCATATATTCTGCATTAAATTCAATTGTGCCTGATTCCTTTGGTAAGTCATACACATACTGTGAAATCGTATCTGATTCACTATTTACGGCATAACCCCCTTCAAAACTAGCTAAAGACCCTAAATTTTCCTCGTAATTTAACGTACGAGATTTTGTATAGCTCACGCGGCTCGTGACAGTGCCGACCGTGTCATTTGGGTACTCAAATGTATATTCCATAATTTGTGTTTCCGCAGCACCCCAGAAATTTTCATAACTTGCATCTTTACCAGAACCGTGTACAATGACGTTTTGTGTTTGACCGCCCTTGTATTTAATTTCATATGTTTTACGCACTACTGAGTTCCCAGATGTATAGTCTGAAGCAGGACGCTTATCTGTAATATGGCTTTTTGACATTTGATAATCTTTTAATTCAATTGTTGCATCTTGATACTTAATTTTTTCACTGTATTTTGTCACTTCACCTGTTGCTGTACTTTGACCAATCGCATCATAATTGCTCACATTGTACGTGTATGTAACGGTTCTATCTAATGTAGCCCCATTCGTACTATTCATTTTAATTTTATATGTTTCTGTAATTTTATCTTTTTTCTCTGAAACGGTTACTTTAATATCTTTACTCTTTGCCGTAAAATGCATTGGCTGCCCTAAAATAAACACATACTCTTCATATGTATACTCATTTTTTATACCACCTGTTAAATCAACAATTTCTGCGGACGACTTCATTGGATTGACTAATATTAATAGAAAGGCCATTAATAAAAATACAAAGCCTTGCTTTTTTAACATCGGTTCAGCCCCTCTCCTTATAGAATAGTGGGGCATGTAGAGGGTTCTACATGCCCAAAATTTGATTATTCATTTACTAAAATAACTTGTGCATCAAAGGTATCATCTGTCAAAATGACCACACGATCATTCGGTTTTAGTTGGTCAACCGTGATGCGCTTGCGATCTTTAATAATTAATACTTGATCTAATTCAATACGATTTAGGCGCCCTGTATCTAACCATGCCCCTTCATACCACTGACTTACATCTTTTACTTCCATTTCTGCCGTAGCATCAATACCATTTGAACCTGGATTGATTACATTCACCGACGCGATACGACCTGCTAATGTGACAGTTGGTTGTAATTTATCTTTCCCTACTAAATGAATGGCTTGCAAATGACCATCTTTTACATAGAAGTAACCATACATCCCTTCACGAACTTCTAAATTAGTGACAAGTACGGAGTCAGAGCCACCAAAGCTACGTGTCACAACAGTAGAGTTACTAAACGACAACGTTTTCGCATCCTCTTCTTCGCGTACCCAAGCATGAGAACCCGCTTCTAATCTTGTATAATCTGCAAGTTCCAGTAAATAGTTCGATTGCTCTACTAAAGAAAGTTGACCAAAATACAATTCATGTGTAGCTAAGTTTGGTGATAAGAAGCTATCATTTGTAATATTGACAATGTGCGTATAGTTGCTCTTCGTCACGCCATCCGTTAAGACAAATGCTGTTCCCCAAGCCGTTAAAGTAGTCGGCTCCACTAGTCGACCATTGCGCACTAAAATCGAACCGTCGTGGTAATACATTAAACCAAAGTTCTTTAAACGGAAGAACTTATTTGTTGTATCAACCGTTGTAATTTGGTCGTAGAATGTACGCTCATTATCTTCTAGCACGACTATTTTTTCAATCAACTCTCGACCATATTGTTTTTTCGTTACATAGTAAATATCACTATTGTGGTAATAACTTAATTGATTTTTCGTAATCTTTTTGTTTCCAGCATAGATCGTTGTGTGATTCGTAAATGTAACGGATTGTAAATTTGAATTTGGTCTTGTCCCAAACTCCCAATCTTCAAATGGATGCGCATTCGCTACAGTCAATTTATTGCTACGTGTATTAACAGTGCTTAGTTCTGCTTTGTATAAATTATGAATAAGTGTCCCTACTTGAATAATTTCGATTTCAGAAACTACGGAGGAAGAAGCAGATGAAAGCTTTAATTTCACACGGTCCCCTTCATACATTGTACTAATATCGACATGTGACTTTCCTTTCACATATTCCGTATCACTATTTAAGTAGTATTGCTTTTCTATACCTGTATCCAGCTTTACTCGAACAAACATCCCGTTCGGGTCAATTTTCGTTACAATTCCCGTTAATTGTTTACTATTTTCTACAATAGCACCTTGTTCAATATCTGACTTTCCTTCAAGACGGGACACACTACGTAAATTAACAGTAGCCGTTACTTCCATCCCTTTTTTAAATGCATCAATCGTTGAAACTGTACCATTTACATAGTAGTATGTAGTATCTAACAAATTAAATGTCGTTGTACGTCCTGAGCTATTACGGATCGTCACTTTCGCATTCGTTCTTTCGACTGTTCCATCTTTCAACTCTACTTCCGTATATGTAACACCTTCAAAAGTTCCTTTATAAACTGATGCTGCTTGTGCTGGATTCACAAACGGAATCAATGTTATGAGTAGAACGAATGAAAGGATGGATATACTTAATTTCTTTAGCATGTATATAGCTCCTCCTTCATTTATCCATACAATTAAAAGTTATAAAATTATGTTTTAATTCACTTTTCTCTAAAACACAAATAAACGGAATGATTGGCGCGTCCATTCCGTTGTGCGATTAAATAGAAATATCAATCGCTTTCCCTAAAGTTGGGTGTGGTGCATCAACTGATTGCATCGTTTCAACCATTTGTTGTGTTTGTACTTGTTGTTGCTCCATTGCCATATCAGAAACAGCTAATGATACATTTTGCATTAGTTGTGACTGATTCATAGCAATTGATAATGCTGCGATATCCATAGTAGTGGCACCTCCTACTCTCTTTATCGACAAGATTATCTATTCATCAAGTAATTATGATGAATTCTTCATAAAAAAATCGCCATTACATATCGTAATGACGATTTTTCAACTATTCCTTAGTTACATACGACCTTCAATTTCAGCCCATGCTTGTTCAAAGCCAATTCCCTTCTCAGATGAGAACACGATTAATGGATCTTGTTTATCCATCTGCAATGTTTCTCGCACAACTTTTTTATGCTTATCCCATTTACCTTTCGGGATTTTATCGCATTTTGTTGCAATGACGATACATGGGATATTGTAATGCTTTAAAAAGTCGTACATCATGCAATCATCACTCGTTGGTTCATGACGTAAATCAACAATGAGTACAACCGCTTTTAATAAATCACGGCCGGTAAAATACTTTTCGATCATTTTGCCCCAAGCTGCTCGCTCGGTTTTTGATACTTTTGCATAACCATAACCCGGTACGTCCACGAAAAATAATTGTTCTTCAATTTTGTAGAAGTTCAATGTTTGTGTTTTACCCGGTTTTGAAGATATACGCGCTAATGCCTTACGCCCTATCATACGGTTAATGAATGAAGATTTCCCGACGTTAGAGCGCCCTGCTAGCGCAAATTCAGGAAGTCCATCTTCAGGGTATTGCTCTGGTCTAACGGCACTAATGACCATTTCGACATTATGGACTTTCATTTTTTCTAAAACCCTCCATCAAGCGCCAGTTCAAGCACATCCTCCGCTTGTGACACTAATTTAAATGACAACTGCTCGCGAATAATTTCTGGAATATCATCAATATCTCGCTCATTGTCCTTTGGTAAAATAATGGTTGTTAAGCCTGCCCGGTGTGCACTTAACGATTTTTCTTTTACGCCACCAATCGGTAATACACGACCGCGCAGCGTCACTTCCCCTGTCATACCCACTTCACGTTTAATCGGCTTTTTCGTGATAGCTGAAACGATAGCTGTGACAATGGTAATCCCAGCTGATGGCCCATCCTTCGGCACTGCTCCTTCTGGCACGTGGATGTGTAAATCATGCTCTTCAAAAAATTCTGCTTTTACACCGAGTTGAGATGTTAATGAACGCACATACGAAAGAGCTGTTTGCGCAGACTCTTTCATGACATCACCCAGTTTCCCTGTTAGTTGTAACTTCCCTTTACCAGGCGTTAACGACACTTCAATTTGCAATGTATCGCCACCAACTGTCGTATAGGCTAAACCTGTTGCTACACCAATCTGATTTTTTGTTTCAGCTTGCCCGTAACGGAAACGATGCTTACCAAGCATTTCCACAAGCACTTTAGAAGAAACCGTTACACGCTTCTTCTCCCCGGTCACAATAATTCTAGCCGCTTTACGACAAACCGTTGCGACTTGACGTTCTAAGCCACGCACACCTGCCTCGCGTGTATAATAACGAATTAAATCAAGGATTGCTTCATCCTTCACAGTTAACTGGGACTTTTTCAAGCCATGTTCTTTCATTTGCTTTGGAATTAAATGATTTTTCGTAATTTCTGTCTTTTCAATCTCTGTGTAGCCAGCAATCGAAATGACTTCCATACGGTCTAAAAGTGGGCCTGGAATTGTACTTAAATCATTTGCTGTCGCAATAAATAATACATTGGATAGATCGTACGGTTCTTCAATATAATGATCGCTAAACGTATTATTTTGCTCCGGATCTAGCACTTCTAGCATCGCTGCTGATGGGTCACCACGGAAGTCGTTTGACATTTTATCGATTTCATCAAGCAAAAATACGGGATTGACCGTCCCTACTTTTTTCATGCCTTGAATAATACGCCCTGGCATTGCCCCAACATACGTGCGTCGATGCCCACGAATTTCAGACTCATCGCGCACGCCACCAAGTGACATACGCACAAATTTACGATCTAAGCTTTCCGCAATTGAGCGCGCTAAACTTGTTTTACCAACACCCGGAGGTCCAGCTAAACAAATAATCGGACCACGCAATGAATTCATCAATTGACGTACAGATAAGTATTCCAAAATACGCTCTTTTACTTTATCTAAACCTGTATGGTCACGATTTAAAATTTCTTCAGCATAGTTGATATCTAAACGATCTTCTGTTTTTACGTCCCACGGAATCGATACTAACCATTCTACATAGTTTCGAATTACGCCACTTTCTGCACTTGCAGCTGGTAATTTTTCATAGCGGTCTAATTCTTTTAACGCTACTTGACGTGTTGATTCAGGCATATTGGCTGCTTCAATACGCTTACGTAAATCAGAGACCTCACCTGTCTTACCATCCCGATCTCCAAGTTCTTGCTGAATTGCCTTCATTTGTTCGCGAAGGAAATATTCTTTTTGCGTACGTTCCATCGCTTGCTTTACTTTTGTATTAATTTTCTTCTCAAGCGCCATTACTTCCTGCTCATCGTGCAAACGAATAATTAAGTAGTCCAAGCGCTTTTTAATATTAAAAATACTTAAAACTTCTTGCTTCTCTGCTACTTTCAGTGGTAAATGAGAAGAAATAACATCTGTTAAACGACCCGGCTCTTCAATATCTTTCACAGATTCAATTGTTTCAGTTGTAATCTTATTGGACATTTTAGCGTACTTCTCAAAATAGCTACCTAATGTACGCATTAATGCTTCTATTTCTGCATCTTTCGTTGTTGAATCTTCGTACAGTTCAATATCAGCAGACGTAAATTGATCTCCTTCTTGATAATTCACCATCTTTGCCCGTACAATGCCTTCAACTAAAATACGTAAAGTACCATTTGGCAATTTCAACATTTGCTTTACATTTGCCACTGTACCTACATCATACAAATCATTTTTCTCCGGCGACTCTACACGCATATCCTGTTGTGTAGCTAAATATATGCGGCTATCGTTTAACATTGCATGTTCAAGCGCTGCTACTGAGCGTTCACGGCCAACATCAATATGTAGCACCATTGATGGAAATACTAGCAATCCCCTTAAAGGGAGTAACGGAACATTTTCTTCGATTTTTTTCACGCGGGTATTCACCTCCATCCAAAATCAATACGCAACAACCCGCAATTGTAGTATGTGTGTAAATACGATTTTCATAATCAAACTATGTATAGCGGACTGGAACAAAAAGCTGACGTCGACTGTGCTAAAAGCGACACGTACGAAGCCAGCTTTTTATAATGTCCATTTTTTAGAGAAAGATTCGAGTAAAATTACTTTTGCATTCATGCATTGTTTTTTTACTGCTATATCAATCCATTGACATAAACCATAACTTTTTATTTATGCAGAAGTTTTTTCATTATCTTTTTTATATACTGTCCCATCCGCTAAAAGAAGTTTGGGTTCAGCTTTGTTCGTAATTGTCTCAGCCGTAATAATGCATTTTACAATATCATCACGCGATGGTAATTCATACATTACATCTAACATTGTTGCCTCAATAATCGAACGTAGTCCACGTGCTCCCGTTTTACGTTCGATAGCAAGTTTAGAGATTTCTACTAAAGCTTCCTCTTCAAACTCTAGTTCAACATTATCCAATTCCAACATTTTTTGATATTGCTTCGCTAATGCATTTTTTGGCTCTGTTAAAATACGTACTAATGCATCTACATTTAGCTGCTCTAAAGAAGCTAATACTGGTAGACGACCAATAAACTCTGGAATTAAACCAAATTTTAATAAGTCTTCAGGAATCAATTGAGAAAGTAATGAACCTTCCACTTCCTCTTGCTTATTGGGATTGGATCCAAAACCAATTACTTTTTCGCCTTGACGACGCTTAATAATTCCCTCAATACCATCAAACGCACCACCTACGATAAATAGGATATTCGATGTATCGATTTGTAAAAATTCTTGATGTGGGTGCTTACGTCCACCTTGTGGAGGCACACTTGCTACTGTACCTTCAAGAATTTTTAATAATGCTTGTTGTACACCTTCACCAGACACATCCCGTGTAATGGATGGGTTTTCTGATTTACGCGCTACTTTATCAATTTCATCGATGTAAATAATCCCTTTTTCTGCACGCTCGATATCATAATCTGCTGCTTGGATTAGTTTTAATAGGATGTTTTCTACATCTTCTCCTACATAACCCGCTTCAGTTAAAGAAGTTGCATCAGCAATAGCAAAAGGTACATTTAAAATTCGTGCTAATGTTTGTGCTAGTAATGTTTTACCGCTACCAGTTGGCCCGATTAACACGATATTTGATTTTGATAACTCTACATCATCGATTTTTGAATTTGAATTAATGCGTTTATAGTGATTGTACACGGCAACGGCTAACGCTTTCTTGGCACGTTCTTGTCCAATTACATACTCATCTAAAATACCAAGAATTTCTTTTGGTTTTGGAATATCTTTAAACTCAATCTCTTCTTCCACACCTAGCTCTTCAACGACGATTTCAGAGCATAGCTCGATACATTCATCACAAATATATACGCCTGGACCTGCAACCAGTTTACGAACTTGTTCTTGTGGTTTTCCACAGAAAGAGCACTTTAAATTGCCTTTTTCATCATTAAATTTAAACAATTTGTTTCACCCCTATTCAAGCAACAATCTTACAAGATTCTGTGACCTTTATCAAATATATTGACTGTCAAAATCATTGCCTCTATGTATACTGTTAAAAATTATGTATAAAAATTGAAGATAAATGTGATAAAACAAGGCACGGGAACTCCGTACCTTGTTTTTTACTTATAAAGTCCATTTTATACAACTTGCTACTAGCTGTCGTATATTTCCAGTCAATTACTCAGAGATTTTAGCGTTCTCTACTAATAATTCAACTGTTTTCTTTGTTTTGATGTCGTTTTCTAGGATAGCAGTGCCACCTAAAGCTGTTTTGATTTGCTCAACTGTCATACCGAATTGAGCAGCCATTGCATCTAATTCTGCAGTGATGTCTTCTTCAGTTACTTCCATGTTTTCTGCTTTTGCGATTGCTTCTAAAGTTAATGCAACGCGTACGCGGTTTTCAGCATCAGCTTTCATTTGCTCACGTAAAGCTTCTTCATTTTGACCTGAGAATTGGAAGTATAAATCTAGGTTCATACCTTGCATTTGAAGGCGTTGACCGAATTCTTGAACCATACGATCTAATTCTGTGTTAATCATACCAGCTGGAATTTCCATTTCAGCGTTTTCTGCTGCTTTTTCTACTAAATCATCACGTAATGCACCTTCTGATTCAGCTTTCTTTTGCTCAGCAGTTTGCTCTTTAATTTTAGCACGTAACGCTTCTAAAGTTTCAACTTCTGGATCGATTTCTTTAGCAAACGCATCGTTTAATTCTGGAAGTACTTTTGTTTTTACTTCTTTAACTGCTACTTTGAACGTAGCTTCTTTACCTGCAAGTTCAGCAGCGTGGTATTCTTCTGGGAATGTTACAACTACGTCTTTAGATTCGCCAGCTTTAACACCTACTAATTGCTCTTCAAAGCCTGGAATGAATGAACCAGAACCGATTTCTAGTGCGTAATCTTCACCTTTACCACCTTCGAATGCTTCTTCACCTAGGAAACCTTCGAAATCGATTACAGCTGTGTCGCCTTCTACGATCGCGCCGTCTTCTTTAATTTCAAGTTCAGCTTTTTTCGCTAATTGCTCTTGAATTTGTGCTTCTACTTCTTCATCTGTTACTTCAGTTGGAAGTTTTGTTACTTCTAAACCTTTGTATGCGCCTAATTTTGGCTCTGGCTTCACTGTTACAGTCGCTGTGAAAGTGAATGCTTTACCTTTTTCGAAGTTTTCTGTTCCAGCGATTTCTGGGTAGTCAACTGGCTCGATACCTGCTTCATCAATTGCATTTGAGTATGCAT
This sequence comes from Lysinibacillus sp. KU-BSD001, assembly GCF_042920265.1. Classification (NCBI taxonomy): domain Bacteria; kingdom Bacillati; phylum Bacillota; class Bacilli; order Caryophanales; family Bacillaceae; genus Lysinibacillus; species Lysinibacillus sp. KU-BSD001. The sequence goes on along the minus strand of NZ_JBDQZI010000003.1, from coordinate 339,839 downwards.
CTGGAATAACGATTTCTAAAGCATCTTGATAAAGCGCTTCTACGCCATATTTTTTCTCGAATAGTGGACGAGGCATTTTTCCTTTACGGAAACCTGGTTCGTTGATTTGTACTACAATTTTTTTGAATGCTTTGTCTAAAGCTTTATTTACTTCTTCAGCAGAAACTTCAATTGTTAATAACCCTTGGTTTCCTTCTTGTTTTTCCCATTTTACTGACATATAGATGACCTCCAAAATAAGTTTAAGGTTGTGTACCAATTGTTTCGTTTTATACGATTTGACAACCATTTTAGTATAACATAGATGAGCTGAGTTTCAACTTTTTTCACATATGTTGTAATTCTGTTAACTTTTCTAACTGTTGGAGAAAGTCGATTATCTCATAATCCATCTCCTGTACTTTGCCAAACATTTGTCGAACAAAATCAATATAACCTATCGCCACGTCTTCATCATCATAATCGAGCCATTCAAACGGATACGTTGCAATGGCATGTTTTGTGATGAGATGTTGCACAAGCTCTAATGTAGATGGTTCTTGATGTAATTGTTCTAAAATAATCGTTGTAATGGCCTGAAAATGAGGTAATCCTGTTGGCAATTCAAGCTCAACTGGATTGACTATTCGGACTCGATTAAACTTCTTAACCTCAATATCTATTGCCACCTCTTGCTCGACTAATAAAATAAGAAGCAAACTTTTAATAAACGGATGGGTCTTTTCATGTTCAATTACTTCCTTTAGTACCTGTGCAATCGGTCGAACATTGATGGTTGTTAAATCTTGCGCCATGACAAGCTGTTCCTCAGTTGTTTTTTCAAGAAATTGTGCTGTTGACAACTCATTGTCGATGATTTCTTGGGCGGTTATTTGTTCTTCTTGCACGCGCTTCTTTTCCACAATATCAGCATTTAAATTTTTGAGCCGTAGAAATTTGTCAAGTTGTTCGTTTGGGATTACTTCTTCTTCTAACAACGATTCAATAATCTTTTCTACTTGTTGAAATTCGCGTAATTGCATACAAATCGTTAAGTATAACTCCATCGCCTCAAAGTACATAGAAGGACCTATTTCTAAAAGACGTTCACAAATTTCTTTTGCCTTCTCGAAATCACGCGCTTCATATAATGAATAGGCATACACACTTAACGTCGTTTCATCTCCGTACGTATACTGCAAGGCTTCGGCAAATTTTTGGTTCGCTAAATCATATTGATATTGTTCTGCGTATTCATGTGCTTGTGACAACAATTGCTCTACTGTGCCAGGAAACATTACGACATTTTCAAACACTTGCAGCCCTTTTTTCTTCTTCTTCAAAACGTCTTCACTCCCGATCCTGACCTTTATATGTACCCATTTTACAAAGGAATGCCCGATTGAACAATTATTAGTCACAATCTCGTTCTTTTTATTTCCCTCAACGCTTCGTATTTGGTATACAGGCAAAAATATTACTGTGCTATAGTCTACGAGATTAAAAGGAGCAAAACAATACATTACGGATTTATTGATCTTAATAATATAGTAATAGGCAGTACAAAAGGCATGTTTAAATTATAGCTCTTAATGATCAAAAATTTATCCTAAAAACACCATTTAAATAGTAAAAGGTTTGTATCATAGCCTCCGCGCTTTGCCACAGCCTACACAGGAGCTAAAACAGGCGCGGCCTGTTTGGATCTCCTGTTACGGCTCCTGTGGCGATGTCGCGCTACGGCAAAAGTCAACGCTTCTTGATGTCCTAGAAAAATATTTCTCTTATCTAAAAGAAATCATTTTGTCTCTATTTGCAATTATAATTACCCAGTCTCTACCGTCATGCATGAGCATCTTTCTTTATTTTTAGCCAAGTGTGTTGATTAACAAAATATTTCCTTTATAGAAGCGTGTTTTTTAGCAAAACGTGATCAAAAATGACTTGCCAGTTGATTGTAGCGGAATCGGCGAGACTCCTACGGGAATAGCAATAAAGGAACGAAGGCTAAAACCGTCACGTCCTGTGACAACGCCTTCGTGACCAACATCGTGTTGGCCTGAAGACCCCGCAGGAAATTTATTTGCGACGAAAGCGTAGCGACAGGAGCACCGAGGTACGAGCGACGAGGAGGCTGAAGCCATGCCCGTGGAAAGCGAGCCGAATGGAGCGGAAAGCAACGGTTACCCAAATGGTAATATATTTCAAGGTTTGCTCATTCTAAGTTATAGTAAAAACTTATGCAATTCAAACTTGCACATTGCTGTAACAGCCGTAATGAAAAAAGACGATCATTTACAATAAATCGCTACCCGTTAATGCGGGATAAATAAAAGGGTGCTACTTCAATGACAAAGTGCACCCTGATTTTAGACAGATAGAAAATATCCATCATTATTCGTATAATGTATCATCGATAAAGCCAATATTTTTCTTAAATTTTTCACGCCCTAAAATACCTACATATAGTGCGAGTAATAATCCCATAAATAGAAGAGAAGAGAGTTCAAAATAATTCAGTGCAGTTTGTTGAACAAAATCTGCAATTTGTCTTTCAACCCTTCCTGGTACACCTACTTGGGGTAATGCGTTCATACAAAAATACGTAAAGAGTTGAACCGTCGAAAGGGCAATTAAAAATCCAAATGTTGATAATTTAACAATATACTTCCCCTCTACGATGACCCGATAAATAAAGTTAACCATTAATACCGTGACAATAACATGTACTAATATGCTCATCAGTAACAGTGGTAAATACAGGGGATGCATTACTTCAGCAAAGCCTTGAAGTGCTATTTTCGGAATAATATTTCCCGTACTTACACTAACCATGACAAAAAATAAAATAAAAACTGTGTAACTTAAAGGGTTAAGCATTCGACTTAAAATAAAACCTAACATAAACACTCTTGACATCCTCATCACCTTCTTTTCGTATTAATAGGTTACATATGGGGGATTCTTTTCATGGTATTTTACACTTTATGCTCTACTGCTTTTTTCAACAACTCGTAGTACTATACAAAAGCCGAAAACGAACATTTTCACTTTCGTTCTTTATGTACGTTTTTTTCTGTATTATACAATATTTTTCTAAAATTTTTCCAGTTGTTTTTCTTTTTATTATTGGCTTTTCACTACTAAAAATACACCTATTTTTTGTTGGTAAAAAATCATTGCTAGCACCGTAAGTATTCTGTATAATCAATCTTGTTTTAAATACTGACACACTAGGGAGCGTGACAAGAAATTGGGTAAAGCATTGATTATTGGAGCTGGCGGTGTTGCTAGCGTAGTGGTACACAAATGTGTGCAAAACTCTGAAGTATTCGAAGAGATTATGATCGCGAGTCGAACAAAATCAAAATGTGATGCTTTAAAAGAAAAATTAGACGGCGGTAAAACAATCATCCATACTGCACAGGTGGATGCGGACAATACGGACGAGCTAATTGAACTAATCAATGGATTTAAACCAGATGTGGTAATTAACGTAGCTTTACCATATCAAGACTTAACTATTATGGATGCATGTTTAGCAACAAAAACGCACTACGTAGATACTGCTAACTACGAGCCGTTAGATACTGCTAAATTCGAATATAAATGGCAATGGGCTTATAAAGAGCGCTTTGAAGAAGCAGGCATTACTGCACTTTTAGGCTCTGGTTTCGACCCAGGTGTAACAGGCGTATTCACAGCGCATGCACAAAAACACCATTTCGATGAAATTCACTACATCGATATCGTTGATGCAAACGGTGGCGACCACGGTCTTCCGTTCGCAACAAACTTCAACCCAGAAATTAACATTCGCGAAATTACAGCAAATGGTCGTTTCTGGAAAGAAGGAGAATGGGTAGAAACTGAGCCATTAGAATACAAAATGGTATACGATTTACCAGAGATTGGTCCAAAAGATTGCTACCTTCTGTATCATGAGGAATTAGAATCTTTAGCGAAAAACATTAAAGGCTTAAAACAAATTCGCTTCTGGATGACATTTGGTGAAAAATATTTAACGCACTTACGCGTGTTAGAAAACGTTGGAATGACTTCAATTGAGCCAATCGAATTTGAAGGTCAAATGATTCAACCAATTCAATTCTTAAAAGCGGTTTTACCAGACCCAGCAACACTTGGACCACTTACAAAAGGTAAAACAAACATCGGATGTATCGTTCGCGGTATTAAAGATGGCAAAGAAAAAACGTATTACGTATATAACGTATGTGACCACCAAGAATGTTACCGTGAAGTTGGTTCGCAAGCGATTTCTTACACAACGGGTGTACCAGCAATGATTGGTGCAATGCTTGTTATGAATGGCGAGTGGCAAAAACCTGGCGTGTGGAACGTAGAAGATTTCAATCCAGACCCATTCATGGATGCGTTAAACAAATGGGGTCTACCATGGCAAGAAACTGAAAACCCTGAACTAGTCGACTTAGACTTCACTTCAAAAGAAGAGGCTAAATAAGATGAAGCAAATCGATTGGAAAGCAGCTCCATCTCCTTCTTTCGTAGTAGATGAGCGCTTATTAAAACGCAACTGGGAAATTTTAAAATCTGTCCAAGATCGAACAGGCTGCGATATTTTACTTGCTCTAAAGGGCTTTTCAATGTGGTCGACTTTTCCGCTAGCACGTAATTATCTGGCTGGTATTACATCGTCTTCTTTATTTGAAGCGCGACTAGGGTTTGAGGAATTCGGTAAAGAAGTTCATGCCTATGCACCTGCATACGCTGAGCATGAAATTGATGAATATTTAACTTATGTTGACCACATTGTATTCAACTCATTCGACCAATTAAACAAGTATAAAGAAAAAGTGTTAAATCATGAAAAAAATATCTCAATTGGTTTACGCGTAAACCCTGGATATTCCGAGGTAGAAACACCACTTTATGATCCTTGTTATATTAACTCTCGTCTTGGGATTCCGTTCGAGTCGTTTCGTCCCGATGAGCTTGATGGTGTTGAAGGCATTCATTTCCATGCAATGTGTGAACAAGGTTCAGATGTACTAGAACGTATTTTAGTACACTTCGAGGAAAAATACGGGCAGTACTTACATCAAATGAAATGGGTAAACTTTGGTGGTGGTCACCATATTACGCGCGAAGACTATGATGTAGAATTATTAGTCCAACTGATTAACCGTATTCAGGACACATATGATGTCAAGGTGATTTTAGAGCCTGGTGAAGCTTGTGCCTTAAATACAGGGTACCTTGTTGCTACTGTACTTGATACGATAAAAAATGGTATGGATTTAGCGATTTTAGATACATCCGCTACTTGTCATATGCCAGATACGCTTGAAATGCCGTATCGTCCGATGATTATCGGTTCTGGCATGCCAAACGAGAAAAAGTATACATACCGTTTAGGTGGTATGACTTGTCTTGCTGGTGATGTAATTGGCGATTATTCATTCGATGAACCATTAAAGCCTGGCGATCGCTTAGTATTTACAGATATGGCCCATTATACAATGGTAAAGACACATATGTTTAATGGTGTTAACTTACCAAGTATTTGTTTATACAATGAAGAAGAAGGCATGAAAGTCATTCGTACATTCCACTACGAAGATTATCGTAACCGCCTTTCATAATTTAAAACCAACCTCGTTTGATGCGAGGTTGGTTTTTTAGTTTTCCATCATGCTACAAGCTGTATTCCTCTACATTTTGCAAGTAAATACGCCCTATTCGCTTGCATTTTTGATTAAAATAAATGTTTTTCATTCAAAATAGGATGCTCTACGATTAGCTATTGTGATAAAAAAGATAGAAATATACTAAAAAGGAATCGCGTGCGGAAGGAGAAATTCAGTGGAAACACGTATCTTTTGGGAGGAAAAATGAAAAAAATCAAGCTGTTTTTTGAAAATACACAGTGTCATTCACCGTAGTTAATATAGATCTTTATAATGTGAGTATCTATTAAAATCATAATCTTTTCTCTATAACGATTAAAATAAATCAAAAGAATTATAAGGTTCAATACTAGAATCTGTTCTTGATATTGATCTAAAAGCACATGCAGTAAAGGGCGGCGACTCCTGCGGGAATAGCTTGAGCTGAAGACCCCGCAGACGAGCATTTGCGAGTCGAGGAGGCTGAAGCCAAGCCCGCGGAAAGCGTCCGCCCGTAACGGAATGTGCGGTCAAGTACATATTTTGGTGAAGAGCCAATTATAAACTTGTTTTAAAAAAACGCTTAAATATACATTCATCGTTTTGGATATACAACTTAATTAAGAATAAGCGCCATTTAAGTAAATAGACTCCATTTGACACTTATTTAAAATTAAGTTGTATATAAATTTTGTGATATACCCTAATCATGGCTTACAAAATCATTCATTTTGATAAATAGAAGTAACAAAATCTACTCCTGTTATTAAAGCTGTAGGCACAAAAAACTTTGTAAAAATTTCATTCAATTACGTCAAAAAAGCTTTACTCTTCTTTAATTGTCTCTGTAAATTCTTTACGTGCTGCACTGAGCTTCTCAATGTATACTTCAATCGAAGCAATAGAATCCGCATCAAGTGGTACTTGCCCATCTTTCTCTACCTGTTTCCAATGCTTCACGTTTTGTTTATATGCGTAATTGGATAAATTATAAATATCGATATTATTTTTCAATGCATGTTGATACGTTTCCTCCACCTTTTTTTCAACTTCTTTTATGACGGTTTCTTGTATTTGTTTTTTCGTAATCTCTGTGTGAAAGTCACTCGCAATCGCATCTAGCTTAATTGTAACATCGAACACAAACTTTTCATTTTTGGGCGTTGCTTTCACATTCACTTTAATGTTTTCTACGACTACTGTTACAGGCTTATCATTAATGGAATATGTTAACTGTCCTCGCTTTGTTTCGTTGTTCATAAACCGTAAACCTTCAATTTCTTCCTCTTTAAAAATTTCTTTTAGTCCGTCTCGTGCCGTAATCGCCACACCTTCGAATTCGATTGCCTTTTGTGTTTCCTTTTGAGATTTCCAATCTTTAGATAATTTTATATAGGGTATCGCAATACTATAATTTGGCTCGTTTAATGCAATATTAAATTGTCGAAAATCAATCGGTACAAGAAATGAATCTTGGGAGAAAGAGTTAAATGGTATCGTTAATTTAGAAAGAGAAATCGGTTTATTTAAAACAGGTGCCACTAACATCAGTTCTGATAAATCATCGCCTGTTCCATATACCCAAATTTCATACCTTGTTTCTCGGTAACGATTAAAAGAATCCACTACTAAATTGGCTCTACCTTCTTTAAGTGCCTCATTTGACAATACAACAAACGATAAATGCCCCCAAAATAGACGCATATCTAATGAATGGTACATATTAAAAAATGCCTTTGCTATCGTTGCACCACGAGCAATCCCAATCTCCGTTTGAACTACTTCTGGGTTGGGCTGTTCCGTTTTCGCAACATTTGTAAAATCAATCAGTTGCATGTAGACTATATACTCTTCATCCACATAATCTACACCTACACCAAAAACATAATACATTCTTTCCGGCTCCCTTACATCCCAGCAACCCGACATTATTATTGCACTTAATACAATACTCCACCATTTCTTCATTTTGTATGATCACTTCTTATATTTGCTTTTATTTTGAATATCATCAATCACTTTGATAGCCCCTATCACCGAAATCAATTATGGCTCGGTGTGATTGCATCCAAATTTCACTTTGCACTAAAGCTCACAGGATGTTGGAGGGCAGTTGCTACAGTCTTTTTTTTACAATAAGAGCCTACCTTAAACCTCGGTAACCTTGACATATGGAGCACTATACAAAATTTTATAATTCACAATTATTTGTAGTAAGGGTTAGCAAAAAGATTAATTTTCTTTAATCGTTTCTGTAAATTCTTTACGTGCTGCGCTAAGCTTTTCAATGTATACCTCAATTGAAGCAATTGAATCCTCATCAAGTGGTACTTGCCCATTTTCCTCTACTTTTTTCCACTGTTTTACGTGTTGTTTGTATGCATAGTTAGATAAATTATAAATATCGATTTCCTTTTTTACCGCTTTTTCATACGTTTCCTTTACTTTTTTTTCTACTTCTTCTATCACTTTTTTCTTGATTTGCTTCTTTGTAATTTCTGTATGAAAGTCACTCGCAATCGCATTTAGCTTAATTGTAATATCAAACAGAAACTTTTCATTTTTTACGGTAGCCTTCACATCCACTTTCACATTTTCTATAACTACTGTGACAGGTGCACCGTCAGTGAAATACGTTACTTCTCCCCGCTCCGTTTCATTCTTCATAAAGCGTAAACCACTAATTTCATCCTGTCTAAAAATGCCTTTTAGCCCGTCTCGTGCCGTAATAGCAACACCTTCGAATTGGATTGCCTTTTGTTTCTCTTTTTCCGTTTTCCAATTTTCGGATATTTTTATATAAGGTATCGCTACACTATAACTCGGTTCATTTAGTGCTACAATAAATTGCCGGAAATTGACGGGTACCAAAAAGGACTCTTGGGAGAAGGAATTAAGCGGTATAATTAATTTAGAAAGAGCAAACGATTTATTTAATACAGGTGTTGCCAACATGACCTCTGATAAATCACTCCCTGTCCCATATACCCAAATTTGATACCTTGTTTCCCGGTACCGATTAAACAGATTAACAACCGTATTGGCTCCCCCTTCCTGAAGAGCCTCTTCCGACAATACAACAAAGTTTAAATGTCCCCAAAATAGACGCATGTCCAACGACTTGTACAAATTGAAAATTGCCTCATCTAACGTTTTACCACGAGCAATGCCCCGCTCATTTTGAACTGCTTCTGGATTCGGCTGTTCTGTTTTCGCGACATTGGTAAAATTGCCTAACTGCATGTAGAGTACGTATTCTTCGTCAACATAATCTACACCTACACCCAAAACATAATACATCCTTTCAGGCTCCTTTGAGTCCCAACAGCCTGCTAGTATGGTTGTGCTTAGAACAATAATCCACCATCTCTTCATTTTGCATCATCACTTCTTATAATGTCTTTTAGTTTTAACATATTAGGTACTCTTTTTATAATCCCTCTGTTGCGAATTGAGATCATGTCGTTACAATATAAGCCTTTGTATTCATCACTCAAAGAAGCATTAATTTTCTTTAATTGTTTCTGTAAATTCTTTACGTGCTGCGCTGAGCTTTTCAATATATATGTCAATCGAAGCGATCGAATCTTCATCAAGTGGCACTTGCCCGTCTTTTTCTACTTTTTTCCACTGCTTCACATGTTGTTTATAGGCATAATTAGATAAATTGTAAATATCAACATTCTTTTTTAGTCCGTTTTTGTATGTTTCCTCTACTTTTTTTCGAATTTCTTTTATGACGGTGTCTTTGATTTGTGTCTTTGTAATTTCTGTATGAAAGTCACTCGCAATCACATCTAGCTTGATGGTAATATCAAACACAAACTTTTCATTTTTGGCTGTTGCCTTCACATCTACTTTAATATTTTCTACAGTTACGGTTACCGGCTTATCTTTAATGGAATATGTTAAAATTCCTCGCTCTGTTTCGTTCTTCATAAACCGTAAACCTTCAATTTCTCCCTCTTTTAAAATTACTTTTAGCCGGTCTCGCCCTGTAACGGCAACACCGTCAAATTCGATTTGCTTTTGCGTTCCCTTTTCGGACTCCCAATTTTCAGACACTTTTATATAAGGTATTGCTACACTATAATTTGGTTCATTCAATGCAATAATAAATTGCCGAAAATTAATTGGTACAACAAAGGACTCTTGAGAGAAAGAATTGAGTGGTATCGTTAATTTAGAAAGAGAAATCGATTTATTTAGTACAGGTGTCACTAACATTATTTCTGATACATCATCCCTTGTTCCATATACCCAAATTTGATACCTTGTTTCTCGGTAACGATTGAAGGCATTTACGACTGTATTTGCTCCCCCTTGTTGAAGAGCGGCTTCTGAAAATACAACAAAGGATAAATGCCCCCAAAATAAGCGCATATCCAACGAATGATACAAATTAAAAAACGCCTCATACATTGTTTCACCATATGCAGTCCCAATCTCAGTTTGAGTTGCTTCTGGATTAGGTTGCTCACTTTTAGCGACATTCGTAAAATCAATTAACTGTACATGAATTTTATATTGACTATCAATATAATCTACACCTACACCATAAATATAATATATTCTTTCAGGTTCTTTCGCGTCCCAACAGCCTGCTAGTATCATTGTAATGACAAAAATAAACCACCATCTCTTCATTTTGCATCATCACTTCTCGTACTATCATTGGGCTTTAACATACTCGGTCTCTTTTTATAGCTTGTTGGTCCTAATCGAAATAATGTTTTTGCAATGGATTGTATACTTAAATCCGCTGAAATGTTAATATACGGAACACCGAACACCTTAATATGGCTTACATACATTAATGTAAAAAAAAGAGAAGCAAAAAACCCAAAGAGTCCAAAGAATGCTGTAACGATTACAAAGGCTATACGAAGTAAACTCATTGTTGCCATAATGGATTGGTTAGAAAGGGTAAAAACAGCAATAGTTGAAATAGCAATCACTACAACCATGGCAGGGCTCGTAACACCCGCGCGAATCGCTGCATCCCCAATGATTAACCCTCCTACAACGCTAATTGTTCCACCAATCACGGATGGTAACCGTAAACCGGCCTCTCTGAACAACTCAAAGAACAAAAGCATCATTAGCATTTCAAGCGAAGATGGAAACGGCAAACCTGTATTCGCTTGTACGATTGTCGCGAGTAACTGAAGTGGAATTTGATTTTGATGAAACGTCGTAAGTGCCAACCAAAACGAAGGAAGTAATAAGCCTATAAACAAACCTAATAAGCGTAACACACGTTCAAACGAGCTATACAGGACGGTCGTTTCATTATCTTCTCCCGATTTAAGAAGCACGAAAAAATTGATTGGTAAAATAATGGCGTATGCTGTGCCATCAACGAAAATAATATAGCGACCCCTTGTCAACGCTTGTATAACAGAGTCTGGACGACCCGTATAATCACAGCGCGGGAACGCAAACATGCCATTATTAATACTTTCCATCAGGATATTACCTGAAAAAATAACATCTACATCGATATTTTGTATTTGCTGTTTAATTTCTGTTAAAATTTTTTTATCGACCACATCATCGAAATAGAGGATAGCAATATTTGTCTTTGATCTTACCCCAGCTTGAACCTTTTCAACAATAAGGGAATTGGTAGGGAGTCGCTTTCGAACAAGCGCGATATTCGTACCAATATCTTCAATAAAATTATCCCGTGGTCCATTGATTGCTACCTCAAGATTCGTCTCTTCCGGCGTCCTGTTTGGTTTATTTGCAATGTTAGTAGCTAACAATAATTGATTGCTTGTCAGCATGATTAAACAATGTCCGCTAAATAATAAGGAAATACAACTGTCAATATCTGATACTTTCTGCAATTGGGGAAGTGGCAATATCTCTTCAATATTTGGATTACCTTTATTATTCTTGCTGCTCTCTTCTAAGGTAGTCTTATTTTGTTGAGTATCACTAATATTTTCTACCGTTTTTTTTAACTCAGGAATGACAAATTCATACAGTAAACGCTCATCGATCATTGCTTCACACGTGACGATATGCACCGTTTCATTTTGAAAAACAAAATGCTGGAACTTCACATCACCAGAATGTTGAAATGTTTGCTTCAGCTCATTGAACGTAATTGCCTTGTTTTGGTTTTGCATCGCTTATATCCTCCTGCCTACGTCCCTTTTTACGCCCCGTAAGTAAAGCAAAAATAAAGCCTAGCAGTAGTAATAAAATACATGTTGAAATTAAAATATGATAATTATTGATGTTTAAAAATGTTTGCTCATCTACCAACATTAGCATGAGACAAATAATACCAAAAGGAGGTGCTATATAATACCACACCTTTTTAGTTTCTTTCTGTACACCCCAAAGCTCTGTCACAATATATAAATAAAAACCGATCCGTATAAATGCCCCTGTCATCCATTGATACACGGACAAGAAATCCATATGACTAATAAATTGACCAATACTCGCTAATCCCCATTCTTCATAAGCGGGATAGCGCTGTTTAGATGCTTCTTCAGGACCAAATTCAACAATGGCCCCGATTAATGGCCCCATCGTCAGACCAACAAGTATAAGTAACATAAGGACAAAATGCTTATACTTTATTTGGCTCTTCACGTGGTGCTGAATAAAAATTAACAATAAAAGCTCCGTAAATCCTGCCGCCGGAAAAACGACGGCTAATAACACCGGTCCCATTCCATGCTCTAGCATCGGTTGAAGTAAGCTATAATCCTTTACTTTGATATTGACAAAGGCGACTAGAAATCCGAATATAATGACACCAAACAATACGACAACATTTAAGATGACCATTGTTTGTAAGCCTCTTGTAGCAAGCGTGATACAAAGAATAAAATATACACCAAATAAAATTAACATCGGTGTTGTCGGTAAAAATGTGGTGTTGATCCATTGAAGCATTTCAACCATTGTAAAAGCACCTAACACTAAAACCAATAAACTAATGAGCCATTTAACAAACACTGCGATAGACTTACTTTTTTTTTCTAACAAGCTCATAAATGACTCATTCTCTAGCCTTTTTGTAATAATAGCTAAGAGCAACAACCATGGAATGAGAATGCCCGCCGCGATTAAGACACTCATCCACCCGTCACGCTTTGCCTGTTCTAAAATAGGAGGTAAAATCGTCACATGATTTTTCAACCCAATCACAGTCATACATAAAAAAATAACGTGTAACATACTAAATTTCACAGATTTATTCATATTATCTACCTAACATTCATTTTCGTTTTAGTATTGTCAATACATGGAGATAATATTCGATATCCAAAAAATCAACTAGTATCCATTTCTATGCACATCAAGTACAATAGCGCCTTTCATTTTAGATCGGCTATAGTAAAACCGGGGCTAAAAGCGATGTTAGTGTACATGAATAGTAATGATACTTTTCAACAAAACAGGGGCTTTTCACGATTTACTTTTCCCCCTATACCGTCGCTACTTATTGTGCATCTGCGATAATCCAATCAACTGCATCGATGAGACTTGGAAACACCGCATCTGCAAGTGGATCACTTTTCCCTAAAAACACCCCTTTTGTTCCAGCATTTTTCCCAGCAATAATATCGGTATCTGTATCCCCCACCATGTAAGAGCGCGATACATCCACCTCATATTTTTGGGCAAGATCGATAATCAACTTACTTTTAGGTTTACGACATTCACAATTAGCACGGGGCTTATGAGGGCAATATACCGCTTCATCGATAATCGCGCCTTGCTTTTTTAATTGGAAGATCATAAATTGATGGATTTCTTGTAGCTGAGACTCCTTCATAAACCCTAAACCAACGCCACCTTGATTTGTCACGACAAATACATAATCAAAGTATTTATTTAGTTTTTTGATTGCTTCTGGCACGCCTGGTAAAAAATACAAATCTTCTGGCTTATTAACAAATTTCACACGATCCGTTAACACTTCATTTATGACACCATCACGGTCTAAAAATATCGCTTTCTTCACTTACTTCACACCTTTTTCTATTTATGAAATGAAAGAACTTCATTACCTTTATGTCTATTTTTTAATAAAAGCTCCTTCATTATGCATAAGAAAAAGAAAATGTATATACTTTTTAGTCGTTACTTCACTTCTTGCTATCCAATGCGTTATTTTCTCCAAAAAAAACTACACGCTCACTGTTAAAGTCGCTTAACAATGTACGTGTAGTTGATGAAAATTTAACGTTTTTTAGGTGCCAGCATAACATCCGTTAAAAACTTGACGCGGGATAATGCACCGATGTAAAAGGCTAATACATACCCTGTAAAAAATAATGCTACTAATTCTACAATGTATAATTTATAACCGAAAAATACTTGTTGTAAATTTGTTAATTGCTCTGTATTGGTAAATGCCTCTAGTGGTATGTTTGTATAACAAAAGAAACTCAATAGCTGAATCAAGCTAGCTGCTATGACAAATGATAATGTTTTTTTACGAATGGCATAACTTTGATATTGTAAATACTTCCATAAAAACCGAAATACTATGAAACACATCACGATATTTACAACTATACTTACGTAACGAATTGCCACATAATACGGATTAACTGCCTCTGCCACAAAGTCCACGAATTGAGAAGGAAATACGTTTAAAATCATTATATAAAATATAGCGTAATATAGAGTAAATGCAATAAGCCCCCAGCGACTAAACGCGAAAAATAAAATCGTAGCAAATCTTTTCATCGTTGATTTCCTTTCCTTCCGTCTATCAAACAATCTGATTATTTTATTATAACGTGATGTTAATAGGTTAGAAAAGTACATCTTTAGTGTACGAAGAAACATTAAAAAAGTTGCGTAGAAATTCCACGCAACTTCTTTATCATGACTATGGCATAAAAGTTGGCTGCCAAATTCCATCCTCATTTTGCATCATATGAAGACTCATTTGTCCAGGAGCGTTATAAGTTGGTGTGAATTCAATATAGCCGTGACCATATTTCGCCTCACTGAACTTCCCATTTTCTAGTCCATTATATTTATACGCATTCGACAGTTTTGTCTCAAGTGAGCTAAAGAGCGGTCGCCCCTCATCAGTTCCCACAACCTCCTCTAGCCACTGTGTAAAATCCCCTTTTTTATTTTTTAACAATGTATAATTCGTTCTCCAATCGTGTTCTGAAGCAGCGATGAGATGTATTTTTGCAATAGTAAGAGGAGATATATCACGTAATAATTCAAGTTGATAGCTTTCTTTAAATTGTGTATAAAGTTGTTGCTCTTCTGCTGTTAGTGTATACGTTGGTGTAATTTGCTGAATGGCTACAACTTTCCCTTTCACATGATTTAATGTCCACTTTTCTAATGTTCTATCTGTTACAATAACGAATTCATCGCTCGCTAATTTGTCAAAAGTTACATGCTGTTCATTTATAGAAGCTAATGGACTTAAATAAACGTGCCATTCTGTTCCTGTAATCTCTTTTTCATAAGAAACTTTCCCCACTAGATTCGGCAAAGCAAGTGGTTGACCATTCACGGTTACCCGCCCTTCTTCCAATGTCACTGTATCTCCAGCTGTTCCAACGATTTGCGCTACCTTCATCATTCCATGTTCATCCAACATCACATAGTCACCAATTTCATAGGTTAACGATCTTTCCACAATCATCGGTAAATGTCCAAACTTTTGCTGATAACCATTTATATAGGAGGTCACAGGCGTGATTACTTCCTCATTATAATTTTCTTCCATATATGGAAGAATGGTTTCGTTTTTCTTTAATAACCTCACCAGTTCACCTATGTCACTAGGTAGTGCTGAAACAGTATACGGTGTGACTGGTTGCCGATTAATCGTAAGGAAAATAAATAGAGCAATTACTCCGATAAACATAGAGGAAACCGCTGGAATATGCCATCTACGTTTTCGTAGTGGCTTTCTCAGCAGGATTCGCCCTTTTACTTCTTCTGTAAATGGGGCATCTTGCCGCAATTCATGGCGTAACTGTTCTTTAAAATTGCCCATCTAGTAACACTTCCCCTTCGTTTGTCAATTGTTGCTTCAATAGCTCGCGCCCTCTTCTTAACCTCGTCCGAATCGTATTTTCTGAAATGCCAAGTAGACTTACTATTTCATTTATCGTAAAGTCCTCATAATAATAAAAAATCATTACTTCTCTATAATGCACAGGCATATTCCAAACCGCTTCCTTTAATGACTCCCCCTGCACTTTGGCTAATACTTCTTGCTCTGCTGAACGCACAGTTTTCATAAATGGCAAGATAGCCTGTAGCACGGTTTGTCTTTTCATCTTCCGCAATTCATCATGACTTTTGTTGATCACGATACGCGTTAAGTATGTTTTAATCGATGCATCCCCACGAAACTGATTTCTTTTCACACTGTATGTATAAAATACATCTTGGGTAATCTCTTCTGCGACTTGCTTATCTTTTACATATAGGTAAGCAAGGTGATAAATATACTCACCATATTCTTCGATTAGCACTCTCAAATTATGTCACCACCTTTGCTTTTACTGCTTAGACGACTATAATCCAAAAAACCGTTCAAGTTCCTTTAAATTTTTTTACAGTTTCCTGTTAACGCATTTTTATACACAACCTTTTATAAACTTCATCTTACTTATATGTCTCTCCTACCTATACCTTTCAAAAAAAATTTATTTTTTATATAAAGACATTATTTTCTCTTTTATTCAGAAAAAATTTTTTTCGTTCCATTTTTTTGTTTTTTTATTACTACCACCTCTGTTATATATACCCTATGTAACAACTAAACCCTTTTAAAATCAGCATTTTAAAGCCCTGTCTCTCTTCTGTTATAAAACAACTGGACACTCAAATTATTCTACAAAAGGATCACTTTTTTCTATTCCACGAAACTATTTTATGTAAAAAAACTATTGCGCAATTATTACACTTGATGGTATCTTGATATCTAGAATTATTCGCGAAAAAATTCAGGCAACTATAAAATAAAGGGGAAAACGAGAAATTATGAATAAAAATAGATGGTTAATTGCGCTTTCGGCTATCGCCATCCATTTGTCAATCGGTGGGGCTTATGCATATAGCGTTTATAAAAATCCAATTACAACACAAATGGGTTGGAGCGAAACAAATGTAACAATCGCCTTCACAATCATGATGGGACTTGCAGGGTTTTCTGCCGCTCTATTTGGTAGCTTCGTTGAAAAACAAGGTCCTCGAAAATCTGCGATGCTTGCTGCTGTATTATTTGGTTTAGGGCAAGCAGGAGCTGGTGTAGCGATTGCCATTGACTCTGTTGTACTTTACTGGTGTACTTACGGCTTACTAAGTGGTCTTGGGATGGGGATTGGTTATATCTCACCTGTTTCAACGCTTGTGAAGTGGTTCCCAGATCGCCGTGGTTTAGCGACAGGAATGGCCGTTTTAGGATTTGGTTCAGGGGCCCTGATTACAGCACCAGTGGCGACAAGTTTAATGGAACAGTTTGGTATTTCAAACACATACTTTATTTTAGGAATTAGTTATTTTACATTAATGTTACTAGGTGCTTTATATATTGCACCACCAAAGCAAGAAGGAGCATTAAACGTATCGAAATACGGTACAACAGGCAAAGCACTGGCACAACTATCTGCTCGTGAAGCAGTTCGTACAAAACATTTTTGGATGCTTTGGGCCATGCACTTAATTAATGTAACAGCGGGGCTCATGATGATTTCAGTAGCTTCTCCAATGGCACAAGAAGTTGTTGGTTTATCTGTTGCAGGAGCAGCAGCAATGGTTGGGTTAATGGGTCTATTTAATGGTGGTGGTCGCTTATTATGGGCAGCGGCTTCAGACTATATCGGTCGTCATAATATATTTGTTATTTTCTTTATCATTCAACTCGTTGCATTCGTGTCATTACCATTTACAACGAATGTATTAGTATTCCAAGCATTGATTTTCTTAGTTGTTAGTTGTTATGGTGGCGGATTCTCCAACTTGCCTGCCTTTGCGAGTGACTTATTTGGTACAAAGCAACTTGGTGTTATTCATGGCTACTTATTAACAACATGGTCACTTGGTGGCATTTTCGGTCCACTCATTGTATCAACAATTCGCAATGCAACAAATAGCTATACGCCAGTGTTCTATACATTTTCAGTTTTAATTGCGATTTCACTATGCATTTCATTATGGATTCGTCGTGATGTTGCTAAAAAGAAACAGCAAGTAGAACAATTACAAGAAGCTTCAGCTGTATAAGTAGATGAGGAAGCTAAAATGGAACATAAGAATGCTGTAATTTTGCCTCCTACAGCATTCAGCGAACAATAGTAGCTGCTAACTATTGTTCGCACTTAAATAGATGAGAAATTCCCTCTAATTTAGTTCCTTTCGCATTCGCTTCCTCATTATTTATGATTTCGTCTCATATACTTCTCTTCTAATGTGAGACGCTCGAGTAATTCATTTGTTTCTTCTTGCTCTAATTGACGGAACTCTGCTTGGATAGTACGAATCACATGCTGAAGTAGTTCAATCGACTTCATGAATACGGCGTTAGCGCCTTCTTTCTGTTCCGCTTCATTTAGCACATGATAAATATTTTGAATTGTTTCCTCGTATTCAATTACACTTTCAAAATGCTCTATATCGTGCTTCGTTGTTTTCATTTTTTGCAATAGTGGCGTTAGTTCATTCATCGCAAACTGAATGATTGGCGACGCATAAACATCACGAAGTTCTTTAATAGAACCTTTCCACACGATGCCACCCCGCTTTTTCTTATACATGACAAGTGATGTGATCCATGTTTTTTCACGCATTTGCTCCAATGAATACCCATGCTCCGTATGAAATTTAAAATCATTGCGCAAGAAGAATTCACTATATTGATAATCCTTTGGGTTAATGCTTGGTCTTACTAAAGCATCGATTTTCTCTAAATAATCCATAAACGATAGTTCTTCCTCTGGCGTTTGAAACAAACGTTTAAAAAACGACATAAAATTCACCTACTTTTTATACTGCGTTATATGTACATTCTATTATAAAGTAAAATGGAACTTCATAGTCTAACTCCCTTTAACAAATGACCGTTAAAATAAAAACGACTGTCCTGTAAGTAGATACTTACAAAACAGTCCTTCGATTAAATATAAAGATAAATGCTCATAAACATTGCCACGCAACCCGCAAGGACAAATAAATGCCAAATTGCATGATTATATGGGATTCGTTTATTTTTATAAAAATACGTACCAAACGTATAAAAAATACCGCCAGCCAATAATGTTAAAAAGCCTTCTGTTCCAATATGGGCAAGCACTGGTTTATACGCAAATATAACAAGCCATCCCATCCCTATGTAAATAAGTAAAGATACGGCTTTAAAACGATGTACAAAAAATTGTTTCAAAATAATGCCGATTAGCGTTAAGCCCCACTCAATCCCTACAATTGTCCAACCAAGCTTTCCGCCAATCGCAATAAGAGCAATTGGTGTATATGTGCCTGCGATTAATAAAAAAATGGCACTATGATCAAGCTTTTTAAATAAATTTTTATTCACTGGAATACTATGATATAACGTAGAACTTAAAAACAACAGTAACATGGAGATACCAAATATCATATAGCTGACCAATTCAATGACTGATCCGTTGCCACTCGCTTTTACAATTAACAGTACGATTGCAGGTATCGCTAATATACAACCTAAGCCATGTGTTATAGCATTCCAAAACTCCTCTTTTCTGCTATACCCTGATTCCATTACGATTGCTTGTGTCATCGTCTATCACCTCTTACATATAGTATGCAAAAATGCGCGGAATCAGAGTACCGCCACATGTCACTAAAAACAGATGACAACTATAATGGTTTTAAACTAATGTTTATCATCAGGGACTCTTCACCAAGATATGTAATCAACCGCATATTCGGATACGGGTAGACGCTTTCTACGGGTTTTTGCTCGGATACGGCAAGGTTTTGCTCGCTCCGGGTGGTTTTGACCGTTCAATGTCGACAGTTTCAAGATAATTTCTCAAATAATTGAACTAAAAAGAAAATCATCTTCACTCAAATGACTGTGAAGATGATTTTTGTTGAAAAGAAGGCTTTATTTTTATCAAACGATTACACTTGTATGGAACGGATTCATTTTAAAAACACAATGTCGCTTTGCCTGAACCGACTACTGTTTGATCTTGCTTTTGTGCAGTTAGCTCTAATACTACTTCACGTTCATGTATCTCTTTTACTTGCGCGATACATGTAATCGCGTCACCTGGTAATGTCATCGCACCAAAGCGCATCGAAAACTGTTTGACTTGTGCGACGTCTCCGGCTAGCTTCATCACATACTCACCTAAAAAGCCCATCACAAGCATACCGTGTGCAATGACACCTGGCATCCCGATTTTTTGGGCAAAGGCATCGTCTGTATGCAACGGATTAAAATCACCTGATGCTCCTGCATATTTGACAAGCTGCACTTTCGTAATCGGTGGCTTTGTATAACTCGGTAATAATTGATCTACTTGTAACTCCTCAAAAACGACAACATCAATCGATTGTTCTGTAATTGCCATATCGTTCCCTCCTTACAGTGCACGGTAAATAATATTTGTACGACTCACAACAGCGAGCTCCTCATCGGCATCACGCAGTTCCGTATCTAATACGATAAATTGCATAGTGCCACTTTTTCCTTCACGCTCATATATATCCGCTACTTTCATTTGCGCTGTGTATGATTCTCCTGGGCGCAACGGTTTATAGTAAATAAACTCCTGTTCCCCGTGCAGCATACGACGGAAATCTAGTTCCAGTGGTAACTGTGCGGATTCGTCGCTTAACGCAACTGGAAATGTGAGCGGTGCAATCATACCACCATAGGCACTTTGCGAAGCGTGTTCTTCATCTAAAAAGAGTGGATTTGTATCACCGATTGCCTGACAGAAACGGCGAATATGCCCTTTTTCAATCTCTACTTGATAACGCTCGGTTGCAAGACCGATATGTTCCTTTGTCACGTCCATACCTGTTCCCCCTTATTTCGCTTTTGACGCCTCTAGCTTTTGTAAAGCAATGCGCGAAATTTTCCCTGCTGCTGTCATTGGTAATGCATCTAACTGCTCGATTTCACGAATTTTTGCATAGTGTACAACACGGCTATTCACAAACTCTTGAATATCCGTTAGTGAAGCCGTTGCACCAGGCTTTAAGACAACGAAAGCTTTTGTTGTCTCCCCTACTCGGTCATCTGGTACACCGATGACGACACAACTTTGAACAGCCTCATGCTCATATAATAATTCCTCTAATTGACGTGGATACACATTATAGCCGTTATAAATGAGCATATCTTTTTTGCGATCGACAATCGTGAGAATACCATCTTCATCACGCACCGCAATATCGCCTGTCCGAAGCCAGCCATTGCTAAATGTTTTAGTCGTTGCTTCAGGGTCATTTAAGTACCCTTTTGCTATTTGCGGACCTCGTACCCATAACTCGCCCTTCTCACCTATTGGTACTTCTTGCTCACTACTGCCATCTACTGGCACGAGTCTCACTTCCGTATTCACAATCGGTAGACCAATTGATCCGGGCTTCCGAACTCCCGATTTAAATGCAACCGTTTGCACACAGGAACCCGTAGCTTCTGTTAAGCCATACCCTTCCGAAACGATGGCATTTTTAAATAACTTTTGAAGTTTACGCTGCATTTCAGCAGACATTGGTGCTGCACCCGAACCAACATTTCTAACGGACGATAAATCCGTTGTTTGGAGCTGTGGTATCAGTAGTAATCCATTAAATAACTGCGGTGCGCCTGCCACTTGCGTTACTTTATATTTTTCAATGTTTTCGATGAATGTTACAGGATGTAACTGATCAATTAAAATCACTGTGCAGCCCTGTACTGTCCCAACCCCGATAGAACCCATTAAACCTGAAACATGGTAGAGGGGAGCAGGACTCATCAGGACGCTTTTACCTGGTACAATCGCATATTCTTTTACAAATTCCTCTTCCGATGTATACGCTCTCACCGTGACGCCACCATCTGCATCGATATGTGGTAACATTCCCATACTCGCACTCGAGGCTAAGCAGCTACTGACAAAGTTATAATGCGTGCTTAATACACCTTTCGATTTCCCTGTTGTACCACCCGTATACGCAATTGTGGCGATATCTTCTTTTGGCTGAATCGCTACTTGTAGTTCCCGCGCTTCGTAGCGTGATTTCAATTCGTTTAAGCTATACCAATTCGCATGAAATGAGCTGATATCCGTACGTCCATTGATGCCATCGATTTCATCTGTACCTGTCACAATGACATCCTTTAACTTCAATTGTACTGTTTTGTCGAGTAAATTTTTTGCACAGGATTCATGTGCGATTACTGCCACTGCATTGGTATCTTGTATTTGGTATACTACTTCGCTCGCTGGATTAAATGGATTAATCGGAGAATACGTTGCACCTGACAACAAAATACCGTAGTAAGCAATCACGTATTGAATGCTATTTGGTAAATACGTTGAAATGACATCGCCTTTACCGTATCCAAGATCGTGTAGTGCATTGGCAAGCTTTAAAGACTCTGCATATAACTCTTTATATGAAATTTGCACATCCTGGAAAATAAGCGCGCAGTGATCTGCATATTCCGTTGCAGCTCCTTTTAACATATTACCGATTGGTACTTCCGGTATGTCAATCCTCTCCGGAAGCGCATTGTTAAAAAATCTCGGATCCTTTTGTCCTGCCATTTTATCCACTCCATTTCATAAAATGCCTGCCAAAACCGATGCAGCAAAGTCTACAAAACTACCAACCTAGAGCAAGAGCTGCACGTTCGCGAACATCATACTGAGAACCTAGATAGTTTTCAAAAACACGTGAACGTTTTACGTATAAATGGCAGTCTAATTCTTCTGTGAAACCGATACCGCCGTGAATTTGTACACTCTCAGCTGCAATTTTTATATAACTATCTGTTAGCAATGCCTTCGCACTATACACAACTTCTACGCAGTCCTCACTTCCGTTTTCAACTGTCCATGTTGCATAATGGCTTAATGCACGTGCGGTTTCTAGCATGACCTTTAAGTCGGCAAGGCGGTGCTTAATCGCTTGGAAGCGTCCGATTGGTTGACCGAACTGCTCGCGGATTTTGGCATACTCTGTTGCCATATCGACTAAACGATCCATACTACCAATCATCATCGAATTGATGGCTACAAGCAGTGATACTAACGCTTTTTCTATTACTTCCTCCGCATTCACATTTGCCGCCAGTTGCTGTTCTGCTGAGAGCGTGACATCATCAAATGTTAATTGGACAAATCTTTGTGTCTCATCAAAGCTCTGTTGTTCTTCGATTTTCGTCACTTGTTCTTTCGGGACGATAAACATACGTAGTTCATCCTGATTATCTTTCGCAAGTACGATAAAATCAGTCACTTGGGCTGTATAACGGACAAGTGATTTTGTTCCATTTAAAACGAAACCATCCGCTGTCTTTGTGACAGTTGTTTTCACTGTATCAAATGAATACTTCCCTTTCGGCTCGAGCCAAGCAAGAGCAAGTAAACTAGCACCTTCTGCAATGGATGATAAATAATTTTCTTTTTGTTGCTCTGTCCCATGCTCAACTAATACTGGCACGGCAAACGCTAATGTCTCTGCATAAATATCGGGCATAACGGCACGACCGAGCTCTTCCATTACAGGAATTAAGTCAATGACACCTAGTTCAATGCCTCCATAATTTTCAGGAATCGAAATGCCCATGACACCGAGCTCCGTTAATTTATCGTGTGCCTTTGTGAGTGTCGTTTCATCACCGCTTGCAAAATGACGGGCAATTTGTGTAATACTTTCTTGTGTTAATACTTTCCGCACATAGCTACGGAATTCTTCTTGTTGTTCTGTTAATGAGAAATCCATATCCATTCCCCCCTTTATCCGACCTGATTGCCTGCTTTTTCACGGCTTATATCTTTTGGTAACCCTAAAATGCGTTCCCCAATCGTATTGCGCTGAATTTCGCTCGTTCCGCCACCAATCGTCATGCCGAATGATGTTAAGAAACCATTTTGCCAGTACGTATCATACGGTGCACTTTCCTTCCAAAGTACAGCTTCTGGACCTTGTACGGATTGAATAAATGCAAATAATTCCTTCGTTAACTCTGCTACCATGAGCTTATCCATTGAACTTTCAGCACCTGGATACCCTTGCTTTAACTGCTTCGTTAAGTTTTTATAGTAACCAAATAAGGCACCTTTCGTTTTCGCATATAACTCAATCATTTTTTGACGTACAATCGGATTTTCAATAATAGCAGGCGTTGTTTTAGCCATTTTCACAAAATCTTCGAACTGCTGTTGCAATGTGAAAAGTTGACCGCCAATCCCCGTACGTTCATGCATGAGTAGTGACATCGTAACACCCCAACCTTCATCAATTGTCCCGACAATTTGATGATCATGGGCTACAACATCCGTAAAGAACACTTCATTAAAATCGTGCTCACCGTTCATCGAAATAATTGGTACGACTTCAATACCTGGCTGGTGCATGTCTACTAAAAATACAGTAATGCCTTTATGTTTTTTTTCGGGCACATTACTTGTGCGCGCGAGTAAGAAGCAATAATCCGCCACATGTCCGAAACTCGTCCAAATTTTTTGACCGTTAATAAGCCATTTATCGCCTTGTTTGACAGCACGTGTTTGAAGGGCCGCTAAATCGGAACCTGCATTCGGCTCAGAATAGCCCTGACACCAAATGGTTTCACCAGTTAAAATTTTTTCGATATGCTCTTGCTTTTGTTGTTCCGTCCCGAATTGCATTAATATAGGACCTACCATATGTGTCCCTACATAGTTGATGAGCGGAGGTGCTTTGACACGGGCCATTTCTTGTTGGAAAACAATTTCCTCCATTAATGTCGCATTACGCCCACCAAATTGTTCTGGCCAAGCAATGGCCGCTAAACCGCCTTCATGAAGCTTACGTTGCCAATCTTTTAAAAATTGAATACGGTCTTCTTCTGTTGCTGGTTGTTTATATGTGCCATCTAACCATCCTTGTGGTAAGTTTGCTTCAAGCCATGAGCGAATCTCTAAACGAAACGCTTCTTCTTTTTCTGTAAATGCAAAATCCATGAAAACCCCTCCTCTTTATCCAATTAACTCCCACTGTGGTAAAGCACGATCTTCAGTTATATCAAGCCATGTCATTTTCACCGCTTTACCAATGGCGATATCTTCTGGCTTGGCGTTAATAATATTCGCTGTAATTTGGACGCCTTCTACTTGATCCACCGCTACTTGTGCAATAATCGTTGGCAAATCATGTTGAAAGCCTGGTAACATCGGTACGTATGTCATGACAAAGGAATAAATTTCCCCCGTAATGTCATTGCCATAATTCATCCACTCCAGTGTTGGCGAACCACAATGTGGACAAGCTGGGCCAGGTGGATGAATGGCCTGTTGACAATCTCCACAACATTGAATCGCCAGTTCATGATTGTCCGCTGCATCCCAATAAGGCTGATTATCAGGTGTTTTTAGCGGAATTGGTTTTTCATATTTCGTGCTCGTTTTTTCAATCGTCATTGTGTTTTCCCCCTTAGTTACTTAAAATTAACGCACCCGCGCCATCTGGTCCTAACCACCCTGTACATAAACCGAGTTCGCACCCTTCCACTTGGCGGTCTGTTCCTTTGTATTCATGACGCAATTGGCGCGTGATTTCTAACACATTATTCATGCCATGTGTATAACCTTCTGATAACATACCACCCGCTGTATTGGATGGCAGTTTACCACCCATTTTTAAATTACCTTGTGCCACAAACTCGCCTAAGCCTTCACGCGGTGCGATTTTATAGGCTTCAAGCTGACGAAGCACTACCCAGCTATAGCAGTCATAAATTGAAGCTACATGTAAATCTTCTGGTTGAATACCTGCACTTTCATAAATACGTTCACCCACATAATCTGCTGCAACTTGCGTTAAATCGGCCCAATAATGTGAACGTGGATGCATTTCACGTGCAACTAACCCTTTAATATAGACAGGACGCGATTTACAATCTTTCGCTCGCTCTGCCGATGTAACGATAATGGCATTTGCCTCATCTGTTTCTAAACAAAAATCATGCTTTGTAAATGGATAACTTAAATGTGCGGTTTGTAAGTAGTGCTCCATCGTGAGTGGCTTCCCGTGTAGCATGGCTTTCGGGTTACGTTGTGCATGCTCATAAAAACTCACACATACATGGCCTAAATGCTCTTGTGTAAGACCTGTTTCATGCATATGGCGTGTCGCAAACATACCAAACCACTGGGATGGACTTGCCATACCGTATGGAATAATGAAGCTTCCACCGTCGATCGCATTTTGCAGCAAATCAGTACTCCAGTTCCCTCCACCCATGCGTATACCCGAACGACCGTTCATAGCACGGAAAATTAATACTGTACTCGCTTGTCCCGCTTCAATTAATGCAATCGCATCACCAATTAATAACTCCGTACTACTACCGCCCCCAACAATGTCTTTCACGTAACGTGGACGGACACCTAAGTATGTAGCTACTTGATGTGATGTACAGGAATCATGCTCTGAATAACTCATCACAGCATCGATATTTTTTGCTTCTAAGCCTGCATCGGCCAGTGCATTACGAGATGCATGTAATGCTAAGTGAAGAGGGGTTGTCCCAGAATTTTTAGAGCGTTCGCTTTCACCAACGCCAACAATTGCATATTTACTTGATAGATCCCACATAGAAAAACCTCCCGTTTGTTCATATTTTCGTAACATTCAAGTTTCTAAATTCATTATATTCAGTAAATTAAGTTTTCTTCAAACATCAATAACATAATATTTGTCTTTAAATAGACAGAATGTTTATAATTGTCTATATAAAGAAGATACATAGACAGTTTTAGAGGAGTGAGAGAATATAATGTCTAGAAAAACGATGAAAAAAAAGACGGTTACAAAACCATTAATTCGATACGCACTGATTACATTGTTAAAGGAAAAGTCATTTGAGGACATTACAGTGCATGAAATTGTAGATAAGGCACTCATTAATCGTTCGACATTTTACCTCCATTACCAAGACAAGTATGATTTATACGATGCCATCGCTGCAGATTTATTGTTGGAGCTTTCCACAACATTAGAACAAGCTAATATATATTCCTTTAAAAAGTTACTAAAAGATTACTATTATCAAAACAAACCACTCGATATTACGGTTCAATTTTTAGAACATATTCATGCCAATGCTGACTTCTATGCTGTGCTTCTGAAGCAACACCATTTCCAAATGCAATTTACGAACATCCTTTCAAATTTTATTCATAAAGGGAATGGACTACCGCGTATTATGACAAACCATATTGCTTATGGTACGGTCGGCACCATTATGGAATGGTTAACGAGAGATACCCCTTACTCGATTCACTACTTAGCGAATCTCATCAGTCGCCTTACAATTAGTGAAATTCTAGAGTACAAAAATTTGCAAATCGATTAAAAATAAAAATAAAAATAAAAATAAAAAGCAAGTTGAGTGAACGTCATCGCTTCACTCAACTTGCTTTCATTTACTTTTTACGTCCCACAAAATGTTCGATACGGACCTTCATCTGTATGAGGTGGTTCCGCAAATCGCTCATTTTCTTTCGACAGTTCATAAGGATTGGATAAGACTTCTAGAAGCTTATCCATCACTGTATAATTACCGTCGTGAACAGCAGCTGTCAGCGCCTCTTCTACGCGATGATTGCGCGGGATTACGGCTGGATTAATGCGCTTCATTACTGCTTGAACTGCTTCAAATGTTGTGTCTTGTCTTGTTAGACGTTCTTGCCACGTTTGCTCCCACGTTAAAAATTCACTGGATAAGAAAAATGGTGTAGCAGGACGATGATTTTCTGCTAATGCACGAAATGTATTTGTATAATCTGCTTCATATGTTTGCATCGCATCTAATAGCGATTTTATTAATTGTGCATCTTCACTTTCTTCCGTCATAAGCCCTAGCTTATGACGCATTCCTGCAAGCCACATTGTATAAAAATAATTTGAATAGTTGTCTAGCTTTTTTTGAGCCATGTCAGCTGCCTGTTCAATATCATCATGAATTATTGGCAATAAGCTTTCCGCAAAACGCGCTAAATTCCAGCCCGTGATTTGTGGTTGATTACCATATGCATAACGCCCTTGTGCATCAATTGAGCTAAAAACCGTCTCAAGGTGATACGTATCCATAAAAGCACATGGACCATAGTCAATTGTTTCACCACTAATCGTCACATTATCCGTATTCATCACACCATGAATAAATCCGACAAGTTGCCATTTTGCAATGAGCTCTGCTTGACGCTGCATTACTTGTTCAAACAACGCTAAATATGGATGTTCACGTTGAGCAAGCTCTGGGTAATGACGCGCAATCGTATAGTCTGCTAACTTGCGTAAATCTTCCACTTCTCCATACTTCGCCGCATATTCAAATGTTCCAACCCGAAGATGGCTTGATGCGACCCTTGTTAAAATCGCCCCTTCAAGCTCTTGCTCACGGAAAACAGGCTCACCTGTCGCGATTACGGCAAGACTACGTGTTGTTGGAATATTCAGTGCATGCATCGCTTCACTAATAATATATTCACGTAACATCGGCCCTAGTGCCGCGCGACCATCCCCGCGACGCGAATACGGTGTTCGACCCGAACCTTTTAATTGAAGATCGAAACGTTTTCCTTCTGGTGTTAATTGTTCTCCTATTAATACTGCACGCCCATCCCCAAGCATCGTAAAATGACCAAATTGATGCCCTGCATATGCTTGTGCAATTTGCGCGGCCCCTTTTGGCATCTCATTTCCTGCCAAAATAGTGACTGCCTCTGCTGTTTGCAATTGCATAGGATCAAGACCAAGCTCTTTTGCTACTGCTTCATTCAGTACAACTAATGCTGGTGCTGATACAGGATTTAGCGCGATGTTTGAATAGAAAAAATTTGGTAATGTTACATAACTATTGTCAAAATGCCAACCAACACTTGTTTCTTTATTTGTCATTTAAGCCTCTTTTCTGCTAACATGAATAGCTACCTTTTCTTTAGTCTATTTAAACTGATCCGTATAGGACAAGCATTTTGTATTGCACGTCAACGAAATCCATCACCCGGTTAGTATCCCTTCACTTCGTCAAACCCATTCACATAGAAATTTTTAACTTGTAATGAGCAAAAATACATCCTAAAAACACCAGGTAAATAGTAAAAGATATTAAATGAAAGCGTAATCGTAGCCTCCGCGCTTTGCCACAGCCTACACAGGAGCTAAAACAGGCGTGGCCTGTTTGGATCTCCTGTTCCTGCTCCTGACGCTGCGCTTTCGTCGCAAAGAAAATCTTGGCTCCTGTGGCTATGGCGCGCTACGGCAAAAGTGGATACTTCTCAATATACTAGAAAAACATTTATCTTCTTTAAAAGAAACTATTTTCTTTCCATTTGCACATATCGTCGCCTAACTTCTACTATAATCAATGAGGATATTTCATTATTTTTTAGCAACTCATTTTTTATTGAACACTAGTTGCTTGTAGCGTAGGCGCGAGAGTGTAGCTGACGGCATGCGCCTTTCGCTACAGAGCAATGTTTTTCTGCACCGAAAGCGGAGCGGCAGGTGCAAAGCTTCCTACGGGAAAAGCGAGACAATCAAGACCCCGCAGGAGCGAAGGATGAGCGACGAGGAGGCTTGATCTCGCCCGTGGAAAGCGAGTGCCGAAGCGGAAAGCAACGGTTCTCTTCGATGGTAATATATTTACTCACCATGAGTTTTATTTCATTTTCTGTCCATTTCAGCAGGATTAATTCCATTATATGGAGAAGTTAAATAGCGTATCATATTATTGGGAGGCGTGGATGATGAGTAAAAAGGTTTTAATTATTGCTGGTGATGCAGTAGAAGCACTAGAAGTGTATTATCCATATTACCGCTGCTTAGAAGCAGGCTTCGATGTAACAATTGCTGCACCTTCAGTAAAAAAGCTACAAACTGTTGTACATGACTTTGTGGATGGGATGGATACTTATATTGAACGTCCAGCATACGGACTTGAAGCACATGAAGCATTTGAAAACATTAAGCCAGAACAATATGATGGACTCATTATCCCAGGTGGTCGTGCACCTGAATATATTCGTTTAAATGAGCATGTGCCGGCAATCGTCAAACATTTCTTCGAGGCCAATAAACCAATTGCAGCCGTGTGTCATGCAGCTCAAATTTTCGCTACGATTCCAGAAGTACTCAATGGTCGTGAGCTCACAGCGTATATCGCTTGTAAGCCAGAAGTAAAAGTCGCCGGAGGTACGTATATCGACACAAACCTGCATGTCGATGAAAATTTAGTAAGTGGTCATGCTTGGCCAGATTTACCAGGTTTAATGAAGGAGTTTATCTCTTTGTTAGAAGGTTCTGTTGTTGAATCTTATTAAGTATGTATAAAAACAGTTGGGGGTAGCTCCCAACTGTTTGTTTATTTTACTATCTATTCGAAGGCTATACTTTATCGCGTATTAATCGTTACGGTCTTAATTGTTGTAAAGAACTCTTTTGCAGCTTGTCCCTGCTCGCGTGCCCCGGTACTTGAATTTTTCATGCCTCCAAAGGGTGCTTGTGGTTCCGCGCCACCTGTTTCATCATTCACCTGCACAAGGCCTACTTCACTACGTTCTATAAAATCAAATGCCTTTTGTATGTTCGTCGTATAGATGGAAGCACTTAAACCAAACTCTGTATCATTCGATAGCTTGATTGCTTCCTCATAATCCTTTACTTTCATCACAGCTAACACTGGGCCAAAAATTTCCTCGCATGCGACAGACATCGTATGGTTCACATCTGTAAAAATCGTCGGATCAATAAAGTATCCTTCTTCCTTTCCTTTAGTAGCCGTACCACCTACTACTAATGTCGCCCCTTCCGCTTTCGCTTTGTCGATTGCTGCTAAAATATTAGTATACTGCTCTTTCGATGAAACAGGACCCATTGTTACGCCGACTTCAATTTTTTTCGCTTCTGCTATTATTTTTTCTAACGCTTTTTCATATACCGCTTCTTCAATATACACCCGGCTCGTAGCAGTACAGCGCTGACCTGTTTGCTTCATCGCACCTTCCACTGTTAAACGAGCAGCTACGTCTAAATCTGCATCGGCTAAAATAATCGCTGCATTTTTTCCACCAAGCTCTAGCTGGATTTTTTTCTTCGTATGACCTACCGTATTTAAAATATTTTGCCCTACCCCATTTGAACCCGTAAATGTAATCGCTTTTACTTCAGGCGCTTCTACTAACACTTGCCCTACTGTCGAACCTCGGCCTTGAACAACTTGCAGCACATGTTTTGGCAAGCCCGCTTGCTCAAATAATTCGCCGAGTAGCTTCCCTGTTAACGCCACTTCAATAGAAGGCTTCCATACAACGGTATTTCCATATACGAGCGCAGGTGCAATTTTCCATAATGGAATCGCTACAGGGAAATTCCAAGGTGTAATGGCTACAATCACGCCCAGTGGTACACGTTTTGTATACAATAGCTTGGCTTCACTTACGGATGGCAGTACTTCACCTGTAGAACGCATCCCTTCTTGGGCAAAGTAACGTAAAATCGAAGCGCCACGTTTTACTTCTCCGATCATTTCATTTTTTGTTTTTCCCATTTCTTTAGACGCTGTTTCTGCAACGATATCTATATTTTCTTCCAGTAATTGTGCCATCATACGTAAAATGTCCCCTCTTGCAACAGATGACGTATTTTTCCATCCTTCAAATGCTTCTTGAGCCACAGTTAAAGCTGCCTTTGTTTCCTCAATTGACATGAGCTCTACTTGCCCTACACATTCAGATGGGCATGCAGGATTAAACTGCTGACGAATTTCTTTCACAATTGTAGTCATAAAACTCCTCCTTTACACTGCTACAGTTTGGAATAACTCTTTTAATGGTGTATATAGCAAATTATGTGCTTTCGCTACAGCTTCACATGTGATCTTTCCACTCGTGACATTGATTCCTTTCGCTAACGCCTCATTATCCATGGCCGCTGTTTTATAGCCTTTATTTGCGATTTGCAATGCATAAGGTACCGTGACATTCGTTAAAGCAATCGTAGAAGTACGAGCTACTGCACCTGGAATATTCGCTACAGCATAATGAAGAACGCCGTGTTTCTCATATACCGGATGACTATGTGTTGTAATGCGATCAATCGTCTCAATCGAGCCGCCTTGGTCAATCGCGACATCAATAATAACCGATCCCTTTGGCATTTCTTGCACCATTGTCTCTGTCACTAGACGTGGTGCACGTGCCCCTGGAATTAATACCGCACCAATTAATAAATCAGCCTCTTTCACTTCTTCCGCAATATTAAATGTGTTAGACATGCGCGTCTTTAAACGGCCTGAAAATTGATCATCTAATTGGCGAAGACGCTCTATGTTTGTGTCTAAGATTGTGACCTCTGCTCCTGCACCAACAGCCATTTTAGCCGCATTCGTTCCAACAATTCCGCCACCTACAATGACTACTTTCGCTGGCGGTACACCTGGCACTCCCCCTAACAAGATCCCTTTCCCACCTTCATGCTTCTCTAAAAAATGAGCCCCTAACTGTACCGACATACGACCCGCTACCTCGCTCATTGGCATCAATAACGGTAGCGCCCCGTTTGGTAATTGAATAGTTTCATAAGCAATGGCTGTAACGCCTTTTTCCATTAACTGCTTTGTTAACTCTGGCTCTGGTGCTAAATGTAAATACGTAAATACGATTAAATCTTTCTTAAAGAAGCCATATTCTTCTGGTAACGGCTCTTTCACTTTGATGACCATTTCTACATCCCATGCTTCCTTAGCCGAGCCCACAATTTCAGCCCCTACTTCTTGATAAGCTTCATTCGTAAAGCCACTGCTAAGCCCTGCATCTGTCTCCACTTTTACCGTATGACCGTTTTTTACTAATTCAAAAACCCCACTTGGTGTCATCGCCACTCGATTTTCATTATTTTTTACTTCTTTAGGGATCCCAATAATCATTTAACCTTCGCCTCTTTCTGAACATAATTTTTTTGTACATATTCAAATGTTTCATCTAATATACGTAACATTTCATCTACTTCTGCTTTTGATAATATTAACGGCGGAGAGAATACGACTGTGTCCTGATCGTATGTGACCGTTCTTAAAATGAGCCCGCGCTTCATCGTTTCCTGTACAAAAATCGGGCTTAGTGGCGTATCAAATAACTCGCCCGTTTCACGACTCTTTGTTAATTCAATTGCTCCTAGTAAGCCAAACGTACGTACACCGCTAATAAAGTCATACTTTTCTTGGAGCATTTTAAAGCCTTCGAGCAGTGCGTCGCCCATTTTAGCTGCATTTTCAACTAATCCTTCTTGCTCAACAATTTCAATGTTTTTTAGCCCAATTCGACAAGCTAAGGCATGCCCGCTATACGTATAACCATGCATTAATGTCCCTTTGGATAATTCACAAAAATCTTTATGCATCTTTTCGGAAATAATGACACCGCCTAACTGGACATATCCACTTGATACGCCTTTAGCAAATGACATCATATCCGGTACTACCCCAAAATGCTCCATGCCGAACATTTTCCCCGTACGACCAAATCCAGTAATCACTTCATCCGCGATAAATAAAATGCCGTATTCATCACAAATTTGGCGAATTTCTTTAAAATAATCTTTTTGTGGAACATTTACGCCTCCTGCCCCTTGTACTGGTTCAGAAATAAACGCTGCTACCGTTTCAGGTCCTAAAGCTTCAATTGTTTCACGTAAATGCTGTGGTGAATCTTTATAAACATAATGGAAGTCAGGTGCAGGTGAATTCGTAAAATCACGAAATGCTTGTAATCCCGTTGCATTTGTTGCACCCATTGCTACACCATGATAAGAATGCGTACGGGAAATAATTTTTTGGCGTTGCGGTTGGCCTTTTAGTAACCAGTAATGACGCGCTAATTTAATTGCTGTATCATTTGATTCAGAGCCACCTGACGTGAAAAATACCGTGTTTAAATCACCTGGTGCTAATTCGGCAATTTTCGTTGCCAATAAAATAGCTGGTTCATTACTAAATGTTGCAAAGCATGAACTGAATGCTAGCTTAGCCATTTGTTCTTTTGCGACTTCGGCCATTTCCTCGCGACCGTGCCCTATGTTTACATTCCATAAAGAGGACATCCCATCAATGTACGTTTTGCCTTCTATATCCTTTAAATAAATCCCTTTACCTTCTGTAAAAATTGCTGCTGGTCCATCCAGTTGCTGTTGTGCAACAGATGTAGTCGGGTGCAGAAAATGCTTTTGATCTAATTTTTTTAAATCTTCTTTTAATTGAATCGTCAATGTAACCAACCCTCTTTCTAAAAAAGTTTTTACATTGTTATAGAAGCAATTATCGTGCCAACTGTTTATAAAAATGATTTTTTTATGAATTTTTTTATTTATTCTGATCGGAAAGCATTTTCGCCAACCGCAAATGCAAATGCAAAAGGCACTTACTTCTGTAAAGAATAAACTGTACTTTTATATACTTGTAATAAGTAAAAATATATCCTAAACATATTAGAGAATTAGTAAGAGAGTAGTATCGCAGCCTCCACGCTTTGCCACAGCCTACACAGGAGCTAAAACAGGCGGGGCCTGTTTGGATCTCCTGTTACGGCTCCTGTGGCGATGGCGCGCTACGGCAAAGGTGAATACTTCTTAATATTCTAAACAAGTATTTACCTTCGCTAAAAGAAATCATTTTCTTTTCGTTTGCACTTATAACCGCCCAGCCTCTACCGTAATGAATGAGAATCTTTCATTATTTTTAAGCAACCGATTATTGTATTGAACAATAGTTGCTTGTAGCGGAGGCACGAGACTCCTACGGGAAAAGCGAGACAATCAAGACCCCACAGGAGCGAAGGATGAGCGACGAGGAGGCTTGATCTCGCCCGTGGAAAGCGAGTGCCGGAGCGGAAAGCAACGGTTACTTAAATGGTAATATCTGTTTCAGAATTTGCTCATTATGAGTTCTTAATTAAAAAGAGCAGCACTCTAAAAGCACATGAAGTGACGGGCAGCAAGTGTAGCTGAAGACATTCGCCTTTTGCTACAGAACAAAGCTTCCTGCGGGATAACCTTGAACGGAAAGCGACCGCCCGTAGTGGAATGTACGGTCAGGTACATATTTGGGTGAAGAGCCATTTTTATGATGCAATTTTGCTTATTAATTCGTAATAATTCATTATCCGTAATGCGTAATTGCATTCTTTGATGTAGTTACGCATATGTGATGCAAAAACACATCATTTTATCATTCCTCATACGATACTTGCTTCATTAATTTATACCGTTGAATTTTACGAACTAAGGTGGATTGATCACAGCCTAGCACTTTGGCTGCTTGTCGCACACTTTTACTTTCAGATAACGCTTTTTTAATCACTTCCTTTTCAAACATAGCCACCTGCTCTTTAAGTGTTCCAGCGTAATGATCAAGCATGGGCTTTTCCATGCACTCGTTTCGTTCGCGATGATTTTCTTTATTTTTAGTAATCAACATACTCTTGTCTAATTCTTCTTGTATCACATTGACCCCAATTTCTGGTTGTGTAGCGAGTAAACAAATACGTTCGACCATATTTTTTAATTGCCTTACATTACCTGGCCAATTATATTGTTCTAACATCTTTAATGCCCTACTATCGATTGTGCGATGAATACCGTATTTTTCTTCAATCAGTGCTACAAAATGATTGATCATCGGGATAATATCCTCTCGCCTTTCACGCAAAGGAGGAATATCAATCGGAATAATATTTAATCGATAATATAAATCTTCTCTAAAGAGACCTTGTCTTACCATATCTTCTAAATTTCTATTCGTAGCAGCTATAATCCGAACATCAATCGGAATAGGCTTTGTGCTCCCGATCCGCTGAACTTCAGATTCTTGTAGCACCCGTAACAATTTAGCTTGCAATGGTAAAGACATCTCCCCAATTTCATCTAGAAAAATCGTTCCACCTGAAGCAATTTCAAATAGTCCAAGCTTCCCTCCTTTAACGGCACCTGTAAAGGACCCTGCTTCATAACCAAAAAGCTCCGATTCAAGCAGTGTTTCAGGAATGGCACTACAATTGATTGTCAGCATTTGCTCATCGCTTCTTCTACTATTCGCATGGATGAGTTTCGTAATTTCTTCTTTCCCTACCCCAGATTCTCCACCAATTAAAATCGTTGAATCTACTTCAGCCACACGCATTACTCGTTTGACGACTTGTATCATAGCTGGAGATATCGCAATTAAGCTCGGTTTCATTGATTCTTTATGATGTAACGCATGGATTTTATTTTTGAAGTTTTCATTTTGAATTTCTAGCTTTTGTACTTCTGACTCTAGACGCTTTAGCTGTGTCATATCACGAGTAATCGCTACAACATATTGTAAAGTCCCTTCCGAATCAAATATCGGTTTACCTGTGACTAAAAAGCATCTACCATTCATGAACGTTTGCAAAATGGTGACTTTTTCTTTCAGTTCAATCACTTTTAAAGAAATAGAATCACTCATTATACCTTCTTCGATGACGTCCTTCGCATACCTACCCATTAAATTAATGCCTACTATTTCAATATCAATATCGTTTTGAAATAAAATTTTCCCGTTGCGATCACAAATAGTGATTCCCTCAGAAATGGAATTCAGCACGTTTTTAGATAATCGTGTGATAGCGTGTATATCACTTAATGATTGCAAAGGCCTTAAAGTAAATAGGGTGCCTTTTGTCGATTCAACTACATGCACTAAGTAACCTTCTGCTTCGTATATTTCGATACCCTTTTTATAATTGTTCACAATTTTGTTCATCAACTCGAGTGGAAGTTGGCTAGAAATTGTAATTTCATCATTATTCACAACGAAAAAATGTTCCTTTTTATATAATTCTAGTGATTTCAACCTTTGCCACATCCTATCATGCAAAATTTGAATACCCTTAGATAGATAAACTATCTAAGGGTATTCATCATCTATCTAGTTCAGTTCTTAAAATCTAATTCGATTCAGGTGTTAAATTCTCCTCTATGTTTTCAGATTTTTCAGAAACAGGAGAAGATAATTTTTTCATAAGGAAAAACAGCACGATTGAACCGACGAGTACCCCTGTACTTAAATAGAACTGCGCACGTAAAGATTCAATGAGCATCTGACATAAGTACACAACAGCTAATAGCGCAATCGTTACATATGATAAGTATGGAAATGCCCACATTTTAATCGCTAACGGCTTTCCAGAAACTTGATTATAATGTTTCCGGAAACGAATTTGTGAAATCGCGATAAAGATATATACCGCGATCATTAGTCCACCTACACAGTTTCCAAGAAAATAGAAAATAACGTCTGGTGAAACAAAGTATAACATGGCACAAATATATGCAACGACTGTACTCCCGATAATTGCTGGAACAGGTGCACCACGTTTGTTTTTAATTTGCGAGAAAATTTTCGGTGCATCTCCTTGTCTCGACATTTCTAGTAGCATACGAGAGCTCGTATACAGTGCAGAATTTAATACAGATATTAACGAGACGAAAATGACAACTTGTATAATTTGGGCCGCAATTGGCAAGCCCGCCATTGATAAAATATTAGCATAAGGTGCCGCTAAGTTATCCATATCATTCCAAGGTAAAATCATGACCATGATCGCCACTGAGCCTACGAAAAACAATCCTAGACGGAAGACAACATTCCGAATAGCTGTCACAATATTTTTTGCTGGATTTTCTGATTCAGCAGCCGCTATTGCCGCTACCTCTGCCCCACAAATAGAGAAGATAACAAAAACAATAGCCGTTAAGATCGGGACAATCCCGTTTGGTGCAAATCCACCATACGCTGTTAAAATACCTAGCCCCTGTGGTTCATAGTTTGGCCAAATGCCTAAAATCATTGCTGTACCAACAACTAAAAATACAATAATTGCCGTCACCTTAACAAATGATAGCCAATACTCAAACTCTCCAAATGATTTAACAGAATATATATTGATAATCGTCATTAACAATGTAATACCGACGCCACCTGCCCATACTGGGATAAAAGGGAACCATCCGTTCAGTATACCACCAATTAATGCCGCTTCTAAACCAACGATAAATACCCAACTCG
This sequence comes from Lysinibacillus sp. KU-BSD001, assembly GCF_042920265.1. NCBI lineage: Bacteria > Bacillati > Bacillota > Bacilli > Caryophanales > Bacillaceae > Lysinibacillus > Lysinibacillus sp. KU-BSD001. Next base: position 301,913 of record NZ_JBDQZI010000003.1, on the reverse strand, counting down.
CCCAATAAAGCCATCCTACTGTAAAACCTGCCCATGGGCCAATATATTTCCCTGCATAAGACGCAAATGAACCGAGCTCGGCAGAACCATTCGATTTCTCTCCCATCGCTATTTCTCCCGAAGCCATTTCCCCTACCATTTGCATAATTAAGACAATGAGCAAACACGCAATGGCATATGATACGACTGCAGCTGGACCTGTACTTAAAATATTTTTACCTGTTCCAACAAATAATCCTGTACCAATTACCCCACCAATCGAAATCATTGTAATGTGCCGTGACTTTAGTGATTTTTGTAACGCCCCCATTAAACCACCCCTTAATATTTAGTATGTTGACAGTTGCTAGCTCTTCACATCTAGACAACGCCTTAATGTTTAACAAGCAACTTCGATGCCAAAATCTACTTAAAGAACAAAAAAAATTAAAATTAAACAAACTTTATTACCCTATGATGCATTTTATTTTGTATTTTTTTAAATCTATGGGGGTCTAACAAGTCTATACTCCATTCATATGCTAAAAGATTTTACACTAGTGTTTTCTTTAGTAGCACGAGTATGTGTACAGCATCTAGTTTGGATAGACAATAATCGAGAAATGATGTTTTCCATCAACAACGATGCAAAAACACATCAAAATATGCAATTTCACACAACGCTATCATGGACCCGATTAAACGAGCTGACAATATTCATCTCTTCACGATACTTCGCTACTGTTCTTCTTGAGATTTGAATCCCTTCTTCACATAAAATTTGCGTAATATGCTGATCTGCTAACGGGCGCTGTTTGTTTTCATTTTCGATTAATTGTTTAATTCGTTTTTTTACATAAATGACGGAATCCATTTTCCCTGACGCATTAATTAAGCCTTTTGTAAATAAGGATTGTAGCGCATATATACCATGTGGCACTTGAATATACTTCCCGCGAATCGCACGACTAATAGTAGATTCATGGACATGCAATTGATCCGCAATATCCTTTAAGCGCATCGGTTTTAACGCTTCCATTCCTGTACTAAAAAAGTCAGCCTGTATTTCTAGTAACATACGAATTAACTCATAAATTGTTTTATCGCGTTGCTCAATTCCTTGTATTAACGCAAGAGCATCTTTCATCGACTGCTTATAGTAATATTTATGATTGGCATCATTTTTTAAAAGACGTACATAGCTTTCGTTAATGGAAACGGATGGTAAATGATGATCATTTAACAATACAATCCATTCACCCTCTACTTGTTTGACTTCTACATCTGGAAACACATAAGGAATCTTTTCAAACTGATCCTCTGTTACTATCGGTTTTAACCTTTGAATATAGGCAACCGTTTTTTTTACTTCGTCCATCTTACATTTATATTTTCTACTTAATTGCTTAAACGATTGTGTCGATACGAGCTCTAAATCATTCGAAATAAATGGAATGGCTAGTGCAGGTGCCAACAAATCTTGATCGACTTGAATGAGTAAATATTCTTTAAAATTTCGCGCGCCTACACCAATCGGTTCAAATGTTTGCAGTAATTGGAGTAACACTTCGACATGGGCATATGTCGTTTTAAATTGGTGAGCAACTACTGTTAAATCCACATCTAAAAATAACCGCTCATCCAATGATTGAATTAAAAAAGTTAAAATCTTCAAATCGATTGGACTTAAATTTTTGTGCAGTGGTATTTGCTCTAATAAATAATTTTCATAACTTTCCTTTTGAGCAAGCTGCATTTCTATAAAATTAAATGATGGGTCATGAGGGGTATATGCCTTTCTACTCGTTGGATTAGAAGGGATCGATGCTAGTTTCATAATTTCCTCATAATTCTTTTTCACTTTCGCATCTTCAACGATTAATAGTGGATTTTCGTTTGCCTTTTCATAAATGTATTGCTCTAATTCGTTGCTAGAATATTGGAGTATTTCTAAGTGTTGCATCAGCTGTGCCGTTAAAACTTGCGTTACTTGCTGTGAAGTGTTGATCATCATTTGCATTCCACATACCTCCAAACAATATTTTCTACATCATAACAATCTATTTCTTTAAATTTCAATTTTTTTCTAAAAAAACCTTTTTATTTTTTTCACCTTTATGCAATTAAACGATCCCAAATACCGTTAAATCCCTCTCTTAAACAAAAAATTCTCCCCTACTGCCGCGTAATTCTCGAACATACATATATTCTAAAAATAAAAAAATTCAGATTTTTCTAAAAAACATTTGACCGTTTACTAATTTTGATTATAAAATACACATATAAAGTAATAGTTATTACAATACGGTAAAAAGAGGGGGAGCTTTACTATGTTGCAATTGCCAACTGTGCAATTTACAGAAGAACAACAACAATTCCGTTTAGAAGTTCGAAGTTTTTTACAAAACGAGTTAAAGAAAGGGACATTCATTCCAAAATGTGACTCATGGTTAAGTGGAGATGATCCAGCATTTTCAAAATTAATTGGGGAACAAGGCTGGATCGGCATGACGTGGCCCAAAAAATATGGTGGGCAAGAACGCAGCACCATTGATCGCTATATTTTAACAGAGGAGTTTTTAGCGATTGGTGCACCTGTTGCGGCTCATTGGTTTGCTGATCGACAAACAGGTCCCCTTCTACTTCGCTTTGGGACGGAAGAACAACGCGCATTTTTCCTGCCAAAAATTATTAAAGGTGAATGTTACTTCGGCATTGGCTTAAGTGAACCGAATAGTGGTTCTGACTTAGCTTCCGTCAGTACGCGAGCAGAAAAAGTAGAAGGCGGATGGATTGTGAATGGGCAAAAAATTTGGACGAGTAATGCTCATTTATGCGACTACATGGTCACTTTAGTACGTACTACTCCATTCGATGGAAAAAATAAACACGCAGGCTTAAGTCAACTCATTGTGGATTTAAAAGCGGAAGGCATTACGATTGTACCGATTAAATTTTTAACAGGCGAGCATCATTACAATGAAGTATTCTTTGAAAATGTTTTTGTACCAGATAACATGGTCGTCGGAGAGTTAGGAAATGGATGGGCGCAAGGATTAGCTGAGCTCGCATTTGAGCGCAGTGGTCCTGAGCGAATTTTAAGTACATTTCCGTTAATGGATGAATTAATTCAAGAGCTAAAACGTCAAAACAACAAAGAAGGTTTAAAGCAAGCCTCGAAAATCATTGCGCGTTTATGGGGACTCCGCAACCTCGCAATTGGTGTAGCACAATTATTAGATTCAGGTAAAGGCGATGACGTCTCGATTCCAGCGGCTTTAATAAAAGCAGTTGGAACGAAATTTGAACAAAGCATCCCTGAAATTACACGATTGCTTGTACAAACGTATCCAAGGCTTGATGCGGAAAGAAAAATTGATCGCTTTATGGCTCAATCGATTTTACATGCACCTGGTTTTACAATACGTGGCGGTACGTCAGAGGTTCTATACGGTATAGTGGCGAAAGGAGTTGTAGCACAATGAGTGAAATGAAAGATATGATTTTGGACGTTGTCGAACGGATGGTAAAAGAAAATGTAGATAAAGATTTAGTCGATATAGTTGAGCAAGGAAAGTGGTCCCCTGAAGTATGGGAGCTATTTGAAGAAAACGGTATGACAGTTGTAGCCATTTCCGAGGAAAATGGCGGTGCAGGTGGCGATTTAGACGATTTATTAAACATCATTCGCTTAACAGGCAAATACGCCGTCCCGATTCCATTTGCAGAAAATACCTTTGCTAATTATCTATTAGAATATGCAAATTTAAATATTGTTGAAGAGTTGGCGACTTATATGGTTTCTACCAATCAAGCATTTACGCTAGAAAATAATCAATTAAGCGGTACAGCGCTCAACGTGAACTGGGCAAGACATATGAATCGCTTAGTCACGATCGCCAATAGCGGAGAAGGTATGCGTTTAGTAGAAGTGAGCTTAAGTGAAGCAGAGATTACACATCATACGAACTTAGCTAGTGAGCCGCGCGATACTGTCACATTTCACAATGTAACCGTCTCACAAGTATCCAACGTATTAACGGCGGATCAAATTCATTATATCACTACTTTAGAAACCGCTATTAAATTGGCTTTAATGGCAGGAGCCATTGATAAAACGAATGAACTAACGATTCAATATACAAAAGAACGCGAGCAATTCGGTCGACCAATTCACCGATTCCAATTAGTGCAGCAGCATATTGTGCAGCTCGCTGGTGAGACAGCTATCTCACTAGCCGCTTTTAATAACTTTACCGCTGCTTTACTTTCTAATACGCATAAAAATGAAGTAGCCTATGCTTGTCTTCGCATGGAAGAAGCCATTACAGCAGTAGCGGCGATTGCTCATCAAGTACATGCGGCGATTGGGACAACACATGAACATAGCCTCCATCAATATACACGCAGACTATGGGCTTGGCGTGATGAAGGAGCAACTAGCGCATACTGGAGCGATGTGTTAGCAACCGAATTATTAGAAAATGGCAGTGATAGTCTGTGGACGTACTTAACTGATTCAAAAAATACCGTTACTTTATAAGGAGAGATGAACATGACTGATTTATTATTTGAAGTGCAAGATCATATCGCAACGATTACATTAAACCGCCCTGAAGCATATAACGCGTTCAGTGAAGAAATGATTACACAATGGATTCAATCATTAGAAATGATTCGAGATGATGATGACATTCGTGTTGTTATCGTCAAAGGAAACGGTAAATCGTTCTGTGCGGGAGGAGACATTAAGGCGATGCAAGCTGGGGAAGGATTCTTTAAAAGTGAGGAAGATATTTCTTCAACAGGCTTAGCCCGAAAAAATTCATTATGGAAAAAAATTCAGCGTATCCCCCTTCTCTTAGAAGAAATTGATAAACCCGTTATCGCTCAAGTGCATGGCTTTGCAATGGGCGCCGGACTCGATATGGCCCTCATGTGTGATATTCGGATTGCTGCCAAATCTACTAAAATTTCTGAAAGCTATATCAATGTGGCGATTGTTCCAGGAGATGGCGGTGCTTACTACTTACCGAAACTAATCGGTTTAGATAAAGCACTCGATTTATTTTGGACAGCACGCGTTTTAACAGCGGACGAAGCAAAAGATATGGGCATTGTCACATTTGTTGTGGACGACGAGGAGCTCGATCAATATACATGGAATTACGCTAAAGAATTAGCGAATCGCCCACAAACAACGCTTCGTTTTATTAAACGGGCTGTCTATCAAAGTCAAAAAATGGACTTACGCTCAGCCTTAGACTACATCTCATCCCAAATGGCCATCGTGACAGAGCTCGATGACTTCAAAGAAGGTGTAAATGCTGTAGTAGAAAAACGCAAACCTATTTACAAATAAGGAGGTCTTCATCATGCAACCGCTTGAAAATATTAAAGTTTTAGATTTATCCCGTGTTTATGCGGCACCTGCTGGGTCAATGATACTTGCGGATTTAGGCGCAGAGGTCATTCGTGTTGAGCACCCAAATGGCTCTGACAGTATGCGGGACTGGGGACCTTTCATTCATGATCAAAGTACGTATTACCTATGTGCCAATCGAAATAAAAAATCGATTACGATCAACTTAAAATCCGAAGAAGGACGCGAACAATTCAAAGAATTAGTAAAGGACGCGGATATCTTACTGGAAAACTTTAAAACAGGTGATATGGCGCGCATGGGGCTTGGGTACGAACAATTAAAACAAATAAATCCGCGCCTTATCCATTGTGCGGTCACAGGGTTTGGTCAAACGGGCCCCCTTGCCTATGAACCGGGCTTCGATCCTGTCATTCAAGCAATGAGCGGATTAATGGATGTCACAGGTAGTCCTGGTGGAGAGCCTACAAAGGTCGGAGTACCCATTGCAGATATTTTAACCTCTCATTATGTTGTCATGGGGGTGTTAGCCGCTCTTCGTATGCGCGACCAAACAAATGAAGGGCAATTTATCGATTTATCTTTACTCGATGTACAAATGAGCAGCTTAGCAAATGTAGCCAGTGCTTATGTAAATACTGAGTTTGTTTCTGAACGACTTGGCAATCGTCATAATAACGTAGCCCCTTATCAAGTATTCCATTGTGCGGATGGCTTATTAATGATTTGCGCAGGAACAGATGCACAGTTCCACAAGCTTTGTACCGTACTTGGGCATGAGGAATGGGCTACAGATGAACGCTTCCTTACAAACTCGTTAAGAAAACAACACGAATCTGTACTTGTGGAGATGATTACAAACATTACAATGACCAAAACACGTGACGAATGGATTGAGCTATTGCAACAATTCAAAATACCAGGTGGGCGTGTGAATACCATTGCCGAAGCATTGGAGCAACCTCAATTTATCGCACGCGATATGGTTGGAGAAATTGAGCATCCGCAATATGGGAAAGTAAAATTCATCAAAAATCCATTACAATTTTCAAACTTAAATGTGCAATATAAGTTAGCTCCCCCCGTGCTTGGTGAGCATACAGAGCAATTTCAAAAACCCTCTCTTGCAAAATAAAAGTACGCTATAATAAAAGTAATTTTGTTTGAGTAGGTGACGAGATGAAAAAAGAAACATTCGAAAAAAACTATACAATGTCGTCGCTACACAAAGCGATTAAAGTGTTAAAAGCTTTCACGAAAGAGGAGCCTAGCCTTTCTTTAACAGAGTTAAGTAAAAAGACTGGGATTACGATTTCAAGTTTACAACGCTTCGTATCCACCTTTGTGTACGAAGGATTTTTGCATAAAGATGAACGAACAAAGCGCTACCAGCTGGGGCATTCGCTATTATATTTAGGCAATTTAGTGAAGGAAGAGTCAAGTTTAATCATTGTAGCGGAGCCTATACTTAAAAAGCTAAATGAGGAAATCGGTGAAAGTGTTTCGATGAATATAATTGACGGCCTCGAAAGAAGATGTATTTTAAATTACGATTCAACCTACCCACTCTCTACTAAAATGTTTGTAGGTGATACATCTCCTCTTTATGCAGGGGCCTCGTCGAAAACATTGTTAGCGTTTATGCCTAATGTAGAACGCTACATTGACAATATAACACTGGAGCCTATTACACATGAGACCGTGTTATCAAAGGAACAGCTTTTGCAAGAGCTAGAGGACATTCGAAAGCAACGCTATGCTAAAAGTCGAGGCGAACGCGTACGTGGTGCATGTTCCGTAACCGCCCCTATTTTAAACGCCTCGCATCATATTTTAGCTTCTATTACAATCGTTATTCCGGAAGTCCGGTACAACGATTATAGTGAACAACAATTAATCGATCAAATCAAAAAAGCTGCCGCTGATATCGAAAAGCAGCTGTATTAATAGACAACAGCTCACCAAAAAGTAAGCCTTTAACCCGCATATCACTTGTTAGATTTTCTCTAACATTGTGATATGCGGGTTTAAACAATTAGATTGACTAGGCTTTTATTTTAATAACTTATAACGAGTAAATTCACAAATATTTTATTTAAGGCTGAATGATTTGGTATATATAAAACATTTCATCTTTATTCATAATTTTAGGCACGGGGTATAGTGGGTTTGCTTCTTTTAACGCACGCTCCACCATTAAAGGGATATCACGGTTTACAATGCCTTCGATTTTGTCTGGAATGTGCATATCTCGATTTAGTTGTTTAATTGCTTCAATAAATGCCGTCGATTTTTGGGCTACCGACTGATAAGATGCCCCGATGCCGATGACATCCGCCAGCTCGGCTAACGGTTTATGCACCGTCTCCCCATAAAACTCAAGTAAGTATGGTAATAATACGGCATTTGCTAAGCCATGTGGAACACCGTAAAAACCACCAAGTGTATGGGCAATGGCATGGACATTTCCTACATAAGCACGGGTAAATGCAACACCTGCTAAGTAGGACGCTTTTTGCATGTTTTTACGTGCTTCCATATTTTCTCCATCGCTATACGCTGTATATAAATTGTCAAAAATAAGCGTCACCGCTTCACGACTATATCGACGCGTTTCCTCCGTATTGCTTAACCCGATATACGCTTCGACGGCATGTGTTAATGCATCCATGCCCGTTGTCGCCGTAATAAATGGTGGGAGCTTTACCGTTAATAATGGATCCAGCACGGCCACATGCGGAATTAATACTGGGTCCATTAATGCATACTTTTCATGTGTCTCACTGTTTGACACAACGGCGGCCACCGTTGCTTCACTACCTGTACCAGCCGTTGTCGGAATCGCAAAAAATGGCGGCATTTCTTTTCGAATTTTAAGTAAGCCTTTCATTTGTGGGATAGTCAAATTGGGACGTGCAACACGTGCCGCAACCCCTTTTGCACAATCCATCGGTGACCCACCACCAAATGCTATTATCCCTTCACAGTGACTTTGCTTATACAGTTCATATGCTTCTTCAATGTTTGTAATGGTTGGATTAGGCACCGTTTGATCGTATATTGCATACCGAATTTGCTGTGCATGAAGCCCTTCTAATAACGGCTGCATTAAACCAAGTGCTGTAATTCCTTGATCCGTTACAATTAACACATGATGTATTCCTTGCTTTCGTACAAGCTCAGGTAACTTTAATACACTATTTTTCCCTTCTACTACTTTGGGTAATCGATAGTTCATCCATTTCGATGCTAACTTTAATGTGTGCTGGTATGTCCGACAAAACGTTTTATACATTATCCCATTACCCCCATAAATACCCTTTACCTTTTTATAAAGGAGTGTAGAAGAGAATGTCAAATGATTGTATTTGCTGAACGTGTATTAACTAAACTGCTGAATCAACTCACTTCATTAGGAGAGGAAAATATGAAAAAGCACGATAACCACTCCGAAAGTCACTAAAATTGTATGCGTTGTGCGAAGACTTTTAACTTTTTTATTTTTAAATAAAACCGCCCCCATGATAGCAGCGATGACCATAATTATAACGGCTCCTAATCCAGTAATGCCTTCGCTCTCCAATTCCCCTTCGTGCAAGTACATCAGCACTCCATGACATATACTTAACACTAGGGCAGCTATTCCAATCAGTATATGGTATTTACCTAACCACTTTGTAAATGATACATATAACTTTTTAGACTGTGGGAATGTTGTAATCACCGACTTCATTATTTTTCTTGTAGGAAATAGTAACGCTGCAACACCGATAGTTACCAATGTAGACCAACCAATCAGCTCCCCTATGTCCTCATAACGCTCATCTTCGTGTTCTTCTCTGTCACCATGCCCGTCGTCATATTCATAGTGCTCTTCAAAATCGTCATCAGCAAATACAGTCGTTCCATACGGAATTGAAAAAATAAATGTCAATGCGATGCATAGTATTTTCAAATATCTCATAAAAAAGCTCCTTTTCATATCGATTGTCCACTTTAATGTAACCAATCAATATGAAATATGTCTGAAAAAACAGTACCTTATTTATTACTTTTGGAAAATGGAGTTAAAAACTTTTTTCTAGAGTAGAATAGACAGTAGAGATATTAATCTTACGATGCTATTTTTCAGATTAATTTCATGTTATTTTCATAAAATGTTAATATGAATCACGAAGTAAAGGTGGGAGTATATTGAGAATATTAATTGCAGAAGATGATGATCGTTTAAGAAAAAATATTGTGCACATTATTCAAAAAGAATTTCACCAAGTGGATGCCGTCGATAATGGTCAGGATGCATTAGAATACATACATGTTGACCAATACGATCTTGTCATTTTAGATTGGATGATGCCGGAAATAAGTGGTATTGACGTATGTAAAGCAGCTCGAAAGAACGGATATTCAGGTGGCATTTTAATATTAACAGCGAAAGATGATAGTTCTGACATTATTCAAGGATTAGATGCAGGGGCTGACGATTATGTCGTGAAACCATTCAAGATGGAAGAGCTTTTAGCTAGAATCCGTGCTGTTTTAAGAAGAAAAGATAAACCGGTTAATCAATTCATTCAAATTGATGATTTAACACTTGATGTAAATGCAAGGACACTTTTTAAAGATCAGGATGAAATCGTGTTAACCAAAAATGAATTTCTTTTATTAGAATATCTTTTTGTCAACAAAGGAATTGTGCTAACACGAGAGCAAATTTACTGTCATGTCTGGGGATTTGACTATGAAATAACGAACAATAACCTCGATGCATTAGTAAAGCTCGTTCGTAAAAAAATTGATGCTGGGCGACCAAAATCAATGATTGAAAATATTAGAGGCATCGGCTACAGAGTGAGAGCGACCTATGTTTAAGAAAACACGAAAAAAATTAACTGTATTTTACTCCACTTGTTTTTTAGGCTTTTTCTTCGTTTTTCTTGTCATTCTTTATTTTTCACTTGTTCAACTCATGGATCATCAGCAAATGGAAGAGCTTGAAACCTATTATACTGAACAATACCATGACTTTTTTGAGCATATGTATGATCAAGACCGGAAACTAGAATTTAATCCGAATCGCCTGTATTTTTATTATATTTATACAAAAGAGCAAAGGTTAGTTCACGGCGATGAAACTTATAAAGGTTTATACAAAGAAATCGAAAGCATCTATTCAGTGGAAGATACATCTGAAAGTTTCGTAAAGAGATTACATTGGCATGACGAACATTTTCTTCTCTTATCCAAACCGATACACTTTGAAGAGGAGTTACTTGGCTATATTGTTTTAGGGAAATCTACCACATCGCAATATCATTTTTTTCAAAAGATGCTTTTGCTATTTGTTGTGTTAGTAATCATTTTTACTTTATTTATTGGCTTTTTAAGTTATTATATGGCCGGAAAAGCAATGGTTCCGATTGAAAATGCGCTCGAAAAACAAAAGAATTTCGTTTCGGATGCTTCTCATGAATTACGAACGCCACTCAGTGTTTTTTATAGCTCTCTTGATATTTTAGCAGCTGATGAATCCAAAAATGTAAGTGATTTTGGCAAAGAATTAATTCAAGATTTAAAAGATGAAGCTGAACTAATGAAAGAACTACTAGAAAAACTATTATTTTTAGCACGACATTACCAAAATCGTTTAGAAGTAAAAAAAGAAAGATTCTCCCTGACAGATTTGCTAGGAAGCATTAGCGAGAAGTTTCAACGAACATTACGAGAAGAAATTGTTTTCCAAACAGACATTGAAAAGGATGTCCAATTGATTGGAGATCCGAAAAAAATCATTGAGCTAATTTATATACTTTTAGAAAATGCCGTACAATATACACCGCATGGCTCTATCTCTCTAAAGCTTTCACAAACAGATGAGAAAATCAAAATAGTTGTTGAAGATACAGGGATCGGTATTGCTAAAGACGAACTTCCTCTTATTTTTGACCGATTTTTCCGTAGTGATGCTGCGCGAAAAAGAGACGGTACAGGGCTAGGACTGTCTATTGCAGAAGCAATTGTGAAAGAACATGGCGGCATGATACAAGTACAAAGTGAGTTAGGAAAAGGTACAACATTTTGCACCCTATTCCCTTCCATCAAACACTAAAAATGGCGTTACCTGTTCAATCGTTGAATGGGTAACGCCTTATTTCTACAATCAAGATGCGATTACATTACGGTTCATAAAAAACACAACGCCTTGGAAGTTTATCATTATTCAGTTACAGCTTTCGTGGCCGTCTCATTCTTTTGTTGAAGTTTTTCCTTTTTCTTATACTCTTCACTAATGACTCGTATAAGGAGCATGATGGCAACAATTGTTACTGTCGCGCCATAAAAAAGCAGGACGACCGTATTTTTAGAATCTGTTCCGATGAATAGTCCATGCATCAAGGATAATATCCAAGCGGGTAAAACAAGCATATGCACCTTCTTCCAGATGGAAAAATCCATTTTTCGAATCAAAAGATCGGATGTGACAAAGACGATTAAAAATAAATAAAAGGCGATCGTTCCAAATCCAGAAAATACGGCATGATAGTCCGATAAAAACGGTATTAAGATTTCTGCAATTTGATACGGCTCGTATTGATCAATGATTAATAAAAGCATATGTGCAATAACAGCTATAAACCCCATCCATCCTGCATTTTGGTGCAATTGAAAATACAAGTTTTTATTGGATTGGATAGCTGGTGTTTTTCTTAATAAGCCAAAAATAAGTGACACAGTGAAATAAAAATACGCTAAAAACCCTAATAATCGAATCCATTCCCACGTACTAAGAAACATCTATTTGTTCGCCTCCTTTCAGCCAATAGCTATTTCCATCTTCTTTTACGATAAAGCAAGCACATGGAAGCTTCTGTTTGTCAAACCATTGTTGAAAATCTGCTTCATGTAGTAAAAAACAAAGCTTCGTTGCCACTTCAGCTACACATAATGAATTTGTCACAACCGTTGTTTGGAGGATAGCACTATCGATGACCTCTCCCGTTTGTCCATTTAATAAGTGATGCTTTGCCTTTCCGTCTTGTCTCCAGCTTCTAAACACTCGATTTGACGTGGCAATGGCACCGTTTCTCATTTTGATATAGTGCATCTCTTCGTTATTTTTAGATGGATGAGCGATTCCAATGGTCCATACTTTTTCTCCTGATGACCACATTTTCATATCTCCCCCACCATCAACAATCCCGTATTCAGGGGCCACTTCATGCTGTAGCCACTGTGCAATTTTTTCAACGACATATCCTTTTGCAAAACCACCTAGGTCAACTTGTTGGTCATCCATTTTCAAAACGCGCTGTTCATTTAAAAACAGCAATGGTTTACCGTCTGTCTGATCTATTTGTATGGATGTCCTTGCTGCTTCTTTAAAAGGAAATGATTGATTGTATCCATGTCGTTCTAAATCGTACTTTAAATACGGGGAAAATAATTGATTTGTTAACATGTAATACTCATCTGCTAGTTTTAAACAATCATATAAATCAGCCGAAAGCTGCAATGTTTCCCCTATTTTTAATTGATTTAACGTATCTAGCTCATTATTTTGCTCGAACCTAGACCATTCTTTCGCAACATAACATAACCATTGCTCCACTTTTTCTTGCCAATTTACGTTGCGCTGTCCAGAAATTTCGATATAAAAGTTTGTATTCATTATGTTTAATGAAAGAGTATCCAAGCTGCTTCATCTCACTTTAAAATTTAAGATCTTCTCGTTCTTCGGTCCACTTGTATACGATCCGGTTGCGGTTGGTTCACTCCAACAATCTCAAAATTGGTCCAATCCAATTGAGCAAGCTCTTTTTCACGCGCTGACATGTTTTCTGTTTGCTCATTTGCCAAATTGAGCGCCGTGATTGTGGATTCCGATTGTACATCATCATTGAATTGGGTTAAAAGCACTGCAGACAATACTACACCGGATGTACCTAATATCCATTTTGATTTCTTTTGATCTTTCATTGTATCCCCTCCCCGTTCTTTACATTGCTAACGACTTACATACGACCGTGTCACTCTCTTCCTGCCATTCTGCTACATACCCTAACCCATTGGTAATAACACTAATCGGTATATATACATGATCGTTCATATAAAAAGCAGTAGCTGGCATAGGTGATTTTAGTTTGTTATCATAGACCACATTTGTCCCGGCACGAAATAGTAATTCCGTATTCCTAGTAGTTACTTCTAATATTTCGCTTGTATCATAAAGTGTTGCCTCGGCACCTAACATTTCAGCAATCGCTTTACCTGGAACAAATAATTCTCCATCTAAAGGAATCACATAAAGTGACAAGGCATCCCCCTCATTTTCCAGCTTAAATTGAACTAATTTCGTTTCGTGAAAAGGGAGCTCTCCTTTATTAACGACGGTCGTTCTTGTCCAAATATGCCACGTGTTCATATTTGTTATTACATCTGTTTGGTCATTGTAATATTCATACTCTTCATCGTAGTCGTAGTCATCGTCATATTCTTCATCGTAATCATATTCATAGTCCTCATAGTCCTCATAGTCATCATCGTAGTAGTCATCATCGTCCGCCTTGACAATTCCTCCATTTGCAAGGGCCCATACTAATATAACAATCGTTGAAGTTAATCCAAATTTTTTAAAATTCACTTCATCCACTCCCTTCTATAAACGTCATTTTATATAGGGAAAATGATAATTGCCTGAAAAATACATAAAAAACCATTCAAGTGTATTATTTTTTCAAGACTACACTTATTTTTCAAATTGTTGATTAGTAAAGGAATGCGCAAATGTTAGTTTGTAATAAAGCTTGATAAAAAAATTCTATTCATCCCTTATTTAACAGCACATAAAAAAGCTCCATTTTGAAAAAAAAGACCAAAATGGAGCTTCTCGTTTTAGCTAAGAATGATACATGGATAAAAAAGTTTGATTATTTCCTAAAAGTGTTGCTCAATAATAGCGCACGTTTGCGAGACAGTTATATCTCTTTCTGTAACGATAAAAAACCTTTTATTAGTTACTATGATCGGTATGAGTAAGTATAATTTTTGTACCCGATTCATTGCTCTCTATTGAAATGTGAAGGTTTAATAACTTAGGAACCTCATTAATAATATTCAATCCTTTTCGACTTGATTGATGAAGTTTTTCCATTGGGTTAAAGCCTACCCCATTATCCATTATAATCAGCTTCTGTTTACCTTCTTCTTTAGAACCTTCTATTGTTAAATGATTAGCTTCAGAATGATATAAAACATTTTGTAATACATTATCGAAAAGTCTTTCAAACCATACTTTATCCAACGTCCAAATAATATCAGGTTCTATATTGAATAGATATTTTATTTTTTTATGATTTAAAGCGTTCTTCCACTTCTCCATAAACTGATTGATGGACTCTTCCAAGTTAATTGGTGACCTGTGGGTAATTATTGAATCAGAGTTCAAGTAATTTTTGTGATATATCCGATCACTTAGGGTAGATATAGTATCTGTATTTTTATTTATTTCTTTTATTGCTTCATTGATGTTTTGTCCTGTTTGTAGGTAATATAAATTAATTTTAATGATAGATAGTGGTGTTTTAATATCATGTGCCAGTTGATCTAAGTACCTTTTCCTTAGTTCTTCCGATTCTTTATATTTATCTTGATTATACTTTAAGCTGTTAATTAATATATTCACTGACTCACCAAGGTGTTTCATTTCGATATTCTTTAACATTTGAATCTTGACAGGTTCTGGATAGTTTTGGTCTTTAGCTATATCTCTAATAAAATTGGAAAGAAAGCTTATTTCAGATGAAATATTAATTATGATTTTTGAAAGAAATGCAACATATAATAAAATCATAACAAAAAAAATGGAAAACACGTATATATACTTTTCGTATGCTATGAAAGGAGTGTCTGTTCCTTTTATATAATCATGTAATAGATGGATACCTAATACAATATAGTTCGATATCATAAAGGCAATTGGGAAGAACATAATCGAGATAAGCGTGAAAAGATATAGCTTTTTATTCAATAACATCATTCCTTTGGTACAGATAATTTATAGCCATAACCATAGATGGTTTGGATCAATTTGCCCTCAATATCCACTTTATTTCTCAAACTATTTATGTAAACGTTTAAGGAATTTGCTTGATTATTTTGATCGTTTCCTTCCCACACATGATTTATTATTTGTTCCCTTGACAAGCTAATATTAATGTTTTCATATAGGTAAAAGAATAATTTTTTTTCCGTCTTGCTTAATGGTATTTCGGTTCTTGTTTCACTGTTTAAAATGATATGTGCTTGCTTATTGACAACTATATCATTTAAATAGACAAGATGAATATACCTGGCTTGCAGCAAGTTTTTTAGCCTTGCAATAAGTTCTAACGGTTCAAACGGTTTAGGTATGAAGTCATCTCCCAACTCCAGCCCTTTGATTTTGTCATCAATTTGACTATGGGCTGTAAGAAAAATAACAGGCTTTTCAGGATAAATCATTTTAATCCGTTTACAAACCTCATACCCATTATCAAATGGTATTTCTATGTCCAATAAAAATATATCTATATTGCCAAAATCCGAGTAGTTAAATCGATTATCCGTTTTCACAATAACCTTATTAAAATAATCATTCAAAAATACATGTAAGAACTTTGATATAGTGGGATCATCCTCAAGCACAAAAATGTTTAATTTTTTGAGTGTGTCTTCCATGGCCAAATTTCTTCTCCTCTTTATAGCTTCTTTATATATATTATTCTTAAATTTATAATCAGCATAATAGAATTTATTAGAATAAACAAACCTATACCTATAATAGTTGATGACATACCCCCTTCATAGTAAAATTCATTATCAATTAGATGTAATCCCAGTCTATACCCGAATGCTGTAGGTATGAAAAATGAAAAAGGTGCTGCCATTAGAATCATTGACAATAAAGTGATTCCTATCCCAATAGAGATGCTTGCCACTACATTTTTCGTTAATTGAATAATTACAGCGAAAGTTAATATTATAGTCGGCACAACTATTGCGTTCAGGGTTGTATAAGAGTAAATCAAACGCAGTATATCTTTAATCCTACCATCTACAAAAAAATAAAAAACACATAAAATAAGTAACTGTATTAAAAAGATAATTGACATAATAATTAAGGATACAAAGATTTTGGAAAAAAGTAGCCGAAAACATGGGATATTATAAGTTATCCAGTCCAAATATGTTTTGTTCTTAAATTCAATATAAAAAACAAAGGAGATTAACACGCTTGAAATGATCGGCAACATCATAAAAGACTGATTATAGTAGGTGAAGTAAAAACCACTATCAAGGCTTATATCTCTATTATTTATGGCAAAGTTAGCAAAGTTCATTAGTAATGGAATCAAGCTAAGCACCACAATTACCAGAATTACTTTTTCGCTTTTTATTTTAACCCATTCATTTTTAATTAACTTAAGCATGTCTTGTCACCTCAATTAAATCTGAAGACATCAACTTGATATATAAGTTCTCCAAAGTAAGTTTTTGTACGTCCTTGTATATAAAATCCTTATATGCCAGTAAATCATTAAACTTCATTTCACTTGCAATGAAATAGGTTTCTTTTTTATTGTCTTCAAGTAATGTAATATCTTTTTTTAGATTATTTTCTATGTGCTGTACTTTTCCATACATATATATATTTTCTTCATTATCAATTTCCAAGATTTTTTCTCCGTTTCTCATGAATAACAAAGTATCTGTAATCAAAGAAACTTCATTTAAATTATGACTCGAGATCAATATTATTCTATCTTTGTTTTTAAGATTCCTTTCTACAAGATCCCGCATATCCTTCATACCCATAGGATCTAACCCATTAGTAGGCTCATCCAACAGTAATAAATCCGGACTACCCATTAGGGCTTTTGCCACACCCAATCGTTGTTTCATCCCCATGGATAATTCTTTAAACTTCTTTTGTTTAGCATCAACTAACCCGACTAACCTTAGTAAGTCATTTATGCTAGAATCATCCTGCTCAATATCAGCATATGATGCATGTAATTTCAGGTTTTCTATACAGGTTAAATTAGGGTAAAAGGCAGGGTATTCGATTAACTTTCCAATTGTTAGATTATCCGGTTTTCTGAGAATGTCCCCCTTATAATTAATTGTATTTAATAACGTTTTAAATAACGTAGTTTTTCCTGCCCCATTTGGTCCCAATAGTCCATACACTTTCCCTTTTTTCAACTCAAGATTGATACTTTTTAGAATAGTATTCCCATTTACATCGAATGAAACATTTTTCAAAGTTATCATTTCTTCCCTCCTAAGTGTTATATATAATTAAAAATGATATTATGCTCATGATGTAAACAACAAACAATATTAATGCTGGTTTGAAATTACTGTTTTTAAATCCATTTTTCACTATTTCAAATATAAAAAAGGAAACAGACAGTAGAAATGAAACAATTGCCAGCACTATGAACACTTTCCCCATAATTACACCCCTTTGACTTGTATTGTATCTGTACTATAATTCATGATTATTAAAAAAATATTAATCAATATGATTTTTGTAAAATAAAAATGTAGACTAAGTATCTCTTCCTAAATCAGTATTAGGAAATTGCGTTTATAATTGAAATTTCACAATAAAAAGCCTAATTCTCAATTTACTAAAGCTCCCGTTAGTTGAAGTGTATCTTTTTCAAAATGTTCAATTAAATTTTGTTAACATATACTCTAATATGGTAAAATCGATTCTATAAAAACTATTACAAATTTTGTAACATATACTTTTACTTACATTATAAAGAAAGGGAGTGTCCATACCATGAAAAAGAAAATACTTGTGCTTTTATCTATGGGTTATGGGTACTCGACTGCAGTTTTCTTTTAGAAAAATAATAATTGGTGGAGTCTGCCTAATTATTTAAAAAGATATGCAGAAAATTTATAATGAGTGAGGTAATATTATGGAAAAAATTATCAGAAAAAACCCTAAGCTAATGCCAAAACCAGTAGGCGACTACAGTCATATCACTAGAGTGCCTAAAGGGGCAGCCTTAATAGTAACATCAGGTCAAATAGGAACAGATATGAACGGCAATATTCCGAAGAGTTTAAACGACCAAATAACTAATACTTTTACAAACATGAAAAAGGTTCTTGAATCAGAGGGGTTGTCTCAAAAGAACGTTATTAAGGTTAATATCTGGGCGACTGAAGAGATAGATTGGGATTATTTCGACCTTAAATGGGATAAGTTTTTTGATAGTGAATTCCCATCTATGACAATTGCATATATATCAGCATTAGGATTGCCTGAATTAAAAATAGAAATTGAACTATGGTGTGCTGAAACTTAATGACAAAAAAGGAACAGTGTTTTACTATTCCTGTTGTGAATTTAGAATAAAGATTGATTAAAAAACTCTATTCAAACCCAGCAAATTCAAAAACACCATTTTGAAAAAAAGTTTGATCAAAATGGTGTTTTTCGTTTGAGCTAAATATCATCACTTTATAAAACAGTTTGATTATTTCCTCATAGTGTTGCTACAGTTTTTTATTTTAAAGCAATATAAATTTCAATATCACCTGTTGATGTATATTTTTCAAAATCTACTGTATAAGCACGCTGCAATTCTCCAGCTTCTTCAAGCCCCCATATTGTTTGCCACATTTTATACACACCTTGCTCGATTTCTTTATCTACAGAGAATACACGATATTGTTGTTCATCCTTTATTCTAATAGTTTCGCCACTGTTAGAAGATTCTACCGCAACTGACAATCGATAATCACCCTTATAGTTAGACATATATGTATCATACACACCATATACCGTACCTTCATAGCCATGTAAGATTGCTCCTGCGCGTTACCAAAGCTCTCCTATCACTATCGCCATATTAGGGTCTTCAAAATTATTTGTCTTAATGCTGTCTACTACATTCAACTCCATATCTATCGCCTCCTTACAACCATTACACAAACATTTGTTCTTATGCGCAAAATTTTATTTAAAAGTTAATAAAAAGGAAAATAAGTATTCACCACTAAAAGTCGGGGTTGCCATACATGGCACATTCTCCTCGTCGTTCGTACCTCCGTGCCCCGCTACGCTTTCGTCGCAAATAAATTTGGAGCGGAAATCAATCCCAAGTTACAGTGATGAGCCATTTTTAGGATGTATTTTTGCTCATTACGAGTATTCAAATAATAAATTCAACTTATATAAAAACCTATAATTTTCACATAATGTTCACATCCTAAGAAAGAAATATATAGCTGATCAAGCTATATCTCATTTAAATTTCACATTTATCCTATACAATAAGCGTTGATAAATTTATGATATTTTCTTTTGAAAAGGGAGGATTTTGTTTTGAAAAAAACATCTTTAGCGGCTTTATTCCTAGCAATTTTTGTAAATGTACCAGGTGTTGATGCACATACACATTTACACAGCACAAATCCAGAAAATGGATCAGAAGTAACGACAGAGCTCTCCAGCATCTCTTTAACTTATGAGGGACAAATTGAGGAAGGCAGTTCCTTTGACATCACATCTTCTGAAGGACAAAACATCGAAGTTGAAACATTTTCTATAGAAGATAGCGTTTTAACAGGTACACTTGCTCAGCCTTTAGAAAACGACCAGTATACAGTGGCTTGGACTACTATTAGTGAAGACGGTCATCCGCTAACAGGTGAATTTTCATTTACCGTAAATGTGCCACAAACAACAGCGGAAGAAGATATTACTTTAATAGAAGAAACACAAACTGAGGAAGCAACAAAAGAGGTTTCAGAACAAACAGCAGCAGCAAATGAGTCTACAGAAAAAGCACAGTCCTCTAACACGCTATTTATAGCATTAGGTCTTTTAGCCGCTATTATTATAGCGAGCGCTATTCTTTTATTAAAAAGAAAAAAATAAACGATGACATTATTATTAATACTCAGTCAAGCATTGTTATACTTTTGTTTTGCGCTATTGTTAGGGGCATTTATTGTACAAGCAATTCCAGAAGACTATAAACCAACTGTCCACATTAAACGTAAGTGGTTAGTCATAAGTGCAATGGCCATTCCACTACTTACGTTTATGCCAATTTTGCAAGTTGTGCTTATTTTACAACCCCATTTCGGGTTCTTTACAAGCTTAGCTAATGTTTTAGTTTCGTATAAAATTGGTTTTTCATGGGACATCACAGTATTACTTTCTGTTGTGCTGATGATTTACTTGAAGGTGTTCAATAAACGCCTTTCATTAGGCTTATCTATATTCGGCGCATTGCAAGTGCTACTTGTAATAGCTGCTGTCGCTTGGGCAAGTCATGCAAGTTCGACGGAGCCATTGTTAGGGTTCATTTTTGACTTCATCCATTTTGCGGCGGTCAGCGTGTGGGTCGGCACAGTATTTGTGATTAGTTGGTTCTCGGTCGATACAAAGAACTGGACACAATTTTTACAATGGTTCTCTCCCACTGCCATGACAGCATTTGGAGCAACAGCACTCAGCGGGATATTTCTGACAGATATACTAGTTCCTGATTATATAACAGGATGGTCAACGGATTATGGGCAAGGCTTACTCATTAAGCATTTGCTATTAGTTCCGCTTGTGTTTTATGTTTTAATTAACGGCTTACTTATCAAACTGAAGTTATCGAAGCCTGGCTTCAATCCGATTCGCTGGGCAAGACTTGAATCGATCCTTTTATTAGCCATATTCGGTGTAACGGCGATATTCAGTCAACAAGAACCACCGATCGAATTTTTAACAGAGGAAACCGTATCAAGCCTATTCCAATTTGTTTATACAGCACCTCTTGAATTAGGCATGACAGGTCACTTGCAAATGAATTGGTTTGGTTTGTTATTCTTCGTTTTAACCGCGGTGTTCATCGTCTTACTATTAGTGAGCTTTTTCAAAAATGCACCAGTAATGATCCCCATGCTGATGGGTGCCGCTATTGTCATTTGCGTCTATTTTGCGCTCATGTCTATTGTGGTGTTTAATTTTATTGGGTATTGTTTGTAGTTTGAAGGAGCTGTTTATGCAGGTATTCCTCTGAAATTGGTTATCAGATTCACGGGAGGAACATCTCCTTATACATGCAAACTGCATCTCTATTGTTAGGTAAACACTAACAATGGAAGATGCAGTTTTTGTATGGGGAAATGTAGTGTGGAGGAGAAAAATATAAAGCAAATTTTGATAGATAGAAATATTTATAGACCCATAACAAACCACGCTTCAGAACATAGTAAAACATAAGTGGATTTTTACATAAGCACACTAAACTCGCCCTTAAATATTGAAGTTATGATTTTTTCTTCATCATATTGATTAGTGATATACCCCCTCTACTAATGGAAATTAATTACCATATAAACGTATAGGGGCGGTCTGATAAAGCTGAAATAAAAAAGTTTCCCAAACAATAAGAGTCGTCTTATTTTCATAAATGCAATTAAATAAAATGAACCTCTTTTAACCTGCCATGTACTCAATAGCTGCATTTTTTATTCTTTCTGCTCTTACATCTTGTATATATTTCATTCTTATATCATCTATGTTTGCATCATATATTTCTCCAATATTTGAAAACTTTTCACCTAACCTTTTAATGATTTTCTCAGACAACTTTAGATTATCAATACCATGACTTCTTAAAATTTTATATAAAGATTCATGTTCTAACTCTGGTATTTCCATTACATTACCACACTTTGGGCAAAAACTATATTCTTCATTATTAGTTTTGAAATCGCATTTAGCATTAATGCAATGGAACTCGTTTTCAACTTTTAGAGTTTCAATTAATTGTGTCATCATTTGTGTAGTTGGATAATATGCTTGATTATTTTCAATAGCAATTGAGATATTTTGAATTTCTTCTACATCTTTTATTATTCCATCGGATATTAAAATACTTGGATTAAAAGACATAAAATATCCAAAGTGTCCTTTTTTAATACTCTTTTTTGTATAATCAATAGATATAAGATTTGAATAAGCTAATACCTCAAAGACCTGTGGTATTTTATCATATACGCTAGTAGCAACATAAAAACCACTTGAAAGTTTCTCCTCCTTACCTCTTCTTTTATTATTCCATTCCTTTAAGTTCGGTATTAAAAATTCTTTTACTAACTTTTCTGCTTGATTGATAAATTCTTTATATTTAACTAATCGATTCTTAAGAGTGTTAAACTCTTTCCATTTAGTTTCAAGAACCACCCTTATACTATTTACCACTTTTTGCGAAGGAATACTCTTTTGTTTAAACACACCACTACTCTCTAATTCATCTATTATATGAAAAGCGAAGCGAGGATTTCCATTACTACAAATGCAAATCATGTCTATTATTTCTGCTTTTACTGATAACATTTGCCAATACTTCTGATCATAACCTTGTATTCTCTTTTTTAGTATTTGTTTAATATAATTTAAATTATCTTTGTTATTTGGGAACCAACTTAAACTTAGTTCTTTAGCATCTTGCCCTCTTTCGAAATACTTACCATAATTGGTTATACCTGGATAAACAGCTGCTTTACATGCTACTTGAGGGTCTCGTAGTCCTTTAAAGAATGAAAAAAACTTTTCTTGTTGGCTGAAAGAAAAAACATGCGCTGCTTCATCAAATAATAATACTATTCTTTTAAGTTTAAAATCATTAATTAAATTTTTCAAAAAACTCTTAAAACTATTTGGATTATCTAATATATTACTTAATTGAGTTGACGGCGCTTGATCTATTAGTGCTATATTGTCTTCGATATCTCCTGTTTCTAATACATGAATATAATCAGAAAGTAATTGATAATAAAAAGAGTGATTATTCTTAGATTCTTCCGAACCAAAAATACTTGATAGTCTTTCATTTATTTTGTCAATATTGTCTGGTCTTAAATTTTGAATCTTTATTAATATCTCTAACAATATCTTGCCCATTGTCCATTGTAAAAAGGGATCAATTCCATTCCTAATCATCTTTATTCTTTCCAATCGAATTGATTCTTCGAAACTTACCCATACTCCTAACACACTATCTTTTTCAAATGCTTCATTGACCTTCAAAGCAGCGTATTTCATTAGCATTGTTTTTCCAATACCCCTACTCCCTTCAAAAATATACTGTTCAGAATCAGTTAATCTCTGAATTTTTTCTTTACTATATTCGATGAAATATTCTTTTATAAACTCATCATCTAAACTTTCTGTTCTATCAGCTATATAGTCTCCTAATGATTTTTCTAGTACACTCATAATGCCACCGTCCTTGATTTATTTGCTAATTCAACTATTTTTAAATTTGTTTTATCACCAAATCTTAATATATACATTGTTGCAAGTATACTTAATACAGAATTCAAATGTTTTATAAAGTCGCTAAAGTACTCCTGACTATACTCAATCTTTAATGTTTCTTTTTTTGTTAGTGTCTTATATCTACCATGTACAATGTCACTTAATTTTTTATAAGTTGTACCTAAATAATTACTGACTGAATCCTCTTTATTTTCTATTTCTCTTATATTTTTACAAAAAGCATTTATATATTTAGTTGTAAAAAAATTATATTCTCTTATAAGCTTACTTACATATTTATCCGCTATTGCATCATGCTCTTTAAATAAATGAAATTCCACTCGATGATCATAATAGAATAAGGACATACACCCAAGCTCTAACACACTTCTTAGCGTAATTATACCTTGTCTATAAAATCCAGAAGTAGCAGAGTTAATACTTGCTATAATATCAGATGTTATTTCATTCCAAAATTCTCCGATCTCTAAATCGAATTTTTTTATTCCTTCTAAGATTTCAAAAGTACTATCTATTATATCTACAAGAGGCATAATATTATTTCTTTCAACAGTTGTGGAAACTATTTGTTGTACATTTTTTATTATGTTATCCTCAAATACTTTTTTTGTATAAGACATACCTTGAATCCTCCAATTTAATTATCATTTGCTACTTTCGAATTATTTCTATATTATTCAACACAATTAGACAATACCATAATTTACATGTTTTTATCTACCATTCATTCAATTTATTATAATAATTATAAATAACTAGCAATGAGTAAAAAAAAATCCTAAAAATATCAATTTAATAGTAAGAGGTATTAAAAGAGAGTAGTATCATAGCCTCTGCGCTTGTGGCTCCTGTGGCTATGGCGCGCTACAGCAAAAGTGAATACTTCTCGATGTGCTAGAAAAATATTTCGCTTATGTAAAAGAAATTATTTTCTTTCATTTTGTAGGTATAATGGACCAGCCTTTACTTTCATCAATGAGTGCCTTTAATTATTTTTTAGCAATGGATTATTTTATGGAACAATAGTTACTTGTAGCGGAGGCACGAGACTCCGACGGGAAAAGCGAGACAAACAAGCCCTGCAACGAGAAGAATTGATTTTGCCCGCGGAAAGCTAATTTCGGAGCGGAAAGTAACACTTAATCAAATGGTAATTTATGTTTTGGTATTTGCTCATTGTGAGAAATAATCTAAATAAAACCTTACATAGAGTTTTTATATTCTTTTATAAAAATTGTATTTTTACATCGAATTAATTAAATTTTCAAGAAGAAAAATCATTTCAAAATAAATAAATGAAAGTTTCAACAAATTTTTCTTAAAGATTAAACACAACTAAACACTATAGAATGATTTTATTTTAAAAGATGAAAATATTACCTTTTTTAACTATAATTATAATAAAAGGTAGGTGCAAGTATGATTCTTATTTTAACAGATTCTTTCGATATTCATGTCGACATGGTA
Organism: Lysinibacillus sp. KU-BSD001; assembly: GCF_042920265.1. Lineage (NCBI taxonomy): Bacteria > Bacillati > Bacillota > Bacilli > Caryophanales > Bacillaceae > Lysinibacillus > Lysinibacillus sp. KU-BSD001. The sequence continues at coordinate 276,732 of NZ_JBDQZI010000003.1, read as the reverse complement.
ATAAAACATTTAGAAAAGCAATCTGTAAATTTCTTTAGATTTAATCTTGATACAGCTGCTTTAAAAAATTCTGTATTAACGTTTAAAAATTCAACCTGGGAGATTAAACAAAACTCATCATTAACTACGTCTGATGAGATTGAAATCATTTGGGCTAGAAGAGGCTTTGTTGAATTAACTTTAGAAGAATTAAATAACCATTCAACCGGATTCCAAATTTGGAAAAATGAGTGGAACAAGACACTTAATGGTTTTTATTCCACGTTGAAGGATAAGATTTGGCTAAATAAACTTGATTTAGCCTACAAAGGGGAAAATAAATATTTACAAATGGAAAATGCAAATCTTGTAGGATTTAATTTGCCTCCTACATTAATTTCTAATGATAAACAAGATTTATTAAACTTTGTAAACGAACATGTAACTGTTGTATTTAAAATGATGGCTCAAGATTTCTATCAATCAGAAAAAGGATTATACGAAGGATTATATGTAAATTTAATTAACTCTCAAGATCTTGAGAGAAATTTCAATGTTTCTGGTGAAAATCCCATTGTCCTACAAAAATACATCCCAAAAAGTTATGAAGTAAGATATACCGTTGTTGGAGATAAACATTTTGTCTGTAAGATCGATTCACAAAAATCTACTAAAGCAAATATTGACTGGCGAAGATACGACATACCAAACACACCTCACTTCTCAATCAATCCGCCTAGCGACATTCAAAATAAAGTAACTAAATTAATGAATCTTTTTGGTTTAAATTACGGTGCATTAGACTTTATTGTAACCCCAGACAACGAATGGTACTTCCTAGAAATAAATTGTTTTGGACAATGGTTATGGATTGAAGATTTAACTGGCTTAGAAATTTCTAAAGGTATTGCAGATTGGTTAAGCATGAATGTAAAGGAGGTGACAACACAATGAAAGTTTTCGCATTAAATTTCTTAGAAGCGCCAACTACAGATAAGCAAAAGCTTGATAACAGCTGGTCTTGGACGCCAAGCAACCCAAATGCTACGGACATCTATGCTTCTGGTAAATCTACTTCTTCACGCGAGTCTACATATGCGGCAGAAAAGGATAGTCGCTCGGATAGTGATAGACCAAATGAAGGTATGCATATTGCATAATAGACCTTAAAGAATGAAGTTTCTTGATTTAGTATTTATAAAAAGAACGAATCCCTTTCAATGGATTTGTTCTTTTTAACTTCATTTATATTAAAAAACGGCTTTGATTGTAGCTAATAAAATAGTTCTTATACCCATCTTCACTAGCATTGCATTAAATTAGCTTAAATTTTAAAAATACTCAAAATGAATAAATTTCATAAATCGATTTTTTCAAGAGCTTAGACTAACCCTATTTCTTGATTTTCATTTTTTAAAAATTAAGCAGCTGTGTTTTGTTCATTTAATTGTGCATTCAAACGATCAACGGCTAATTTGCAGGCATTATAAATAAACGTCACCATATTGAAATGGAGCTTGGCTTTTCTCCCTGTTCGATGACGGACATTATTTAATTGAACATATTCTTTTAAGTAGGCATTCACACGTTCAACGGCTGTACGTTCTTTGTACAGTTTATCCCATGATGCGGAGCCTCTTGCTGGATACGTATACTGGCGAATATCCGTTTCACATTTGATTTTAAAGACTTTTTGACACAGTGAATCCTCGCGTAATGGACACGTTGCACATTCTTTTGGACGTGTAAATTTTAAACTTGAGTATTTCTCGTCAAAGCTATCGTAACAGTACCTATGCTCACGTACACATGTTGGACGAAAATGTTCATCGAAGCCCAAGATTTCGGATTCACGACGTTTAACGTATGGAATGACTGCTTTCATGTCTTGATTTAAGATTTGTCGGTAAATCGCTTCATAATCATATCCTGCATCAAAAATAGTGGTTGAAAATTGTTTTGGTATGACTTCTGCTATCTTTTTTAACAGGGGTATGGCTGCTTTACTATCACTTAAACTACCGGACGACATCAAGCGTGCCACAATGTACTGACTTTTTGTTGAAACAGCTAAATGCCCTTTAAAGCCGAACCAGAACGTGTTTTTACCGTCACTATTTTTCTTGACGCCCCAGTTGGGTTCGATCGGGATGTCTTGCCAAAGTGTCGGTGTTGGAATCGTTCATTGGGCTTCTAATTTCTTTTCATAAGTAGTGAGATTGGCCTCGATTTCAGCTTGTTCTGCAAGCCAAGCCTCACGTTCTTTTTTCGATTTACGTCCACATTTTTTCGGTGCTTTTTCTTTTTTTTCAGATGGTTTTGACGCATCGCGAGCTTCAAAATGTGTCGCGTCAAAACTTAGGTGCTTATCATTCAGAAACTTTTCCTGCGGCTATACAAGAGCTATGAGTTAATCTGTATAATGAGTTCTCTACTCCACTATCAATCCTCATATGTTTGTTAAAGCGAATTCAAATTTAACATCACCAAGGATGTCCAGTAATCCTTATATCTCCCCGCCAACATCCACAATAAACTTTCATTATCTATTCGATAGAGGAACCCCCTACCCATCAAAATAAGCGCTCACTCTAAACGAGATGGCGCTATTTAACACGAGTTTCATATTCACTTTTCTCCTCAAACACCTTCCACATATTTTGAAATCTTGCATATCCTTGTGCCTTCGGATGCAGATTTTCATTGTATTTAGTCTGATGAATTTGATTGTATAAGCTTACATAATATGCTTGTCTGTTTCTTAAAGCGAACTGACATTTCCGCTTATTATAAACGATATCACAACCAACTGTGTATTGGGCATTCTCTACATAATCAAGAACGTCCTTAATTGCAAATGCCATCAATTCTTCTGTTATCGCATTTCGACCTAAGTTAAAATCATACTCATTTATCAGAAACACAAGATCCCCATGTGCGCGATTTACTGCAAGCTTCTTTGTATCTTTATGGTAAAGCTCCTTATTGTTGTTTACCAACTTTTTTTCGTCATAATGCCAAAAATCCCCTTGCATCTCAAATACAATGCGTTGCCCATTTTTAAGTTGTACTACACAATCATTGCGAAATAGGGTGTCTGCCACTGGTACCTCTACATCAACTTTACCCTCGTTAAAAATATATTGAATGACTTTCTTCATCAATACGCCATTTTCAGAATCACCCATACTTAGTGCACATTGAGGGCATTTCGCTAATGCATATGTGCGTGAAGCAACTGTTGCTTTCCATTCATGTCCCTTCTTACATTTCCACCAATAATAACGATTACTAGCATAAGGTAATTTACTACACAACATCCCATTCTTTAGGCTGTCCCATTCCTCAGAAATTTGAGGAAACTTAACTTTTAAAGAATTACATATCGGACAAGTAAAATTAGAATAAAACTCTCCACTGTTTTTTCTAGATGTATATTTGTTAGGTGTTGTTGCCTCCTCTTCCGTTTGAATACAACGACATTCTACACATGTTAATTTTATTTTTGTTTTACTCCCCTTTCTCCAATAAGAGAAAGGTTTATTATCATTTTCTTTTTGATCATAATATCGCTCTAAATCCGGACGGACTTCATAAAGAAAGGAAGGACCTTCATTGTTCATTTGGACAATAGATTTTATAATCGGTAAACAATGTTTACAATAAGGAGGATTTTCATCAGAAATCAAATCTTTATATATTTTCTTGCATGTACCTTTACACACTACTCCGCTACAAGGAACTTCAATTTTCGTTTCTGTTCCTTTAATAGAATAAATTTTTATCACATCAAAACCTACTCGTTGTAGATTCTCTCTTAATGTTTGCGCTGTATGTTTTGTTACTTGTTCAAATGAATGTTCTTTTTTAAACGCCTTAATATTCGGATATTTAAATGAATACGTACGTTCTCCTTCATACCAAAAAGTATAACCTTGGATTGACATCTTATTGCCTTTTAATACCTCGTTTACTTTCGTCCTATTTCGAATCCCTAATGCTTTCGCAGCTTCTGATGGAATCCTAAAAGGTCCTAAAACTTCTCCCTCTCGTTTATATTCTTCCCTATTATAAAAAGGATTTTTAAGAGAAGGAATAATTACCTTCTGTGCCCACACTAGCGGTAATATAAAGCTCTGCTCGGTAAAAAACACAATTCTCACCTCCAGAAAGAACTAGAGAACATATATTCTTATCAATATTATTATAACCTTTAAAAACAAGTGGAGCCCATAGTAATTTTTTGATTTGAAACTACAGAAAAAAGCATCTTTTATGATCAAGATCATAAAAGATGCTTTTAGTACGTCCCCAACAGGATTCGAACCTGTGACCGACGGCTTAGCTTACCACTATAGTTTTCACTACCAATGCAATCATTGTTTGATGGTCTGGACTGTAACTTCACCATTTCAGGTGCGACACGTTCAGTCTCTACGGAACCTCTCACCTTCTAAAAGGCAACGACTAATCTACCTGCTAACCGCTCTTCGACTAATCTCGTTTCCTCGGTATTGCCATCAGCATCATCTGTTAAGGGTTTACCGATACGGTGTCGTCCACTTTATATGTTACTTTTCCATATAAAGGCTCCTATTACTTAAAGGCCGTTGCTCTATCCAGCTGAGCTATGGAGACATGTCTAAATCCCTACTCAATCCAGTAGGAAGGACAATATTTATTATATGCGCTTCACATCAAAAAGTCAACATGAATTTTACTATGTAGGGAAGGATTGCCTCGTTTCACTGCAATAGAATTCAATCATGTCTATAATACGCATAATCATTACGTTATAGAAATACTATTTATTCGCATTCATTGTGTGCAGCCTATCAAGGTGCATCCACTTATTATACTGCCCCTATTCGACACTTTTTAAATGAGCTGCCTTCATAGAATAATCCTGGATGCATCAGAAAAAAAGAAGCTGATTTGATTGCTTTTTTCACCTTTAAACATAAGTTCATAAGAAAACAGGTTAGAAATTTTAGAAAAGCTTCTAACCTGTTTTTTGTTTCATTTTATTCGTCTTTTGCTACTAGTTTAAAGTATAAATTCCGTAACTCCGCCGTCCGGAAAAGTCCTAGATGGGTTCTAAATTGTGGATGCTTTTTCACACCATTTGTGCGCAATTCCTTCACATACCAACCTTTAGAGTACTTGTGCATTCCCCAGTCCCCTTTTACTTTTAATGGCCCTCATCAAAACAAAAGCCGTTTTCCGTATCTATCATATGCTGGTGAATGATTTACATTACGCCTTACTCCAACTTTTTTCGGCACAAAGGGAGTGTCCGAGAAGGTATTCTGGGACACTCCCTTTGCGCCGAGGATGGTGGAAATTTTATTTCTACCACCGCAGAAGCACCGCCTGCAGCGGCTATTGAACATACGAACGAAGCACTGTCCGTAAAAGTAAAACTTTTCGGACAGCCCCATACATTATCGTGTAAATTCAATGGTTTCCAATAATTCACTATCATCAGTAAAGCATTGCACCGTGTAACTGTGATCAACGATAGTTACGATGACATAACTTTTTTCTGCGCGCCCTCGTGGCTTTAATAAGCTACCAGGGTTAATAAACAAAATACCGTCAATCATTTCTGCACCTAATAAATGCGAATGACCGAAGCAGCAAATATTTGCTCCTACTTCCTTCGCACGATACATTAAAGAAAGGATGGATGATTTCACGTTAAAGAGATGGCCATGTGTAACAAACACAGTTGTTTCCCCTAATTCAAACACCTTTTCATTTGGAAATCTTTCGTCTGTTCGGTCACAATTACCGCGCACACGCTCGACACCTTCTAAATAAGCATGATCATAAGGCAGCTCACTATCCCCGCAATGTACAACCGCGTCTACTTGTGGATGATTGTCTCGAACCTTCTTAATCACTTCCGCATCCCCATGTGTATCACTCATCACTAATAACTTCATCCCGACACCTCCCTTCTGACGTACTATAATAAAGTTGGTAAAAGGTCTGCTAGTTTGCGGATGGCATTCCCACGATGGGAAATAGCCCCTTTCTCTTCTGGTGTTAGTTCGGCCATCGAACGATTTAATTCAGGCACAAAGAAAATCGGATCATAGCCAAAACCATTTGTTCCACGCTTTTCTTCTAAAATAATGCCTTCACAAGTACCAAAAACAGTCGTTGTTTCTAATGCCGGACCAGCAATCGCTAAAGCACACATAAAGCGCGCTGTACGCTTTTCTTCAGGCACGCCAGCTAAGTTTTCAAGCACTTTTACGATATTTGCCTCGTCATCATGGTCGCCTGCATAGCGCGCAGAATAAACACCTGGCGCGCCATCTAACGCATCCACTGCAAGCCCTGAATCATCTGCTATCACAATAGTATGTAACGCCTTTGCCAGTGTCTCAGCTTTTAACACGGCATTTTCTTCAAATGTTGTACCTGTTTCTTCAATTTCCATATCCGGTGCAACATCAAACATGGTAACAACCTCATAGCCTAGGGGACTAAATAACGCTTCAAAATCTTTTGCTTTCCCTTTATTTTTTGTCGCTATGACTACTTGCTTCATTGTGCGCTTTCCCCCTTTGCTCCTACAAGGGCAGAGACTTCACCTAATGCTTCTTTTTGCATTTCGATTAACTGAGCAATTCCTTGTTCACCTAATGCGAGCAATTCGTTCAGTTCAGCACGTGAGAATGTAGCTTCTTCCCCTGTGCCTTGTAATTCAACAAAGCGTCCAGCACCTGTCATAACGATATTCATATCAACAGCTGCATCCACATCTTCTACATAGTTTAAATCTAGTACAGCACCGATATCATCAATCATACCTACACTTGTCGCAGCAAGGTAATCGACAACGGGGAATGTTGTAAACGGCTTTTCTTCACCCAATTTCGCAATCGCTTGTGTCATGGCTACAAATGCACCGGTAATCGATGCTGTACGTGTGCCACCATCTGCTTGAATGACATCGCAATCAATCCATACTGTTTTTTCACCTAATGCTTCTAAATCCACAACGGCGCGTAATGCTCGGCCGATTAAACGTTGAATTTCCATTGTGCGTCCGTTCACTTTACCGCGCGATGATTCGCGTTGTGTACGTTGTGCAGTCGCTCTCGGGAGCATTGAATATTCAGCCGTAATCCAGCCTTTGCCTTGACCACGCAAGAATCCTGGTACTTTTTCTTCAATTGTCGCTGTACAGATGACTTTCGTATTTCCGACTGTAATCAATACGGAACCTTCTGGATGCATTAAATAATTTTTTTCAATTTGAACTGGACGTAACTCATTCACAGCTCGGTTATCATGTCTTGTCATAGTAGACCTCCTTGTATATTAGCGCACTTATCTTAACATAATTTCGAAATGTTCGAAAGGCACCACTCCCCCAAAAACGCGGGAGGACAACTAAAAAACTCGATCGATGAAAGCATCGACCGAGTGTAAGTTAAAATTTTATACGTTGGATATCTAGGTTTTCTTTTTCTAACCAGCGTTCCACGATAGAGCGGAAAATCGGTACCGAACCTGACACAAAAAATTTATGTTCTGGCGGGGACGTATCTTGACGCAGCTTATGATTAAACGCTAGGATCGCCTCTGCATCACGTGCTGTTTCCTCTGCTGAAGATAATACATGCACTTCCGGTCCAACCGCTGCCTCAATTTGCTTTTGCAAAATGGGGTAGTGTGTACAACCTAAAATAACCGTATCAAACCGCTCATCCTCTAATGGCTTTAACCCATTTTTGACTAAATCATAAGAGAACTGCCCTTCATATTCTCCACTTTCTACAAGCGGAACAAATGTAGGACAAGCAAGCGGAATTACTTTCGCCTTTGTGCTCAATGAATGGATGGCCTGCTCATAAGCTGCACTTTTGACAGTCCCTTCTGTTGCAAGAACCACGATTTCATTGCGCTTTGTTTTTTTGATAGCCGCTCGTGCACCAGCGTTAATAACACCGAGTACCGGAAACGGCATATTTTTTTGTAAGCTCTCTAGTGCCACAGCAGTTGCTGTGTTACACGCAATCACTAACATTTTGATATTCATTTTTTCTAGCGCCTTTGCCATTTGCCACGTAAATGTACGGACTTCCTGTTTTGAGCGCGGACCGTATGGACAACGCGCTGTGTCGCCAATATAATAAATTGTTTCATTTGGCAAAAGCTCCATAATCGCTTTTGCTACTGTTAAGCCACCAACACCTGAATCAATAACACCAATCGGGGCATTCACATGTACCGCCTCAATCCTATTTCATTAGTAAATGTAATTTTTGTAATAATTGCAGTAACTCTTGCGCTTCCGCTACTTCGAAATTTTCTAGCAACTCACGCAAATAATTTTGACGTTTTTCAATTACTTCCTCAATGATACGCTCACCTTCTGGAAGTAAATGAATGCGTACTACTCGGCGATCTTGCTCATCTCGAACACGCTGTACTAGCTCACTTTTCTCCATACGATCAACTAAATCTGTCGTCGTACTGAATGCTAAATACATTTTATTCGATAAATCCCCAATTGTCATATCCCCAAATTCATGTAACCACTGCAAAGCCACAAATTGCGGAGGTGTGATCGTATAATTACTTAAAATTTCACGACCTTTTTGCTTAATTAGGTGTGAAATATAACGTAATTCTTTTTCTAGCGAAGCTACTGATTCAAAGCTATGTTTACTGCTGTCATTCATGTGACCCATTCACTCCTCAAAATACATTCATACGTCTATTTTGAATTGTTTTTGCTGAAATAGCAAGTGTGCATTCAGTTTAAAGACAATTCTTGTAGTCGCAGTAATTCAACAAGTGCTTGAGTTCGGCTTGAAACGCCTAGTTTTTGAATTGTATTTGAAATGTGATTCCGCACTGTCTTCTCGCTAATTTGTAGCTTCTTAGAAATCTCTTTTGTGGAATAATCCTCAATCAGCAGTTGGAAAATTTCACGCTCTCGTTTCGTAAGTAGAAAACCTGACTGCTGGCTACTCATTTAGCAACAACCTCCCATCCTCTTCCCTGTACATTATGTTAGAAATGGCGTGAGGTGAGGGCTTTTTCACTATTTCCCAAGCAATAATTGTTTTTCTTTTTCGGTAAACGGTACACCCTTGCCCGTTTGCACATTCATTTGAACAATTGTGCCTCGCCCAGTAAATACGATCTCGCCTTTTTCGTTCTTTCCTAAGTAATGAATGTCTACAGAACTCGATCCGATCTGCGCTATTTTTACATATACTTTAATTTTTTCATCGAAATACATTTGTCGTACGTAGTCACATTGAAGATCCGCAACAACTGGAATATCGCCTTCTTTGCCCATTAAACCCATTGCCTTTAAATATTCAATACGCGCAAATTCTAAATATGTAAACACAACGGTGTTATTCACATGCCCAAACATATCCGTTTCAGAAAATCGCACTTGTACTTCAACCGAAAATTCAAATTCACTTGCCCATGTTTGTAAATCTTCAATATATTTTGCCTTCATGATACATCCTCCCCTTTATCTGTTCTTTCATCCCATCCCAAAGAATGAATACCCATTCATTATAACATGAAATAAAACAGAAGAAGATATTATTCGCTTCATTGGATTTACCATATAAAAGTTTTGAACACAGCCTTATTTGAAGCGGCATAGGTTAAAGTATAGTACAACAAACAAAAAAACTGCTTAGAAGGTTGTCCTCTAAGCAGTTTTTTGTGTATTAAACCATGTGGTCTGAACCGAAGAAGTTCTTGAACATTTGTACTGTAGCTGCACGGTTTAATGCAGCGATAGATGTTGTTAAAGGAATCCCTTTAGGACAAGCCGCTACACAGTTTTGTGAGTTACCACAGTTCGCAAGACCACCGTCGCCCATAATTGCAGCTAGGCGCTCGTCTTTGTTCATTGCTCCTGTTGGATGTGTATTGAATAAACGTACTTGTGATAATGGTGCTGGGCCGATGAAATCAGCTTTTTCAGATACGTTCGGACATGCTTCCATACATACACCACAAGTCATACATTTAGATAATTCATAAGCCCATTGACGTTTGCGTTCAGGCATACGTGGACCTTCACCTAAATCATACGTACCATCGATTGGCACCCATGCTTTTACTTTCTTAAGTGCGTTGAACATACGGCTACGGTCAACCTGTAAGTCACGTACTATTGGGAAAGTCGCCATTGGTTCTAAACGAATTGGTTGAGTTAATTTATCTACTAATGCAGAACAAGATTGTTGTGGACGACCGTTAATAATCATTGAACATGCACCACAAACTTCTTCAAGACAGTTCATATCCCATGCTACAGGCGTTGTCTTTTTACCATCTGCAGTGACAGGGTTCTTTTGGATCTCCATTAAAATTGAGATTACGTTCATACCGTGACGGTAAGGTACGCGGAATTTCTCCCATCGAGTTGAACCGTTTTCAGTATCTTGACGAAGGATCTCAACATCTACCATTCTGCCAGTGTTAGCTGTCTCCATGTTTAAGTCTCCTCCCCTTACGCTGAGTAGTCACGTTTACGTGGTGGAATTAACGAAACGTCTACCTCTTGATATGAAATGATTGGCTCGCCCGTTGCTGGGTCGAATTTAGCCATAGTTGTTTTTAAGAAGTTCTCATCATCACGTTCTGGGAACTCTGGTTTGTAGTGAGCACCACGAGATTCGTCACGTAGTAAAGCACCTTTTGTCATAACTTTAGCAAGGTATAACATATTCTTTAACTGACGTGTGAAGTGAGCACCTTGGTTAGACCATTTTTGAGTATCATTGATATTGATATTTTCCCAACGTTGTTGTAACTCAGTAAGCTTTTCGTAAGTTTTTTCTAGACGGTCATTATGACGTACTACTGTCATGTTGTCTGTCATCCACTCACCAAGCTCTTTGTGTAGAAGGTAAGCATTTTCTGTTCCGTCCATCTTCAGAATTGCTTCCCATTTCTCAGTTTCTTCTTTTACGCGTGCTTCATAAATTGACTCTGGTAAGTCTTCTGCATGCTTTTTAAGGCCTTTGATGTATTTAACAGCGTTTGGTCCTGCAACCATACCACCGTAAATCGCTGAAAGTAATGAGTTCGCACCAAGACGGTTCGCACCGTGTTGTGAGTAATCACACTCACCAGCTGCAAATAGACCTGGGATTTCTGTCATTTGATCGTAGTCAACCCATAAGCCACCCATTGAGTAGTGAACTGCTGGGAAGATTTTCATTGGTAATTTACGTGGGTCATCCCCTACGAATTTCTCGTAAATCTCGATAATACCGCCAAGTTTAATATCCAATTCATGTGGATCTTTGTGTGAAAGATCTAGGTATACCATGTTTTCGCCGTTGATACCAAGCTTTTGGTTTACACATACGTCGAAAATTTCACGTGTTGCGATATCACGTGGTACTAAGTTACCATAAGCTGGGTACTTTTCTTCTAAGAAGTACCATGGCTTACCATCTTTATACGTCCATACACGACCACCTTCACCACGAGCCGATTCTGACATTAGACGGTTTTTGTCGTCACCAGGAATCGCTGTTGGGTGAATTTGAATCATTTCACCGTTTGCATAAGATGCACCTTGTTGATACACGATAGATGCTGCAGAACCAGTGTTGATAACAGAGTTTGTTGTTTTACCGAAGATAATACCAGGACCACCAGTAGCCATGATTACTGCATCGCCACGGAATGCACGGATTTCTTCCGTTCTTAAATCTTGTGCTACGATACCACGGCATACACCTTCGTCATCAAGTACTGCACCAAGGAACTCCCAGTGCTCATACTTTGTTACTAAACCTGCTACTTCGTGAGCACGAGCTTGCTCATCTAATGCATATAATAACTGTTGACCAGTTGTTGCACCTGAGAATGCTGTACGGTGCATTAATGTACCACCGAAACGTCGGAAGTCAAGTAGTCCTTCTGGCGTACGGTTGAACATAACACCCATACGATCCATTAAGTGGATAATACCAGGAGCTGCATCACACATTCCCTTAACTGGTGGTTGGTTTGCTAAGAAGTCCCCACCATACACTGTATCGTCAAAGTGGATCCACGGAGAATCCCCTTCACCTTTTGTATTAACTGCACCATTAATTCCGCCCTGCGCACATACAGAGTGTGAGCGTTTTACCGGAACTAATGAGAATAATTCAACTTCAGTGCCAATTTCAGCAGCTTTAATCGTTGCCATCAAGCCTGCAAGACCGCCACCGACAACAATTACTTTGCTCTTTGCCATGATTGATTCTCACTCCTCTAACATTGCTAAAAGTTTAATATATAGCTTTTCTCTAGTTCAGCTACTAAATTGCAAATGATACGATTGCTACTACACCCATGATTGATAAAAGAACGAAGAAAATCATTGAAATGTAAGTAACGACTTTTTGAGATGATGGAGATTGCGTAATACCCCAGCTTACTAAGAACGACCATAAACCGTTTGCTAAGTGGAATGTAGCAGACAAGATACCTACGATATAGAATACTAACATCGCAGGGTTGTCCGCGATTTCAGCCATCATATCCCAGTTAACTTCAGCTCCAAATGCCTTTTGAACACGTGTTTGGAAAATATGCCATGCAATGAAAATAACTAAGAAAATACCAGTGATACGTTGAATACGGAACGCCCAGTTACGGAATGTGCCAAAGCGTTTTGTGTTATTCGTTGCAGTAAATGCAATGTAGATTCCGTAGAATGCATGGAACAATAATGGGATATAAATAATCACCCATTCCATTAATAACAATAATGAGTGTGGAACTAATTCCATAGCTCCTGTAGCATTATTGTAAGCTTCTTCACCACCAACTGCAGTGAAGTTCAGTGATAAGTGGAACACCAAGAACAAACCTACTGGAATAACCCCAAGTAGCGAGTGTAACCGGCGCCATAAAAACTCACGATCTTTCGACAAGATTGTTACCCCCCTTAGTACTTAAAACACGCATTTAATTGTCAACACTTTGTAATTTGTAACACATTGACTGCGTATTTCATCATGGTACAATATTATGACATGTCCATTGTACTCCCTCGCCATACAAGCGTCAAGGCACTCTGCATCATTTAGCACATACGAATAAAGTTAATTTTAGCTGGCTTAAGTACAATTTTTCTATTATTAATTTATTCACTTAATAATTAGTCTAAAAAATAAGAAAATTTAAGATAGGGGTTTTGGAAATGAATGATAGCAATATGAAAACGATTCCAACTTTCGGCTATGAATTAATTCGCGATAATATATTGCGTTCTGTTTTAGGAAAACACGAAGAAGAGGTTCTTTATTGGGCTGGTAAAGAGCTCGCTCGGAAATTCCCCCTCTTTTCAATGGCAGAAGCAGCAAGCTTTTTTGAACAAGCTGGTTGGGGATCATTATCGCTTGAAAAAGAAGGGAAAGATTTCGCCATATTTCTTCTAATCGGGGATGCAGATATTTTAAAATTCGAAGAGCGCTGTTTTCGAATCGAGGCTGGTTTCTTAGCGGAACAAACACAAAAACTAAACGGCTATTTAACAGAATGTTATGAGGAAAAAAATATTAAGCACGGGACTGTGACATTTAATCTGAAATGGGACTTAAAAGAGCCGATTAAATAACTTAAATTAGCGAACATACTACAAGTATCAAATCTAATCGGAAATATATGTCATATTAATATAGAAGAAACTCCCTATTTTATCATTAAAATAGCTACAAAATGAGGGAATTTTCTGTCAATTTTGTAGCTATCTTCTATTATATAGTTAAATTAAATTCCTCGTGTAATGCATTGGCTGCCCTTATCATATCTTCTTGCGGTACAACGACTGACACTTTAATTTCAGAAGTACTGACCATTTTTACGTCAATTCCTTCTCTGCTCAGTCGCGTAAACATACGAGCTGCTATACCTGGATGAGATACCATACCCGATCCAACAATCGATACTTTCGCTAACCCTACTTCAAAATCCGCAAAGCTAAAACCAAGTGATAGCTTACTAGATTCTAATACGCGTAAGCTTTCTGCAAATTGTTCTTTTTCAATCGAGAATGAGATTGTTGGTTTTACCTTATCAATGACAGCCTGTACAATAATATCGACATTAATGCCATTGTTCGCTAGTACGGTAAAAATATCAGCTAACGATGCTTCCTCATATGAATCATAGCCAACTGTTAATCGAATAATATCTGACTCATAGGCAATGCCGCGCACAACTAAATTTTTCTCCATCTCCACTTCCTCCTTTAACAATGTCCCTTCCACATTCACTGTACTGGAGCGAACAACTACTGGTATGTTATATTTTTTCGCTAGCTCTACTGCTCGTGGATGAATAATCATTGCCCCTAAATTGGCTAATTCCAACATTTCATCATATGATAACTCTTTTAATTTTTTGGCATTGGGGACAATGTGAGGGTCAGCGGTATAAATACCATCTACAGTTGTATACATATCTACACGTTCCGCATTAATCGCGGCGGCAACCGCTACAGCCGTTGTTTCTGAACCACCTTTGCCAAATGTCGTTATATTTTCATGGCTATCTACACCTTGGGAGCCTGCAATCACGACAATTTCCCCTTGCTCAAAATGTTTGTAAATGCGCTGAGTCTTCACTGCTTCAATACGTGCATTATTATGTAAGCTATCCGTTGCAACTCCTGTTTGCCATCCTGCAAGTGATACGGCTTTACCACCTTGTTCCGTAATGGCAATGGATAACAACGCACTCGTCATTTGTGCCTCTGCTGCTAATAAAACATCCTGCTCACGTTTTACTGGATTATCTGAAAGCTCTGCTGCGTATGCCTGCAACTCGCGGCGAATGGTTGCCATTGGTGAAATGACGATCACCACATGTAATCCTTTCCCTTGTTCTTCTATTGCCCGCCTTGCAATTGCTTGCATTTTCTCTGGCGTTGCAACAGCTGGTCCACCAAATTTCATAACAATACTGCTCATTTGTCCACACCCTTTCTTATACAAAAAGGCGGCTTTTCACTAATATGAAAAGCCGCCTCAGTAAACGATTATAACGAAAAAGTTTGCTTGAGATAGCTCTCCAGAATGTACATTCTGACAGTTTGACATTTTTTAAATGCCAAACCAGCAACTAATCGGAAACAACGGTTAGTCACTTCGGCGGCTTCCCCTTTCACACTTGCTCACTGGAGTTGTTCCTCCTCACAAGCGATACTTTTGAAACCCGCGCCTCTACCTTTACTCAATATGAATTTATGTTGTAAGCGTAGCATACGCCTACTGTTTTTTCAACGCTTCATTTTGAAAATACTGAAAAATGTTAGTTGCTTGTGCTTTCGGCATGCCCGCTTCCATTAATTGATCGATACTTGCCTCACGTACTTTTTTCACTGACCCAAAGTGTTTTAGCAGTTGTTGCTTTCGCTTTGGACCGATACCTTCTATATGATCCAGCACGGATTGAATTGCATTTGTCTGGTGTTGTTGACGAAGAAATGTAATAGCAAAACGATGAACCTCATCTTGAATACGCTGCAATAAATAAAAGCCATCACTCGTCCGTTTCATGTCAACCGATACAGGTGGATCACCAAATAATAACTGTGATGTATTGTGCTTTTCATCTTTTGCAAGTCCCGCAATCGGAATGACTAAGCCAAGCTCATTTTGTAATACACTACGCGCTACTTCCATTTGTCCTTTTCCACCGTCGACGATAATTAAATCCGGTAAAGGTAAATGTTCTTTCAGTACACGTATATACCGGCGCCGAATCACTTCCTCCATCGCCCCGTAATCATCATGCTTTGCTGCTTCTTTCGTTTTATATTTGCGATATTCCTTTTTCGCTGGTTTCCCATCAATAAATACAACCATTGCCGAAACAGGGTCAGCGCCGTGCATATGACTATTGTCAAACGCTTCAATTCGGAGAGGCGTTGAAATATTTAATGCATCCCCTAATGCCTCACATGCACCAATCGTTCGTTCTTCTTGTCTTTCGATCAATTGAAACTTCTCATGAATGGCAATTTGCGCATTTTTTGTCGCCATCTCCACAAGTTCTTTTTTCTGTCCACGCTTTGGCGTCATCACTTTAACATCTAATACCTGTTCAAGGAGTGTTCCATCAATTGTATGGGGAATAAAAATCTCTTTCGGCTTTAAATGTTGCGGCGATTCATAAAATCGCCCAACAAACGTTAAGAATTCATCTTCCGGATCACGATACACAGGGAAAATCGATACGTCACGTTCAATTAATTTTCCTTGACGCACAAAAAATACTTGTACACACATCCACCCTTTTTCCACTGCATAACCAAATACATCGCGATTTGATAAATCATCCGAAATAATTTTTTGCTTTTGCATAACCGTTTCAATATGGGCGATTTGATCGCGTAGCTCTTTTGCTCGCTCGAACTCAAGCTTTTCTGCCGCTTCAAGCATTTTTACTTCCAAATCTTTTTTGACCTCTTCATAGCCGCCATTTAAAAATTTGGAAATGTCCTCGATCATTTCGTCGTACACTTTTTTGTCGATATCCTTGACACAAGGCGCAAGACACTGCCCCATATGATAATACAAGCACACTTGGCTTGGTAACTGTGCACATTTTCGGAGCGGGTAAATACGGTCTAGCATTTTCCGTGTTTCGTTCGCTGCAAAAGCATTAGGATAAGGACCAAAATAACGAGCCTTATCTTTTTTGATTTTACGTGTTGTAATAATACGTGGATATTTTTCGTTTGTAATTTTGATATAGGGATATGTTTTATCATCTGTCAGCCGGATATTATATTTTGGGTCGTGTAACTTAATCAGATTTAGCTCTAGTATTAAAGCTTCAAGCTCAGAGGTTGTTACCATGTATTCAAAGTCTTCAATTTCACTGACAAGACGAGCTGTTTTTCCATCATGAGAGCCATTAAAATAAGAGCGTACACGATTTTTTAATTTTTTTGCCTTGCCGACATAAATAATCGTTCCTTGACGATCTTTCATAATATAACAGCCTGGCTCATCCGGAAGAATCGCTAACTTATTTTTAATTAAATCATTCATATCATCACCTACTGCCTATTATAATGCATGAAAAAAAGCCGAGCACGTGTTTGTACTCGACTTGTATAGTTATTATGATTATTTGTTGTCGTTAATGAAATCAATTAACGCTTCTTTTGGCATAAAGCCAGCAGTTTTTGCTTTTAATTCGCCATCAACGAATAATAATAATGATGGGATTGACATAATGCCATATTCACCAGCAGTTCCTTGGTTATTATCCACATCTACTTTTACGATTTTCACTTCGTTACCGATTTCAGCGTCTACTTCTTCTAACACTGGAGCGATCATTTTACATGGTCCGCACCAAGCAGCCCAGAAGTCTACTAACACTACGCCCTCAGCGATTTCTTGTTGAAAGTTTGAATCTGTACCTTGTACAATTGCCATTTTAAATAGCCTCCTTCATAATACATATGCTTGTAGTATAGCATGTTCATTTTATAAATTGGAATTATTCTGCTCTAACTAAAACGTTTTGGCAAAATGTCCATAAGGATATTATTATCTTAACAAGCGTGTTGATTTACCTTTATAGAGTCGTGTGAAACGTTGATTTCCGCTCCATTCGGCTCGCTTTCCACGGGCATGGCCTCAGCCTCCTCGTCGCTCGTACCTCGCTCCTGCGGGGTCTTCAGCTCATGCTATTCCCGTAGGAGTCTCGCCGATTCCGCTTCAATCAACTGGCAAGTCATTTTTGATCACGTTTTTCTAAAAAAATGCTTCTATAAAGGAAATATTTTGTTAATCAACACACTTGGTTGAATACAATAATCAGTTGCTAAAAATAAAGAAAAATTCTCATCCATCACGGCAGAGGCTGGGCAATTATACTTGCAATAGAAAGAAAATGATTTCTTTTAGAGAAGAGAAATGTTTTTCTAGTATATCGAGAAGTATTCACTTTTGCCGTAGCGCGCCATCGCCACAGGAGCCAAGATTTTCTTTGCGACGAAAGCGCAAGCGTCAGGAGCAGGAACAGGAGATCCAAACAGGCCACGCCTGTTTTAGCTCCTGTGTAGGCTGTGGCAAAGCGCGGAGGCTATGATAAAACACTTATACAGCTTTTTAAAAATAAATCAAAGTTGTCTACAGTCTTTATAATTTATTGATTATTCATTTAACAAACAATCACCTTATTCATTAGGCAATCATCGTTTCCCGTAGTTTCACAGCAAGATATTTGCGGGCGTCTGCTGTTAAGAGTTGTAACGTAGTCGTATCGGCTTCGCATTGTAATTCTATAAATGTACCACTTAAATTTTCGTAGACGCACTTCATCTTATAACCTTGCGCTAACAATACATCCAGCTGCGCGATTTCTTGTAACACTTCACTATGCGATGACATCGGTCTCTACTCCTTTCTATTGTTCTTGCCCTACAGGTGGATTTAGTGTTTCTGATTCGAGGTTCGGTTCTGGCTCTTGATACACTTTTTTATCAATCTCCCAGTCGTTCCCTGCTGTTATCCCTAAATACAACTCATCACTCGGATTATTAATTTCCTTTTGTGGATACTTCACAAACCACCAATATTTTGCAAGCACATAATAGACCGCTGCTCCTAAAAAGAAGCCAATCAGTGATGAGTACGTAGGAAACATGTTCGCAACACCGCCACCAATAGCCCATGCAATTAAACCAGCAAAATTAAATCCTTTAAAATATTTAAACTGTCCGTCTAATTCGTACAGTGCATGGACATTGATCCGACGCTTTCGTATTAAATAATAATCAGCGAATAAAATCCCTACAATTGCGGTTAAAATGCCACCAATAATTAAGAGAACACTATTTAAAATATCAAATAAACTCCAAGGTTGAACAATTGTCCCGATAATCCCTGTAATGATAACCCCTACCCAGAACGGAACTTTCGGACCGCCCACATTGGAGAAAACTGTCGCTGCTGGAATAACGTTTGCAGAAGTATTTGTTGACCACTGTGCTAACACAATCATTAACAGTAATACCCCTAAAACGATCCCGTTTGCACTGGATTGCAATGCTGTAATCGGATCAGCAGTTGATACAGCCATATAACAAATGGCACCAATGGCTACCATAAACGTATTTGTAATTGGCATGATAATAAGTGAACCCATTAATTGTGTTTTATTGCGTTTAAACCAATTTCGTTCATTTTTCGGTGCTTTAAAGAAGCGAGATAACGAAGGCATATCCGCTGCTAATGTTGCCCAGAAGCCCATATTGGCCATGACGACTACCATAAACGCCGTAAAGCCTGCTACTCCCGTGACTGGTGACTCGACCCAACTCCAAATGTCTTTTCCTTGAGCTGTTGCGTTATCAGCCAATGTAATATACATCCAACACGAAATTAAAATGATGATCGGTGCTGCTAAATCAGCAAAGCGTTCAATCGATTTAATACCGAGTGACGTGTTAATTAATTGCAATGTCACAAAGATAATAAAACATAAAATCCAGTTATCAAAACCGAATAATAAATTTAAAATGCCGTTGATGGCCGTTGAACCGAAATAAGAGTTAATCCCGAACCAACAGGCTGCTGTAAATGCTCGCATCACAGATGGAAAATGTGTACCAATCGTACCAAAGGGGGCACGCATATATACTGGAAAGGAAATCCCATGTTCAACACCAATGTCACCAATTAGAGTCATAAAAATCCCAATAGCTACTGATCCGATCAACGTTGCTAAAATCACATACGGTAGCGGTAAATGAATAATTCCCCCACCGCCTATAGCAAAAGCAGCTAATACGATTGCCATTCCTACCCAAATAACAGAAAAACCAAACGGGCTAATTACACGTTTTCCATGTGTCACAGGCAATAAATCGGGCGACTTTAAATAGTTTCCTTTACTCTCCATATTGATGACTCCCCTTTATGAAGTTTTCAGCGGGCACTCTACGACTTTACATTTGTCGTTGGCGTAAACCTACTCATAATCGCTTGACGCTCATTCCATGTCATTGGCGGCAATGTATTTTTCTTCTCGACCATTGTAATCGCACCATCGACAGGGCAAACAATCGAACAAAGATTACAACCAACACAATCATCTTCACGGACTTTTAACATCGGACGACCATTTTCTGTATAAAGATCAATACATTGGTGCGACGTATCTTCACAAGCAATATGGCACTTGTTGCAATTAATACATACATCATTATTAATTTGGGCGACAATTTGATAGTTGAGGTCTAGATTCCCCCAATCCGAGTAACGTGCAACAGAACGACCCACTAAATCCATCGCTGAGGCTAACCCTTTTTCGTCTAAGTAATTACTCAGTCCCTCAATCATATCTTCCACAATGCTAAATCCATGATGCATGGCAGCCGTACAAACCTGTACACAGCTCGAGCCCATTAACATGAATTCTGCTGCATCACGCCAAGTAGATATGCCACCTATTCCTGAAATCGGCACATGAATACGGGGGTTTCGTGCACATTCAGCTACCATATTCAGGGCGATTGGCTTTACAGCTGGACCACAGTACCCCCCATGCGCTCCTTTTCCAGCAACATGAGGGATCGTATTCCAAGAATCTAAATCTACCCCTGCTAAACTATTAATGGTATTGATCATACTAATGGCATCTGCGCCTCCTGCAACCGCTGCTTCTGCCGTTACAGTAATATCTGTAATATTTGGCGTCAGCTTGACAATAACAGGCGATTTCGCTGCTTCTTTTGCCCAGTATGTTTGCTTCTCTACTAATTCTGGCACTTGCCCTGATGCAGAACCCATTCCTCGTTCAGCCATCCCATGCGGGCAACCGAAATTTAACTCAAATCCATCCACACCGACATCTTCTACTCGTTTCACAATTTCATGCCATTTTTCTCGCTTCGGTTCCACCATTAACGAAGCAATAATCGTATGGTTTGGAAATCGTTTTTTTGTCTCATAAATTTCTTTTAAATTCACTTCAAGTGGTCGATCTGTAATGAGCTCAATATTATTAAAGCCTGCTACACGTTGACCATTAAAGTTGACTGCTGCAAAGCGCGAGGAAACATTTAAAATCGGGTCCCCTAACGTCTTCCAAACAGCCCCTCCCCAGCCAGCTTCGAATGCCCGCTGCACTTGATAGCCTGAGTTTGTTGGTGGTGCAGATGCCAACCAAAACGGATTTGGTGATTCAATGCCTGCTAGATTGATACGTAAATCTGCCATCTTGTTCCCCCCTCTTTATGTGCTAGACGCTTTGTGATGTTGCTTGAAATACATTATGAATATTTAAAGCTACATCTTTCCCTTGTTGGACAGCCGTCACAACCATCGCCTCTCCTTGCCCATTCCCGAAGATGACGTCTCCACATGCAAACACCTTAGGATTTGATGTTTGCAACGTTTCTTCGTTAACCGTTACAACACCCCACTCGTGTTTTAGGTCAAATGCTTCAATTAGTTGTGTATAGCGCGATTGTCCAATTGCTTTAATAACAGCATCTACTGCAATTACGTGCTCTGAACCTTCAATCGGTATTGGTTTTTGTCGACCATCTGCACCAGGCTCTCCAAGCATCATCTTCACACATTCAATCCCAACCACTTGTCCATCGTCATTGCCGATAATCTTGACTGGTGCTGTCAACCATTCAAACTGAACGCCTTCTTGCTTCGCAAATTCATATTCAAATTCATAAGCTGTCATTTCTTCCTCCGTACGACGATAGAGAATTTTGACATTTGACGCACCTAAACGAATGGCACTTGTCGCACCATCAATCGCTGTATTTCCTGCTCCGATGACTGCCACTCGCTTGCCGATTAAATCCGATGTGAGATTGTCTAGTTTTGTGTCTTTAATAAATGAAATCGCATCATATACGCCTGTAAGATCCTCACCTTTAATCCCTAGATTCGGAACGGCCCCCATACCGACCGCTAACACTACAGCATCATAGCGACTTAACATCTCCTCTACCGAAATATGTTGACCGACGACTGTATTCGTCCGAATTTTAACCCCTAAGTTTGTAATTTGTTCTACTTCCCACTCGACAACGTCATTCGGTAGACGGAAAGCCACAATCCCATAGCGGCCTAAGCCCCCAGCTTGTTCTTCTGCTTCATACATCGTGACCTGATAGCCAAGACAGGCTAACTCACGTGCAGCAGCCAATCCTGCTGGACCTGTACCGACAATAGCAATCTGTTTTTGTTGAGGCGCACCCTTTTTAAATAATGAAGCACTAGACGCCATCGCCCAATCGGTTGCATAACGTTGCAAACGTCCTATATCAATCGGTTTAGACTGATGATTTAATACACAAGCTCCTTCACAAAGTTCTTCAGTAGGACAAACACGTGCACAGCTCGCCCCAAGTGGATTAGCCTGTAAAATCGTTAATGCTGAGCCCTTTAAATTACCAGATGCAATTTTTTTAATAAACTTCGGAATATCAATACTTGTCGGGCATGCTTTTATGCAAGCTGCATCATAGCAATATAAGCAGCGATTTGCCTCTTCCATCGCTTCATAACTCGTTAATGCAGGCTCCAATTCCTCGAAATTTCTCTTTAACTTCTCAGCAATCATCTTGTCGTGAATCATTGCCATTTGTTCTTCACCCCTCTATCTTTTTTATTAGTTGAGTGCAAGTTGCTCTGTTAGTTTCGAAGTTGGTTTACGTTTAATATATTGTCCGTTGCCCAATGTTCCGACGAATTTTTTGTCCTGTATTACATATTCCCCGCGTACAAGAACCGTTTGTACCTCACCTGCTACTTCCCATCCCTCATATGGGTTGTAGTCGACATTCATATGGTGTGTTTCCGCAGAGATAACGCGTTTTACATTTGGGTCAAATAACACTACATCTGCATCTGAGCCCACTGCAATCGTTCCTTTTTTCGGGAATAATCCAAATGTTTTCGCTGCACTTGTGGAAATCATCTCAACAAATTCATTCACCGTAATACGCCCTTTTGCTACTCCTTCTGAATAAAGAATGCCAAAACGATCCTCGATAAACGGCCCTCCGTTTGGAATTTTAGAGAAATCATTGATACCAAGTTGCTTTTTACCATTAAAGCTGAATGAACATTGATCAGAGCCAATCGTTTGCAATTGTTTGGCTTTCAATGCATTCCACAATATGTCTTGGTGATACGCTGGGCGAAGCGGCGGTGACCAAACGTATTTTGCTCCTTCAAAGTCTGGCTTTGCTAGCATTGATTGATCTAACGTTAAGTACGGTGGACACGTTTCACCGAGTACATCGTAGCCTTTTTCACGTGCTCTAATAATTTCATCTACCGCTTCCTTACACGTCACATGTACTACGTATAACTTTGCTCCTGCAATGTTTGCTAATTCGATTGCTCGCTTTGTTGCCTCTCCTTCAACAGCTGCTGGACGTGTTAACGCATGGTAAATGGGTTCTGTATGACCGTTTGCTAACGCTTCTTCTACTAACTCATCAATGACCGAACCATTTTCACAATGCACCATCACAACCGTATCTGTTTCCTTGCCAATTTTAAATGCCTTAAATAACGTACGGTCAGATGATTGAAACTCCCGCGCATAGGCCATGAATACTTTGATCGAGGTAATGCCTTCTTGCTTTAAAATAGTTGGTAGTTCTTTTTCTGTTTCAGGTGTAAAGTCTGTAATCATTAAATGGAAGCCGTAGTCAATCACCGCTTTGTCTTTTGCTTTTTCATGCCATTTCGCTACAGCATCCGCTAACTTCGTCTCTCCAGCAGATAAACAGAAATCTAGAATTGTTGTTGTGCCACCGAAAGCGGCTGCAATTGTCCCGGATTCCCAGTCATCATCTGTCACGGTATTGTTAAAAGGCATGTCTAAATGTGTGTGGGGGTCGATTCCACCTGGCATCACATATTTGCCTGTAGCATCAATGACCTCTGCATCTGCTACATCAATACTTTTAGCAATTTGTGTAATGACACCTTCCTCGATTAATACATCTGCCTCAAATACATCTGTTGCTGTCGCAATTTTACCGCCCTTAATGACCTTTTTCATGTACATGAACCACCTTCCTATTTACTAATGGCTGTTTGATTTAAGCTTTGTTTTGCTTGAAGCATTAACACTGTTTCTAGTAAAATATCAGCACCTTTTGCACAATCCTCATAGCTTGTTAACTCTTCTTCACAGTGACTTTTACCATTTACACTTGGAACGAAAATCATCGCAGAAGGTACGATGGATGCGATAAACTGAGCATCATGACCCGGTCCACTATACATACGAAGCGATGAGTAGCCGAAGTTTTTACATGCGGCTGCAATTTCATCACAGATGTTTGGATTGAAATGTACTGTATCGCGTCCCCATAGCTTCACGGCCTGGACGGTACAGCCATTTTCCTCCCCCTGAAGACTAAGTAATATATGTTCTACTTGGTTCATCACGTCAGGATCTTTATGGCGAGAATCAATTGTAAAAACAACTTCACTCGGAATAACGGTATGAATATTTGGCGCCACATTCATACGTCCAAATGTGTAGACTAGTTCTTCGTCTAATTGCCCAAGCTTCTGATCCAACTCGTTCATAATCTTCGACGCAAGCATCATCGGGTCTTTACGCATCCCCATTGGTGTTGAACCAGCGTGATTAGATTCACCATTGATGCGAATTTCATAACAGACCATTCCCTTTACCCCTTCAACTACACCAATTTCAATATGTTCCGCTTCTAGTACGGGGCCTTGCTCGATATGCAATTCAATATAAGCGAGTGCATTTCGTAATCGATTTTCTTCACTTCCCTCATAGCCACTTTGTGCAAGTGCTTGTGCAAAAGTTGTCCCTTCTTTGTCTGTAGACTGGAGCATCACATCACGCGCAAACTTTCCTGTCAGAACTCCTGAACTCATCATCGCTGGGTCAAAGCGTGCCCCTTCTTCATTTGTATAATTCACAATGGTTAGTGGTGCATCTAGCTCGATGTCATTATCAAGGATGGTACGGATCGCTTCTAGTGCCGTTAATACACCTAGTACCCCATCAAAACGACCACCTTTAATAACCGAATCTAAATGTGAGCCCATCACAATAGGTGGTAAATCTTTTTTGCCGGGTAGCGTGGCATACATATTGGCCATATCATCTACCTTGACGTCCATACCGAGCTCCTCACAGCATTTTTTAAAATAATCTCTTGCTAGTACGTCTTCTTTGGATAAGGCAAGTCTTGTAACTCCACCATTTTCTGTAGCACCGAATTGGCTAAACTGTTCCAGTGTTTGCTGTAAACGAATCTGATTACACTTATACACTTCGCACACTCCCCCTTCTAACACACTCGTAAATGCTTATCACAGATTATATATGTCATATTTTCTTACGTATATGTCAAAAAATAAGAAAAAAAATGTGCATATGCACAAGTATAATGCTATATTTTACGTCATAAGAGAAAGGAGATGGGCGTATGGCAACGGTTTCGCAAATGATGCAATCATCGCTTTTTCCACAACTTCGGTTAATAGCAGGTGAAAGCGGAATTTATCGTAGAGTGAATGGTATAAACATCGTAGAAAAAGAGGAACTGACTATGTTTTGTAGACCGAATGAGCTCGTCGTTACAACCGGTGTGTTAATAGCAAATGATATAAACGCTCTCCAAAGGCTTATCAAACAAACTTTCAATAAACGTACGGCTGGATTCATTATTAATATTGGTCCATACATTGCTCAAATCCCGGATTGTATTATTCAATTCGCTAACGAACACGAATATCCGCTCTTCCAAATGGAGTGGGAACACCGCGTAACAGACTTATTAAAAGCAACGTTTCAATTTATTACGACCAATCAACAAGAACGTTCCTTAGAAGAGCAAGCGATGAATCAGCTTCTCTTTCACTACCAACATCATGCAACCCATCTATCAGAAACACTAGAACGACTCAACTTTCCGAAGCATGCTGAATACGGTATTATTGTATGCGCAACTAGAAGTGAGGCTACGAATATTCAACGCTATGCTACATTCGTTTTAACAGCATTCCAACAACGCTACGAGCATTTTATTCATTTTCAATATCGAAATCAGTTAATCTATTTAATCGATCGGACAAGTGTTAAAACAATCAATATTCCGTTTTCTCAAACCGTCACCTCTATTTATAATCGAATTGAAAAAAGATACGGTGAACTAGATGTCATCATTGGCATAGGGAGTTTTTATACAGCGTTGGAGAAAATCCATAAAAGCTACGAAGAGGCGTTAACTGTTATTCAACTTGCAAACTTGCATAACAATCAATATTTATATAAATATAAAGATATCGGGGCTTATCAAATTATTATGGGCATTGATAATCCCGTATTACTCGAAAATTTTCATCAAGAAATGTTAGGGCGACTGTATCGTTATGATGAATTGAATAACACAGATTTTATTTTGTTTTTGCGCATTTATTTAGAAGAAAACGGCAGTACAAACCGCATTAGCCAACGTACTTTCATTCATCGGAATACCGTACTTTATAAAGTAAACAAAATTGAAACGTTACTCGATATAAACCTTAATAATACGTTTACTAAAACGAATCTCTATCTCGCCTTTTTAATCGAGGATGTGTTAAAACATCGTATGTGATGTGCATCTGCACAAACTTTTTTATCAGAATATTCATTGTTTTCCATATTTAGAGTTGATACGATAGATGTCAGGAATACAAACCTACAATGAAATGGAGTGTTACGTATGACAAATTATAATTATGAAACAGTTCAACAAACTGATAAGGCGCATGTACTTCATTCTTGGTCCAGACAAAACCATATTACCCCAAAGGTGATGACAAAAGCGCAAGGTGTTTATTTTTGGGATGAGCATGATAAGCAATATCTAGATATGTCCTCACAGCTTGTGTATCAAAATATCGGGCATCAACACCCTGCCGTTTTACAAGCGTTCCGCGAAATAGGGACGTACCCATTTGCTGCACCTAGCTTTGCCACAAAACCAAAATCAGACCTTGCAGCGCGCATTATTGCACTAGCTCCTTCCAATATGCAAAAAGTATTTTTTACATGCGGCGGGGCAGAAGCAAATGACCATGCGATTAAAATGGCACGCATGGTCACAGGACGTACAAAAATCTTTTCACGCTATCGCTCTTATCACGGTGCAACATTTGGCGCAGGGAATTTAACAGGTGAAACGCGTCGCTTCAGTGCCGAGCCTGGTTTAAGTGGCTTTGTCAAATTTGATGTACCGCATGCTTATCATGAACCTGTATCATTTGAAT
This sequence comes from Lysinibacillus sp. KU-BSD001, assembly GCF_042920265.1. Lineage (NCBI taxonomy): Bacteria > Bacillati > Bacillota > Bacilli > Caryophanales > Bacillaceae > Lysinibacillus > Lysinibacillus sp. KU-BSD001. The sequence continues at coordinate 249,430 of NZ_JBDQZI010000003.1, read as the reverse complement.
CCGAAGAAGCCGTCACACACTATTATTTAAAAAAGCTACGTCAGCAAGTGCTCTATGAAAATCCTTATGCAATCGCCGCCATTGTTTTGGAGCCAATCCCAGGCAGTAACGGGGTCATCGTTCCACCAACAGGCTATTTAGAAGGTGTACGAGCTATTTGTGATGAATTTGGTATCCTACTGATTTGCGATGAAGTCATGACAGGCTTTGGACGCACAGGGAAAATGTTTGCTGTTGATCACTTTAATTTCCAACCTGATATGATGACATTCGCAAAAGGGGTTACATCGGGGTATGCTCCACTTGGCGGAGTCATTGTTAGTGAAGAAATTGCACAGCACTTCGGTGATGAACTGTTACTGACAGGCTTAACATATAGCGGGCATACGATGTGCACACAAATTGGTTGTGCCGCCCTACAAGTGGTAGAAGATGAGCAGCTTGTTGAAAATTGTGCTGCTATGGGGGAACTATTGAAAAAACGCTTAACTCGTATCGCCTCCCATAAATATGTTGGAGAGGTGCGGTCAATTGGTCTATTTGCAGCAGTTGAGCTAACGCGCGATAAAGACACGAAAGAGCCAATGTTACCGCTAAGCCTTGGTTATGGTGTGGATCCTAGTGGCTTTATGAAACGTTTTATGGGCTTACTCATTGAGCGTGGTTTCTATACGTACAGTCATGAATCCTCTGTCATCATCGCTCCCCCTTTAGTGATTACAGCAAATGAGTTAAACACAGCGCTCGATTTATTCGAGGAGGCACTCGCCGAATTTGAATCGATCATCGATGCGGAAGGTGTCGTTACAACATAAAAGATAAAAAGGCATGGTCGGTTAAAACCGACGCATGCCTTTACTTTTAAGACTGCTTATTGATAGAGCCTAATTAAGCATTTACTTTTAATGCTTTAAACTCTTCGATTAACATTGGAATGACTTCGAATAAGTCGCCAACAATACCATAGTCAGCTACTTTGAAGATATTTGCTTCTGGGTCTTTGTTGATGGCTACGATGACTTTAGAGTTCGACATACCTGCTAAGTGCTGAATCGCGCCTGAAATACCAGCTGCAATATAAAGGTCTGGTGTTACAACTTTACCTGTTTGACCGATTTGTAAGGAATAATCACAGTATTCTGCATCACATGCACCACGAGATGCACCCACTGCACCGCCTAGTAAGTTAGCAAGCTCTGTTAATGGCTCGAAACCTTCTTCTGATTTCACACCGCGACCACCAGCTACTACTACTTTAGCCTCTGATAAATCTACACCGTCTGTTGATTTACGTACTACTTCTTTAATGATTGTACGTAAGTTTGTAATATCTACAGTAATTGAAGATACATCGCCAGAACGACCTGCATCTCTTTCTAGTGATGCAATATTGTTTGGACGGATTGTTACAAATGCAACCCCATCTTTTACTTTCACTTTTTCAAATGCTTTACCAGAGTAAATTGGGCGGATAAATACTGCGTCATCACCAGCACCTTCAATTTCTGTCACATCCGAAATTAAACCTGACTGTAATTTAGAAGCAATTTTCGGTGATAAATCTTTCCCTAAAGCTGTATGACCGAATACGATTGCTTCTGGCTTTTCTTGCTCTACAACAGCCATGAATGCTTGGCTGAAGCCGTCAGAAGTATATGTTTTTAAATGTGGGTGCTCCACTGTTACAACACGATCTGCACCGTAAGCGATTAAATCGCTAGCAACACCTGCTACACCATCACCAATTAATACCGTTACTACTTCACCACCGTCAGCAATTTGCTTCCCTGCTGCGATTGCTTCAAATGATACATTACGTAGACTTCCTTCACGCGTTTCAGCTAAAACTAATACTTTGTTTGACATAGATTATCCCTCCATTACCTGTCTATTAGACTACCTTTGCTTCTGTGTGAAGTAGATTTACAAGCTCTTTTACTTGATCTTGTAAATCGCCTTCTAAAATACGACCTGCTGCTTTTTGAGGTGGTAAGTAGATTTCAACTGTTTCTACTTTCACTTCAACATCATCTTCGTCGATATCTAAATCATCTAGCTCAAGTTCTGCTAATGGCTTCTTCTTCGCCTTCATAATACCTGGTAAAGAAGGATAGCGTGGCTCGTTTAAGCCTTGCTGTGCCGTTACTAATAATGGTAAAGAAGTTTCAAGTACTTCCGAATCTCCTTCAATGTCACGTACAATTTTTACTGTTCCGCCATCGATTTCTAGGCTTGTAATTGTTGTTACATAGTTAATGCCTAGTAAATCTGCTAAACGTGGGCCTACTTGACCAGAACCACCATCGATTGCTACGTTACCAGCTAAAATTAAATCTGCCTCTTTATCTTTTAAATACTCTGCTAGAATGTAAGCTGTAGAGTATTGGTCTAGCTCATCTAAATCATCTTCTGTATTAATTAATACCGCTTCATCAGCGCCCATTGCTAATGCTGTACGAAGTTGCTTTTCAGCATCCTCGCCACCGATTGTAACGACTGTTACTTTACCGCCTAGCGCATCACGTTTTTGAATTGCTTCTTCAATTGCATATTCATCGTATGGGTTGATGATGAACTCAGCACCATCTTCTTGAATTTTACCATTTGAAACAACAATTTTTTCTTCTGTGTCAAACGTGCGTTTTACTAATACATAAATATTCATTTTACAGACCTCCTGAAAGCTGATTTATTTGCCTTTAAATACTGGCTCGCGTTTTTCAATAAATGCTTGAATACCTTCTTTAGCATCCGCTGATACGAATACTGTACCAAAGCTTTCCGCCTCCGCTGCAACACCCTCAAAGAATGATGCAGGTTTTGAATATTGCAGCATATGTATTGCTGCTTTCAATGCGACTGGACTCTTCTTTGCAATTTTTTTCGCGATTTCTAACGTTGTTGGCAGTAGGTCCTCATCTGAATATGCACGGTTCGCTAATCCCCACTGGACCGCTTCTACTCCTGAAATTGGATCACTTGTAAACATCATTTCTGCCGCCTTGGCTACGCCAACATAGCGCGGTAAACGTTGAGTTCCTGCAAAACCTGGAATAAGTCCTAACTGTAATTCAGGTAAGCCTAGCTTTGCTTTTTCTGTAACAAAGCGCATATGGCAGCTCATTGCTAGCTCAAGCCCACCACCAAGTGCAGCGCCATGAATTGCAGCAATGACTGGTTTTGAGAACGTCTCTATACGTTCAAATACAAATTGCCCATTTTTCGCTAGCTTTGCGAATTCTTCACCAGTTTGAACATCTGTAAACTCTTTAATGTCCGCTCCTGCTGAGAAAAAGCGCCCTTCACCGTGCAACACAATTACGCGAACAGCCTCATCATGTTCCACTGCATCTAGCAATTCATTTACTTCATTGATTAAGCCTTGAGATAGCGCATTTGCTGGTGGTCGGCTCATTGATACTACAGCTACACCATCATCAACTTTCCAACTTAGAAACTCCATTCTCCCACACCCCTTTTTAAGCTTTTAACCCATTTAACACGAGCTGTGCCACTTTCGGTGATAACGCTAACAAATCGTAGCGGTATTCATTCATGACCCATGTAGTTGTAATTTCGTCTACTGTGCCAAAAACCATTTGACGTGCAAGACGGACATCCATCGTCGGGTTGAACTCACCAGAAAGCATACCCTCAATTAAGATTTGATCTAAAAGCATCAAGTACTCTTTTAGAATCGCATTGATCTTCAGACGAAGTTCTTTATTCGACTGTCTTAATTCTAATTGGGTAACGGTTGCTAAATGACGATCATTTGCTAAGACTTCGAAATGGTTTTCGATCATCTGTGCTAGCTTTTCAGATGAACTATTCCCACTTTTAATTATATCTTGTAATTTCTCTACGAAAAGCCCCATTTTTTCATTAAATATAGAAATTAGTATATCTTCTTTATTTTTGAAGTACAAATAAATCGTTCCATCTGCAACACCAGCTTGTTTGGCGATTTTCGACACTTGTGCTTGGTGATAGCCATTTTCTGCAATAGCTATAACAGCTGCATCGATTATCTGTTTATATTTGGGTTTATCTCGTTTCAAGTTGTTCACCACCAAAAAAATATGAAAACATGAATGACCATTCATTCATATTTTCATATTATAATTTGTTCATCAATCTGTCAACAACTCGCTTCTATTATTTTGCTTCTTTGTTTAAAGTTAACTTCGCTTTTTCTTCTTCTACTAATGTACGGCGTAATATTTTACCTACTGCTGTTTTTGGTAGTTCATCTCGAAACTCATATAAACGTGGCACTTTGTATGCTGCTAAACTTTGGCGACAATGATCGTTTAACTCTTTTTCCGTTACAGTATGCTCTTCTTTTAATACAATATAAGCTTTCACTGTTTCACCACGATATGGATCTGGAATACCTGCAACAACACATTCTTGAATCGCATCATGCTCATACAGTACTTCTTCTACTTCACGTGGGTAAATATTGTATCCACCTGCAATAATCATATCTTTCTTTCGATCTACTACAAAGAAGTAACCGTTTTCATCCATATACCCTAAATCTCCTGTCAAAAACCAACCGTCGGCAAATGTCATCTCTGTATCCTCTGGCCGATTCCAATAACCTTTCATTACTTGCGGCCCTTTCACCGCAATTTCCCCGATTTCACCAGGTCGTAATGGTTCACTTTCGCCAGCAAGTAAAATGACTGCATCTGTGTTTGGCCAAGGTACACCGACTGACCCGACTACACGATGGTCCCAAATGAAGTTTGCATGCGTGACTGGGGAAGTCTCTGTCAATCCATATCCTTCCACAAGCTTACCGCCTGTAACCTCTTCAAATTTTTCTTGTATTTCAACGGGTAGCGGCGCCGAACCACTTAGACAAGCTTTAATGGATGATAAATCATATTCTCCAATATCAGGATGATTTAATAACGCAATATAGATTGTCGGTGCTCCTGGGAACAATGTTGGTTTTTGTTTATCAATCGTTTTTAATGTATCCTCTACATCAAACTTCGGCATTAATACCATCCGATTTTTCGTCATAACTGCTAAAATAAGTACGGTTGTCATACCGTAAACGTGGAAGAATGGGAGAATGCCCAAAATCGTCTCTTGACCGGCTTGGCATTTGTACATCCACGCATCACACATCATCGTGTTCGCAACTAAGTTTTTATGTGTTAACATAACACCTTTTGGGAAGCCCGTTGTTCCACCTGTATATTGTAACAGTGCTAAATCTTCTTCAAAATTAAATGGTATAGATAATTCCTTTAATGGTGCTGAACGCATAATTTCTGTAAATAAATGATTCATACCACTATGCTCTACTTTCACACTAAAACCATATTGCTTTTTTTGAATAAACGGATAAACAAGGTTTTTAGGGAATGGTAAATAATCTTTGATCCCTGTCACAATGACATTTTCAATTTGTGTCTCTTTTAATACCTTTGTAATACGTGGATATAAAATGTCCAAAGCTAAAATAACCTTTGCACCAGAATCAGCCATCTGATATTGCAATTCACGCTCTGTATATAGCGGGTTTGTCTGTACAACAATTCCACCTGCATACAGAATACCGTAATACGCAATAACCGCCTGAGGACAGTTAGGCAGCATCACTGCTACACGATCTCCCTTTTCCACCCCTAAGCTTTGTAAATAGTTTGCAAACCTTAATGCTGATTCATATAGCTCTTGATAGGTGATATCCTTCCCTAAAAAATGAATGGCGACCTTGCTTGAATTTGTCTTATAAGCATCTGTTAAAAATTGCTGAACTGGAATTTCAGGGATTTCAATGTCGTGCGGAATTTGTACTGGATACTTTTGTAACCATACCCTCTCTGTCATTAACCTCTCTCCCCTCAAATCAAACGTTTTAATTTTCTGATTATTTAATATTATAATAAAAAAAGAAAGTAGTTTCAAACACTTTTTACTTTATTTTTCATTTTTAGCTCGAATATGTATTTTTTCTCTTGTTAAACAACATTTCTTAAGTAACGATAGAAAGAAGCACATCACTTAGAAATGCTATTTTAGAAATATATTTTTTCAAGCGTGTTGATTTACCTTTTATTATTAATACAGTCTTATGAAACGTTGATTTCCGCTCCATTCGGCTCGCTTTCCACGGGCATGGCCTCAGCCTCCTCGTCGCTCGTACCTCACTCCTGCGGGGTCTTCAGCTCATGCTATTCCCGTAGGAGTCTCGCCGATTCCGCTTCAATCAACTGGCAAGTCATTTTTGATCACGTTTTGCTAAAAAACCACGCTTCTATACAGGAAATATTTTGATAATCAACATACCTAATATTTTTTCAGATATGTTGATTGCCACTAGGACTGACTCGCTTTCTTTTCCTGCTAGAGTCGAGTCGCCTCCGCTCCAATCAACGCGCAAGTATCCTTTATCAACCATTCCACTAAAAAAGCACACTTACCATCTACTACTATTTGTATAATAAACACACCTGCTATTTTTCGTTCACCACCCATATAACTAAAAACAAAAAAACTAGTAGATGAAATAAATGTCACCTACTAGTCTGCTGCTTATACATTTACTAAATAATAAACCCCAATGACTACAAAAAGAATACACACAACGATTAATACTTTTGATAATGTTTCCATTTTTTCTTCTCCTACAAAATGCTTGCGCCAATGATGAATGACAACCCTAATGAAATGGTAAATGAAATAAATCCAACAGAGCGATTGTCCTTTTCAATTTCTTCATCAATTTTAAAGCTCGGCGTTAAAAATTCAAATAAAATATATGCAAAAATCAATAATACAAACCCATATAAACCCCAACCAATCATTTCTAAAAGTGTGGAATGGCGTTCAATGGAATAGCGAAAAATATTACATACCCCTAAAATTTTCCCGCCTGTTGCAAGCGCTACAGCAACATTCCCGTTTTTAATTTCTTGCCAATTTTTATATTTCGTCACGACTTCAAATAACACCATTGCCACAACTAAACAAAGAACAACTACACTAAAATAACCGGCAGTTTCAACTAAAGGGTTTTGCCAAAATGATGAACCAAGCATCTAATCTCCCCTTTTACTTTAATTCGACTACGGTTACACCAAAGCCGCCTTCTCCCGCTTCACCATAACGGAATGATTTTACACGCTTATGTGTTTTCAAGAACTGCTGAATCCCTTGACGTAATGCACCAGTTCCTTTCCCGTGAATAATCGATACGCGATGGTAATTTGCTAAAAGTGCATCATCTAAATATTTCTCTGTGCGTAAAAGTGCATCTTCATATCGTTCCCCTCGAAGGTCGAGTTCAAGTTTCACATGACTATTGCGATTTTTTACATTCGCTACCGTACGTGTGACTTGCTCTTTTTCAGGCTTCACATATTGTAAATCGGCCTCATCTAGTTTCATTTTTAAAATACCAATTTGCACAACCCATTCACTATCGCCTGATTTTTCAAGGAGCGTCCCCTTTTGGCCATAGCTTAACACTTTTACTTCGTCGCCCACTTTTAAGCTTTGTGCTCGTTCACGTTCTGCTGCTACCTTTTTCAATACTTTGTTTTCTTCTTTTGGTGCAGCTTCCTCTAATCGTTTTTTCGCATCAATTAATTCATGTTCTTTGACAATGCGACTTGCATTCTTTTGCATTTCACGCAGCTCGCCAATAATTTTTTCTGCTTCTGCTTTTGCTTCATCCACGATTCGGCGTGCCTTGTCTTTTGCTTTTTTCTCTAGGCTTTCTTTTTTCTCATCATACGTACGTAAGCGTTCCTCTAGCTGCGCACGAATGCCCTGTGCCTCTTCTAATAAGGCATGCGCCTCATCTGCCTCTCGCTCTGAACGAAGGCGGCTTTCTTCTAAGGAAGCAATCATGGATTCTACTTCATGCCGATCTGTACCTGTAAATGATTTTGCTTGCGTAATAATGTGCTCATTTAACCCGAGTCGCTTCGAAATTTCAAACGCATTTGAACGACCTGGTACACCGATTAATAAGCGGTATGTCGGACTAAGTGTCTCCACATCAAACTCGACCGATGCGTTGACAACACTTGGACGATTGTAGCCATACGCTTTTAACTCTGGATAGTGCGTCGTTGCCATTACCCGTGCACCACGTCCTACCACTTCATCTAAAATGGAAATTGCGAGTGCTGCCCCTTCTTGTGGATCTGTACCAGCGCCAAGCTCATCAAATAATACAAGTGATTTATCATCAAACTTCGCTAAAATATCAACAATATTCACCATATGAGAGGAAAATGTAGATAGCGATTGTTCAATCGATTGTTCATCCCCAATATCTGCAAAGATTTGTTCAAAAACAGCAAGCTCTGAACCATCTAGTGCCGGTACTGGTAAACCAGACTGTGCCATAATTGTACATAAACCAACTGTTTTTAATGTAACCGTCTTACCACCTGTATTAGGACCTGTAATAACAATCGCTGTTACCTCTCGACCAAATTCAATCGTATTGGGTACGGCTTCTTCTATTGGTAATAATGGATGACGTGCACGCACTAAACGCGTATAGCCTTGTTCGTTCATTTTCGGCATCGTACATTTATGTGCTCGACCATATTTCCCTTTTGCTAAAATTACATCAATTTCACCGAGTAAGCCGACTAATACAAATAAATCATGTGCTACTTCTTGTACCTTTACAGAAAGTTCAAGTAAAATGCGCTCAATTTCTGCTTGCTCTTTTACTTTTAAACGCTGTACTTCGTTGTTTGCTTGTACAACAGCATCTGGTTCAATAAAAAGCGTTTGACCAGAGGAAGATTGGTCATGAACAATCCCACCGTAATGACCGCGGTATTCTTGTTTTACGGGAATAACAAATCGATCGTTACGAATCGTAATAATAGCGTCTGACAGCATTTTCGCTGCATTCGAACCACGAATTAAGCTTTCTAATTTTTGGCGAACTTTTGCTTCTTCCGCACGTAATGATTGACGAATGGAACGTAACGCTGAGCTTGCGGAATCCAAAACTGCGCCATTTTCATCGATGCAATCATTGATTTCATGTTGTAATGCTGTTAATACAGGCATCTGCTCTTTACGTTCTACAAAGTGTGGAATTTGGATTGTATCTTCTGATTCAATGTCTTCAATAAAATTGCGTAAAATGCGACTTGCTCGAATCGTACTCGCAATTTCCATTAATTCCATTGGGCTAAGCATCCCACCAATTTGTGCACGCTTTGCATGTGGGCGCACATCAAAAATGCCGCCCATTGGTACATCGCCTTTCACACGAAGGATAGCTAGCCCCTCGTCCATTTCTTCTAATAAGGCAACGACTGTATGAAAATCCGTTTCAGGTACTAACTCCTCGATTGCACGCTTCCCAATAGAAGACGTACAGAAGGTTGCCACCTGCTGACGTACTTTATCAAACTCTAGTGTTTTCAATGCGCGTTGTGCGATCATGAACAACACCTCCAAAACTCAAATTATTTATGTTTACGGATAAACTCCTCAAATTGATTCATATTCCATGTATTTACGATTAACTCTTTTTTCAACCATGCTTTTTGCGCATATTTAACACCAATATCCATAAAGCGTAATTGATCGATGGCATGCGCATCTGTATTAATGGCAATTGGTACATTTTTCTCCATCGCCATTTGCAAATGCTCTACACATAAATCGAGCCGGTATGGATTGGCATTCAACTCTAATATTTTACCATACGCTGCTGCCCACTCAATCAGCTGTGGGACATCTGGCTCGTAACCGCTACGCTGTCCAATAATCCGACCAGTTGGGTGTGCAATCATATGCACATACGGATTTTTCACCGCGCTGAATAGACGCTCCATAATTTTCTCTTGCGGTTGTGAGAAGTTAGAATGAATCGAGGCAATGACAAAATCCAGTTCACGCATAACTGCATCATCAAAATCTAGCGTTGTATCTGGTAAAATGTCCATTTCTGTCCCACGGTATAAACGAAAATGTGGATGCGCCTCATTAAATGCGAAAATTTCCAGCTTTTGTTTCTCTAAACGCTCTGGTGTTAACCCATTTGCTACTTTTAAATATTGCGAATGATCTGTAATAACACCGTAATGATAGCCACGTGCAATGAGCGCTTCCCCCATCTCATTCACAGAATGTGCACCATCTGACCATGTTGTATGCATATGCAAATCACTTACAATATCCTCCAGCTGGACAAGCCCAGCTAATTCCTCTAATCGCTCTAGCTCATTACCACTTTCACGTACTGTTGGCGGAATAAAAGGCAGATCAAAATGAGCGAAAAAGGCGTCTTCCGTTTCAAATGTTGCCATTGTACCATCCGGTTGTTCCACCCCGTACTCACTAATTTTCTTCCCTTGTGATTTCGCAAGTTGACGCATACGTACATTATGGTCTTTTGAGCCTGTGAAATGATGTAGTGCTGTCGCAAATTCATGTAATTTTACTAATCGGAAATCGACACTCACCGGTTCTTCACGGTCTAAAATGAGGGAAATTTTCGTATCACCTGCTGCTACTGTCTCTAATGTAACAAGACGTGATAAAATAGCTTCTCGTACAACTTCATGTGCTTCCGTTGCTACAATGAAGTCAATATCTTTACTCGTTTCTGCTACACGTCTAAAACTACCTGCTACCGAAAACTTTTGCACTTCAGGCAGACTTGCAAGCAGCTCATTAATTTCAAATACGACAGGCTCTAATTGCCAAACCGGTAGACGTTCAGCACGCTTCCCAAAGTTTTCGAGCTCTTTTAAAATCTTCTCTTCCGTTTTCGCACCAAATCCTGCTAGCGTTTTCACATGACCTTTTTCACACGCTACCTTTAATGATTCCGCATCGACAATGCCTAGCTCTTGGTATAATTTCGCTAGCTTTTTGCCGCCAAGACCAGGTAATTTCATTAACGGGACTAGTCCTTTCGGAACCGCCTCTTCTAACTCTTCTAACACGCTTGATTTTCCATGTTCAATCAATTCATGAATCACTGCAGCTGTTCCTTTTCCAATACCTTTAATCGTTGTAATATCATCTATTTCACTTAAAGAACGTTCGTCTGCCTCAAGTGCAGCGGCTGCTTTGCGAAATGCTGAAACCTTAAATGGATTTTCTCCTTGTAACTCTAAGTATAATGCTATCTTTTCTAATGTACGGATAATGATTTTCTTATTCAATAAAGCCGCCTCCTCTAATCATTATAAAAAATACTTCTCTCAAAAGTGAGAGAAGTATTTTGCTCTTCCATTATTTTGAGTAAATATACCACCAATTTTGGAACAATGATGAAATAATTGGGGTATGTTCTAATATCAAACCAGTAAAGATAGAGCTATCTAATCGAGCTTGTAATCCCTCAAGCGGTAATAGTGCCAACACATATAATCCGATAAATAGTAAGAAATACAGTTCTATAAAGCCAAGTACGGCACCTAGCAATCGATTGATGGGGCCAAGAACTGGGAGATACTTCAAAAAGTCGAGCATCGACCCGAGTATTTGTAAAATGAGCTTTGTCATAAAGAAAATAATTGCAAATGCAATCACACGATAAAATGTGCGATCAACATCTAGTTGTTCAAGTCCTAGTATGGACGTTGCACTTTCTGCAAACCCTGGGTAAGGAATCCATAATAAAAACTGTTGTGCAAGCGACTTGTAATAAATCAGCGCCACAAGAATGGCGATAATAAATCCAAACATATGAATTGCTTGAACAACGAGCCCACGTCTCCAACCGATGATGACACCGGCTATTAAAATAAGTAGTATTAATAAATCTAGCATTTACTTCAATCCTTTAACTTTTTCAACTGCTCTTCAAGCGATTCTATTTGCTCTTTTAGCTGCAATAATTCATGCACAGTATTAACAGCTGTTAACACAGCCAGCTTGGCATTATCCAGCGTTGGGTTATGAACGCTAATTTCACGCATTTTATCATCTACGATCGAAGCAACTAATCGCATATGTCCCGTAGATTCTGTACCAATGATTTTATATGTCTGTCCGTATATATCAACCGAAATTTTATTTTTTTGTTGTTCAGCCAAAAGTGATCCCCCCACCAGCATAAGCAATAACAACCTAGGGTTAACGCCTTTCATAACTTCCCATTAGGCCTCTCGCTCAGCGAGTACAAATTTAACCCCTCTTTATGTATAAAACGATAATACATATCATACCATTTTCACTTTATATCTAGCAACTCTATAGCCGAATAAACCTTATTATAACAACAAATAGCCTTATTTCCTGAAAAACTGAAGTTTCGTATAAAATAAAAATATTATGCATATTCATTATCTATGTTCATTTTAAAAAGTAGCAAATATTAATTTACAAGCCTTTATGCTAGCCGCATGTCTCTTTCACTAATCAACCATAATTAAAATACACTCGTGTGGATTTACCTCTTATTTGTGAAAGAGAACATGGGAATACGTGGATTTCCGCTACGGCTGACTCGCTTTCCGCAGGCACGGCTTTTCCTGCTGGAGTCGAGTCGCTTCCGCTCCAATCAACTGGCAAGTCATTTTTGATCACGTTTTTGCTAAAGAAACACACTTCTATACAGGAAATATTTTCATAATCAACACACCTGGTCTTTCTTTTACTCTAACCAAAATAAAGCACTCCCTTTAACGGAAGTGCTTTTAGACGAATTATTTTTAAGCGTTTTATTTTCTTGAGGAATTAAAATCTACATGTTATTTTTCTGGAAATTAGATGTGTTAAATATACTTGTTGTGGTTCATCATAGAGTTGCATTGTCAACTCTTTATGCATTTCTTCAATTTGAATCTCTTCTAGTAAAGAACCAAATTCAATAAATTGTTGATCAAATGTTGGTTGACGCCCATTCGCTATATATCCCAATACTACAGCATAAGGCTTTTCATACTCAAATTCCATATGCAAGGCACCATAAATCATTTGATGTTGCACAAAGTCATATACATAGCACCCTTGTGCATCCAATCCATCAATCAAGAAAGATTTTGGACATAAAATAACAGGAACCATATCCATTACTGTCCCTTCTTTATTTACATCCTGAATACTTTGTTGAATTATTTGTGCAAGCACATTTTTATGTAAAATTGGTTGCTGATAGGATAAAATGGAAGTTGACGTACGAATCGAACAGGGAATCGTTAAATAAGTAGGACCCCCATAGACTTTCGTAAGTGTTTCTCTAATCAAATAATGTCATTCCCATAAACTGGCGCTCCTTTAGGTCCAGGTTGCCATGTATCATGAGCTTGGTCAGTAACGGGTGTATTTAGCGCTGCTACACCGATTGCTACAATTGCAACAATGACGATCAATAACTTTTTCATATGATTAACCTCCTTTAACCTAACTATATAGGACATATTTAGTTAACTTACAGAGGTTAAATAAAATGAAATTTGATAGCAGTCACTAGGTATTTTCCCGAAAAAAATTAACCAATCTCAATCCCCTGGTATAGATATTTTACTAAAAAGCTACCATTTTTATTATTTTAATGATTGCAAAGCTTCTCTATAATATTCGCTGGATTTCTTATAAAAGCGGAGCTCCATATAATAGTCGCCTAATGTTTGTGCAATTTCTTTTACTAACTTGCCTAATACATGCTCTTTTGCTAAAAGGAGCGCCTTTTTCATTTCCTTTTCGTACCCAATCTCATCTTGGCGCATTTTCAACATATTGGCACGCACCGTCATGAGTTGAATATAAATATAATTCATTTGAAAGCGTTCTGCTAATGCCATCGCTCGTTCACTATAAGCTTGAACTTGCACCCACTGTTTTTGTGTAAAATATAAATCAACTAAACTTTTTAAAACATATACTAACGGTGCGTGTTCCTCTAATGTATCGGCTAACGCTACGTACCTTTGCAAGGCCGCTTCCTCATTACCCATTGCCTCATCTAATCTACCCCAATGATATTCTAACATAAACAGGGTAGTGTTTTGTCGCACTCCAGGGTATTCGTTTAAGTGGTCAAAAGCTAATTGTAAACTGGACTTAGCTTCTTCAAAATTTTCATTATATGTATACTGTATTGCCATTGAAATCAATACATCGATTACTTCAGCATATTGCTCTTCTTGCTCAAATAATTCATATGCTTGCTTCGCATAAATTAAGCTAATATGCATGTCATCAAAAATGCGCTGCTTTGTTAAGCTTAAATTATAGAAGATTTTCGCCAGTTCTAAACGACTTTTACTCCCATAATCCTTTGCCTTTGTATAATAGTAGTCTGCCGAATGGAATTGTTGCTGACTATAAAAGTAATTGCCTAACAAATTATAAAATACAAACACATCATGCATATCCTCTAATATTACATTTGTCTCCATTGGAATGATTTTTTCACACAGTTCATATAGCCGCTGGGCATCAGCGATTTGCGTATTGCTAATATAATATTTCATTAATAAATTAAACACTTTCACCTGCAAATCCATCGATAATATTTCATATAATGCGAGGTGTAATGTCGATATTTCTTTCTCTGTCAATCCTTCTTCCTGTCGAACTTTTTTCTCCAGTTGTTGAATTAGTGCAACGTAATATGCTGTTTTTTCTGTCCCAAAGGCCGAAGACTCTACTTCAAGTTTCTTCGTAACCTTTTCGAGAAAGCTCGCAGATGGTGAAGTTTTACCATTCTCAACTTTACTTAAATATGCTGTCGAACAAATGCCGGCTGCTAATTCGACTTGAGACAATCCTTTATAAATTCTTAACTGTCTCAGCTTATCGCCTATCTGCATATGAACCTTCACTCCTAAATCTATGTTATCCTTTATATTTTAACAGAAGGGCATCGCGAAATTAACATCCTTCCTATGATTAGGTGACCAGCAACGAATTATTATCACCAGCTGCTTATTCCATTAGACATCTCCCCTGCCCACCTGTACACTTAACATAAAGTGAACAAAATGAGGGTGACGTAAATGACCAATATTGTATTACAACTTTCTAAAGAAGAGATAAACAAAGTACAAAGCTACTATGCTTCAGATCGTATAGAACGAAATGCACCAGGCGTAGTATTTGCCGCAAAGTTAGTAGATACCGCGATTACCGTTTATAAATCTGGCAAAGTTATGTTTCAAGGAGCTGGGGCTCTTCGTGAATCAGGACGTTTTGGCGTAGCAGATGAGGCTACTGTAAAAAAAGGAAATGGGGCGAAAGGAGATACACTGCCCGAAAACTTTTCAACACTTTCGGTTATTGGGTCTGACGAAACAGGAACTGGTGACTATTTTGGACCTGTAACGGTAGCGGCAGTCTATGTGCCAGCTAATCAGATTGCACTCGTTGAAGAGCTCGGTGTGAAGGATTCTAAACAATTAACAGATGATTATATGCGCAAAATCGCACCAGACTTAATGAAAGCCTGTGTTCATAGTATTCTCACACTACGCAATGATAAATATAACACCATTCAAGCAAAGGGCTACTCCCAAGGAAAAATTAAAGCAATGATGCACAATCAAGCCTTAAAAAATGTCCTCACTAAAATGACACCAGAAAAACCAGCATACATTCTCATTGACCAATTTGCTGAACGTAATACTTACTATAACTACCTTCAAAATGAAAAAGAATTAGTACGTGAAAATGTACTATTCTCCACAAAAGCTGAAAATCTACACGTAGCGGTTGCAACGGCTTCTATTCTCGCCCGTTATGCCTTTTTAAAAGAGATGGACCGTTTAGCTGACATCATTGGCTTCCCATTACAAAAAGGAGCAAGTGGCAAAGTAGATGAAATGGCTGCACGTATTTTAGCAAAGCACGGTGAAACAACATTAAAATCCATCTCCAAATGGCATTTTGCCAATACGGAAAAAGCGAAAACATTACTACGCAAAAAAGCACAGGACTGAACTGTGCTTTTTTATATGTCCTATCATCAAATAATTATATAATTCAGAAAAATGATTTTTACCTATATTATCCTTTATAATACCAACGGGAAAATGTTACATACAGTATGAAATAATTATATTATTTATGGGGGATATTTTCAGAAAAAATGAGGAAAATTTTACATTTAAGTTTACAGAAAAAATTACTATTTGCGTTTGCTATGATTTTAGTCATCCCAACGCTTATCATCGGATTGCTATCTTACTATAGTGCAAAAACACAAATTGAAACGCAACAAATGGCAAGTGCTAAAGCGAGCATGGAATTATTAAATGCCAATATTTCTTCAACAATTGAGCCCAAACTCAATGATGCGCAATACTTTGCACAGTTTTTCAAACAAACATCGAGTGAAGAAAACTTGCGAACAAAGCTTGCCGATTATTTAGCGATACACCCTGAAGCGTTGATTGCCTATGTCGGAAAAGCTGACGGCAAAATGATTCGTGAGCCATATTATGAATATGCAAGTACATTCGACCCACGCAATCGTCCTTGGTATGAAGCCGCTATTGCAAGCAATGGACAGCCCATTATTACCGCTCCTTATATTTCAACAAGTTCAGGTGAATTAGTACTAACGGTGGCCCAACAATTACAAGACAGGTCTGGGGTTTTTGGTATTGACATTAGCATTGAAACATTAAAAACGATTGCAAACCAAGTAAACATTGGTGAGCAAGGCTATGTCACACTATTAGATACACAAAAAAAATACATTGCACACCACGAAATGGACAGTGCAACGGAAGCAACTGAAAGCTATATCGAGAAAATTTATACGAATACGAACGGGCAACTAGAGGCAACTGAAGGGTTTATTTACTATTTAACGAATGATATAACGGGATGGAAGTTAGTTGGGACGATGCTGCCAGACGAGGTACGTGCAGCCGCTGCCCCTATTTTAAAAATTAATTTTTCGGTTTTAGCGGTTGCCTTTCTGATTGGTGGCATCTTCATTTTATTCATTATTCGCTCGATCACAAAGCCAATTTTAGCGTTACGTGATACAGCTGTCACTGTGAGTGAAGGCGATTTAACAAAACATATTGAAGTAAAAACAAATGATGAGATTGGTCAACTTGCAGAGGCATTCAATACAATGAAGCATCGTTTACGTGATGTTTTATACCAAGTAGAGGATAGCACCCATGCTGTACATCAAGCTGCAAACATATTGGATGCAAGTGCTACACAGGTGATTCATGCGACAGAGCAAACTTCAAATGCAATTTCAGAAGTTGCAGCGATTGCTGATGAACAAATGCTACGTAACGAAGAAAACACACAATCATTGACTATCGTTGCTCAAAATGTGATGGGGATTGCGAAAGATACACACGATGTCTCAGCGCTTTCACACAAGGCCATGACACAAGCGGAAATAGGTAGTACTTCGATTCACGGCGCCGTATCACAAATGGCTCAAATCGAGCACTCTGTAACGGAAACAGACCGTACTATACGTAGCCTCTACGACCGTACGAAGGAAATCAATTCGATTTTAGATGTCATCCAAGAAATTTCCAATCAAACAAACTTACTTGCATTAAATGCCTCTATTGAAGCTGCACGTGCAGGTGAGCATGGAAAAGGCTTTGCTGTTGTCGCAGATGAAGTACGCAAACTAGCAGAGGATTCAAAAAACTCGACAGAAAAAATTAATCAGCTCATTCAATCGATTCAAGCAGGAACAGCCAATTCTGTTCAAATGATGCAAGACACATTGAATGATGTAAATCAAGGGATTGTCATATGTAACGAAAGCGCAGAACGCTTTGATCAAATTTTAGTAAGTATGCAGCAAATCGTACCAACGATTAACCAAATGTCCACAACGACACAAGAAATTGCATCGCGTGTTCAAGAGGTTACGGTATCTGCAGAGCAGTTAACAGAAAAAGCACACATGAATGCACGCTCGACAGAAGAGGTGGCCGCATCGTCTGAAGAAATATTGGCTTCGATGGAAGAAATGGCTGCATCCGCTGAATCATTATTAACAACAGCCAACCACCTTCAGCAAACGATGGGCCATTTTAAAATAAAATAAAATAAAATAAAGCAGTATTACTACTAATTAAATAGACGAAAATGCGGTAAGCAACGAAAATCATTCCATTGCTTACCGCATCTTTTATTTTCTAGCGACGTGCACTTTTAAATTTTTCCCTTTGACCGTTGTATGTTTCATTGCCTCTAATACAATCGATCCTTTGCCATTTAAAATTTCAACAAAAGTGGATTGATCCAAAATTGTAATAATACCAATATCTTCTGCACTCATCCCAGGAATTTTTGAAATCGTTCCGACAAAATCGACAGCACGTAGTTTTTTCTTTTTGCCACCGTTAAAGTAAAGCTTCATAATTCCTTCGTTCACTAGTTCCTTCTTTGCCCGCTTTTTCTTCGGCGTCTGACTCATCTTTCGTTCAAATAACGGCTCCATTTTCACGACTAACTCGCCATCTGGTCTTTCTGCTTTTGGTAAATCAAAGCCGACATATTCCTCAATTTGTGCTAAAAATTCATTTTCATATGGTGTGACAAATGTAATCGCCTTTCCTGTCAATCCCGCGCGTCCTGTTCGACCTGCTCGATGCACATAGGCTTCTTTTTCTAATGGTATATCAAAGTTAATGACATGTGTAATGTGGTCAATATCAATGCCACGTGCCGCTACATCTGTCGCTACTAAGTAACGAAATGCACCTTCCTTAAAGTCATTCATTACAAGCAGACGTGTCGATTGATCCATCCCCCCATGTAACTTATCTACACTATAATCTAAATCATATAGCTCATCATGTACTTCGTCGACTCGATCCTTTGTACGACAAAAAATGATACAACTATCCGGATTTTCTACAATCGTGACATCTTGTAGTAGCTGCCATTTCTCTTCCTCTGCTACTTCTATGACACAATGCTCAATCGTCTGCGTCACAATTTCTTTTTGTACCTCAATATCAACAGGGGCAATTAAATGTCTAGCTGCTAACGCTTTAACCGCTTCTGGTAACGTAGCTGAAAATAACATTGTCACACGATTGGTCGGGAGATGCGCTAAAATGGCCTCCACTTGTTCGATAAAGCCCATATTAAGCATCTCATCTGCTTCATCAATAACGACGTAGCGAATTTTTTCTAACTTGAGCGTTCCTTTTTCAATATGATCTAACACACGGCCCGGTGTCCCAACTGCTACATGTGTTTTTTGTTGCAATTCTGTTTTTTGAAAATGAAACGGTTGCTTGCCGTAAAGTGGTACCGCTTTAATACGTTTAAAGCGGCCAATGCTTGTGAACTCCTCGGCTACCTGTACCGCAAGCTCGCGTGTCGGTGTTAAGACGAGTGCTTGTGGTTTATTTTCAAGCCAATCGATTTGTTCACAAATCGGAATGGCAAAGGCAGCTGTTTTCCCACTACCTGTTTGTGATTTTACGAGTAAATCAAGATTCGCCAATGCTACGGGTAATACTTTTTGCTGTACTTCTGTTGGCATTGTGTAATGAAGTTTATCTAGTGCACGCTCAATCGGCTCACTTAAATGAAACTGTTTAAAGTTTTGCATACTGTTCCTCCTACCGCTAGCTAGAACTCATTATACATGAAACATAAGAGGCAAGCGGTTTCATTATGACGTTTTTGTTAAATATTTAAATTTCTATATTTCGAAAACGATAAACAACATATCTAAAAGAAAGGGGGTTATGATTTGGAACAAAAGTTGAGAAAAGTAAATAGTATGAAAAACGTGATTCCACACATGTTGCAAATCATTTTAAATGTAAGTTTAACAGTATTAGCCATTATTTTGAGTATTATGCTAATCATGGAGCTTATAGATTTTTTACAAATGGTTTTTTCTTCTGATAAACGCGACTATAAATATTTCCTGGCAAATATCCTCGTATTTTTCTTATACTTCGAGTTCATCACAATGATTGTGAAATATTTCAAAGAAGATTACCATTTCCCATTAAGGTATTTCATGTACATCGGCATTACAGCGATGGTTCGATTAATTATCGTTGAGCACGAGCATCCAATTGATACACTCATTTTCTCGCTCGTTATTTTAGTGTTAATTATCGGTTATTACATTATTAATATCACACCAAGAGAACGACCTGGGGTACGAAAGACAAAAGACGCAACTTAATAGTAGGCAAACCTCCGTTATCTAGGAAGATTAGAATGGAATTACACCCTTTTAGCATAAGTTGAATAGGATAGATAACGTAAAATAAAAATTAAGGATGTATGTTAAATGAGTAAACATATTGACTTCGTTAATCCTGCAGACCCCAGCACTATCCCTAAATTTGTTGATTCGGTTCCCATTCTTCCAGTAGCAATAGCCAAAGCGCATAAAGATTATCCACGAAAATCTTATTACGAAATGACTATGCTTAAAGCCCGCCATCGATTCCATAAAGAATTTCCGTTCTCTACTGTTTGGGGCTATAATGGGCTCGTTCCTGGTCCAACTATCGAAGCGAAAAAAGACCAATCTACATTTGTAAAATATATGAATAAACTACCTACAAAACATTTCTTACCTGTGGATACTACACTTCATAGCGTCTCAGATTCACCAGAAGTAAGGTCCGTTGTCCACCTTCATGGAGCACATGTTGATTGGGAAAGTGATGGTCATCCTGAAGCGTGGTATACACAAAATTATGAAGTGACTGGACCGAAATTTAACAGAGAAGTTCATGAATATACGAATCACCAACCTGCTACTACTTTATGGTATCACGATCACACAATGGGTATGACTAGACTGAATGTTTATGCAGGACTCGCTGGCTTTTACCTCCTTCGAGACTCACTTGAGGAAAGATTAAATCTACCAAGCGGCCAATATGAAATCCCGTTAATGATTCAAGATAAATCCTTTAATGAAGATGGCTCCTTATTCTATCCCGATGCGCCGCCATTCCCTGTTACTGTCCACCCTTCTGTTACACCTGGATTTGACGGAAATACAATTATTGTGAACGGAAAAGTATGGCCGTATTTGCGCGTCGAGCCTAGAAAATATCGATTCCGCCTACTCAATAGCTCTAATGGGAGAGCGTATATTATAAGACTGGCTAATAATCAACCAATGATTCAAATTGGGACAGATGGTGGTTTTTTAACAGCTCCAAACGAAATTATTTCCGCTGAACTACACCCTTCCGAAAGAATTGATATTATTATTGATTTCTCCAATCTTGCAGGAGAACACATTACACTTATGAACGATGACCTGGATACAGATGAACATACAAGCATGATCATGCAATTCCGTGTGGATCTTCCTTTAAAAAAGGAAGATCCGAGTGAAGTTCCTGTAAAGTTAGCGGAAGATATGGGCATGCATGAATCTCACGCACATACCGTTAGAAATTTACCGCTCTCTGCTTCAACCGACCAATACGGCAGACCTATGCTACTTTTAAATAATCGAATGTATCATGATCCGGCTACCGAAAAGCCATCGTTAGATAGTATCGAAATTTGGAATATTATTAATACAACACCATTTCCACATCCAATCCATGTACACTTAGTGCAATTTAAAATTCTTGAACGAAGACCTTTTGATGTAGAACTGTACCGAAATGAAGGGATACTAAAATTTACTGGTGAGCCTGAGGAGCCAAGAAACTATGAACGAGGCTGGAAAGATACAGTGAAAGTAGATGCAGGTACTGTAACAAAAATTATTATGCATTGGAAAGAATATACGGGGAACTATATTTGGCATTGCCATATACTTGAACATGAGGATCACGATATGATGCGGCCGATTCGAGTCATTCCCGATACCCACCCAGTTCAACCACCACATGTAGATGAGCATGAACAGCATTAAAGTAGCGCCCTAAATATTCAGGACGCTTAGAGTGTAGACAAAGTCGAACTTTGACTTTGTCTACATTTATTTTTAGGGTCAACTTAAAAACAGCAAAATGTGCAGACTGTCTTGAAAACGCTTGATAGGCAAGGCTGCCAGGATGAAAGCGTTTGTTTACTTTACAATCGCACTAATCGCTTTAAATGCATCGCCCTTTGCTACGACTTGCATCTCAAATAAAGCCATTTCAACACTCGTAATATTGGCACCAAGCTGTATCATTTTTTGGATACCGACTTCACGATTGCCAGCTGTTCGTGATGATACACAATCAGCTAATACTTCGACTTCATAACCATTTGCTAATAAACGGGCAGCTGTTTGATAAACACAAATATGTGTCTCAATTCCTGCTAACAGCACTTTCTTACGCCCTGTTGCTTCAAGCTTTTGTACAAACTCTTCATTGTCATAAGCACTAAATGTGATTTTTTCAATCGGTGTGCCATCTATTTCATTCGCAATTGCTTCCACGGTTGGACCAAGCCCTTTCGGATATTGTTCAAGCCATAAAATTGGCAAGTCAAGTACCTTTGCGCCTTTTACAACGCGCACAATATTATCAATAACGGCATCACTTTCATCTACAATTTGCGCAAGCTTCCCCTGAATATCAATCAGTACAAGTACCGTTTCATCTTTCGTTAACATCCCTACTCCCCCTTTACACGATTACTTTTCATTATAATGGGAGAGCATTGTATTTCCAACTTTTTCTTTCTCTAAATGAAGTCATGGCTTATTAGAGATTTTCATTAAACTGCCTTTAAAATGACTTCATATTCTTCTGCAGTTCTGACCTCTACTCTCAGAAATCCATTGCCGTACATGGTTTTTATTAAAAAAGGGACACCACTTGTATTTTGAAACGTAAAATCTAATACACCGTATGCAACTGTCGCATCTCTGCCTTTAGGTACATAGCCAATATCTAATGAATGGTGATGCCTTTCTACAATCGTCACTGGTATTTGGTCTACTGCATTAAATAATGTGGAAGATGTTTGACAAATACCACCACCAATCCCCATCACAATTTCCCCTTTAATTATTTCAGGGGCAGGTTGATAGCCTCTTTCCTTTGTTCTTGGTCCAACCATCGTATTAAAGGAAAAATAGTCCCCACCGCCAACAATGACATTGTGAATCGCTTCAGCTGATAGTTCAATATTTTTATTTCTTCCACTTTGACCTGGTTTAAAGTAGGTTGTATAGGAAGCAACGAGTGTATCATTTAATTGATACGCATCTTCAACCAAGTAACTACTCTCCGTCACTAAAAGGGGCAAATAAATATCTCCACCAATTGACGAGACTTCCATTATTCTCTCGATTAACTCACTTTCCTTTAACACAATCTTTGGCTGTCCTTTAATAATTTGCCCATTGTCATCAAATTTATCTAACACCATTTTTTGATCATACCCCACGGTCGTCTCTGTTCCCCTTGCCAACTCCATCACAAGCTGTTCCACTTTTTTTATATATTGTGCGATGTCCATTTCATAACCTAATTTAAGTGGTGTTAATGTTTGTATCACTTTTGATGTGTTAGGATCAATAAGATTAATCGTCGGCAGCTCTAGCGGCTTTGTTTCTTCTTCTTGCTCATTCGTATAGGTCACTTGTTGTTGTAAGTCTTCCACCTGATTTTCAAGTGCCATCACTTGCTGTTCAAAATTATCTTCTTCCGTTGAATTTTCATGGCACCCCATTAGCCCCATCACCAAAACAAACAAAAAAATAACCCTTTTTTTCATATCATTTACCTCTAGCCTTATAAATTTTCTATGATGAACAATTAATACATCGTATTCGATAGTTGATAGTTGTGTGTGTTAACTATTATTTTGTGAATCCAAAAAATTATCATGCGAAAATGAATAAAAAAACATCAGCTTGCTTCAAAATAAAGCAAGCTGATGTCCCATATTTACAAATATCCATGCTTTTTATGCAGCCTGTATAGTGCATTGACTACTAATACACACAAAATAACAACACGCGTGTTGATTTACCTCTTATTGCTAAAGAGAACATTAGAATATGTTGATTTCCGCTACGGCTGACTCGCTTTCCGCAGGCACGGCTTCAACTAATTTATTTCGGCTAATGCCGAAATAAATGGATTTTCAGCTCGGGGCAACATGATGTTGCTCACAAAGGCGTTGCCACAGGACGTGGTGACTTTAGCCTTTGATCTTTCTCCTGCAGGAGTCGAGTCGCCTCCGCTACAATCAACGAGCAAGCGCATTTTTATTAATCATTTCACTAAAAAACACGCTCATAATACACCATTATTTGTATAATCAACACACCTGAAATAACAAGACTCCCTCCAAGAGCACATTCACACTTTGAACAAAAGATTAATTTACTTTAAATAAACGTACTTCTTCTAGTAAATCTTCAACGATGGATTCAAGTGCTTCTGCTGTTGCTGAAATTTCCTCCATCGAGCATAATTGTTCCTCTGCTGCTACCGATACGGTTTCAAGCTGTGATTTCGATTCAGTTGAA
Organism: Lysinibacillus sp. KU-BSD001; assembly: GCF_042920265.1. NCBI lineage: Bacteria > Bacillati > Bacillota > Bacilli > Caryophanales > Bacillaceae > Lysinibacillus > Lysinibacillus sp. KU-BSD001. Next base: position 225,048 of record NZ_JBDQZI010000003.1, on the reverse strand, counting down.
ATACGTTCAACTACTTGCATATCTGAAACAACTTGCTCACTATTGGCAGCAATTTTTTGTGCACGTATTTGGACTGCTTCAAGCTGATCGGTAATTTCCTCGATAAATGATTTCACTTCTAAAAAGTTTGTCTCTGTTTGTGCAAACATTTCTAAACCTTTTTTAACCTCATTTAAGCTTGTATTCATCGATTCAACCGATTTGGAAGATTCACGTTGAATGGATGTAATAATTTCTTTTACTTGAATGGAGGAATTGTTTGTTTGCTCAGCTAATTTACGCACTTCATCCGCTACAACTGCAAAGCCTTTCCCTGCTTCACCAGCACGAGCAGCTTCAATCGCCGCATTTAATGCTAATAAATTTGTTTGATCTGAAATCGATGTAATTACATTGACAATCTCGTTAATTTCATTTGCATAGTTATTAACTGTCTCAATATCACTAGATAACGCATTAAACGTTCCTTCAATAGTAGCCATTTGATTTTGAGTGGAAATGACAATATCATGACCAATATCCGCTGTTTTTTCAGCTTGCTGTGCCTTTAATGTCACCTGTGTTGTATTTTCAGAAATCTCATGAATATCATCCGATACATTTTTTAGCGACTCAAAGCTTTGGCTTAGTTTCATTGTTTGATTTGCTAAACCTTCCTGTACATCGTTCATCGCTGCTGAAATTTGTTCTGTTGCACGACTACTTTCCATTAAAGTTGCTGTTAACTCTTCAGAAGATGATGAAATAACAGCTGATTTATTATGAATATGTGAAATAATCGAAGATAGCATGTCCCCCATTTTTTGGAATGATTTACTCAGTACACCGATTTCATCACGCTTATTGATCGATAACTTTGTTCGCAAATCACCCGAGCTCATTACAGCTGCTGCATCTGTAATTTCTTTTAATGGCTTTGTAATGGAACGAATAATGACTATGATGAAAACACCTAAAATCGCAAGCGCTACTATAACAACAAATGCTGTTGTTTTTAAAATTGGACTTGTCGCTTCTGTAATTTCGCTCTTAAACATCGTTCCGCCAATTTTCCAACCTGTTAATGCATTCGTATGTACAAACATTTGTTTATCCGTGCCTTCAAACTCATAATCAAATGTATCGTCATTCGTTGTCACCGTTTTTTCCGCCCAAGGTTCTTCAGCAACATCTGTACCGCCCTCAATCGTTGGGTGGGCAATCATGACCTTCCCCTCTGTCATTAAAAACGGATAACCAGTCTCACCAACTTTAATCGTACTAATAAGTGTATATAATTCATCCATTCCTAGATTCGCTGCAAATACACCACTTCCATCTGCTAACTGCTTGGAAATCGTTACAACCCAATCTCCTGTAGAAGCAGATTGGTGTGGGTCTGACACAATCACTTGACCAGGATTCGCTTCTGCATTTTGATACCAGGGACGTGTACGCGGATCAAAATCTGGATTATTCATTAAGCCTAAGTCTGGATGTTGAATCATATCCCCATCCACTGTTCCAATAAAAGATGAAACAATCCCTTCACTTGTTTCAAAATATTGTGCTAAATCGGTTAAAATCGGGGTCCAATCCTCTGCTTGCCAAGCCGCCTGATTCATGCGTCCAGCAAAATAATCGACATCATTAACAATCGGTTCCACATGCTTATAAATGAAAGCATCTACTGTGGATACACTTTGAAATGCACTCGCTTGAATTTGGCTTTCAATTTCTGATTTCGCTGAATTATACGATGTCAATGCAATTAACAAAGTAGGAATTAATAAAGCAATTAACAATGCAAAACCGAGCTTCATATTAATTGATGTTTTTCTACGCTTTTTCTTCGATTGATCCATTAGCTACGTTTAACCAGGTGTTTAGTATCCTAATTAAACATTTCACCTCGCTCTACTTTGAAATGAATAAATTACTAGTATCCCTCTCTATTTCTTTAACCATAATTGCTTATAGCGAGAACACGAGACTTCTACAGGAAAAGCGAGTGCCAAAGCGAAAAGCAACGATTATTGAAATAGTAATATCCGTTTGTGAATCCACTCACTATAAGTGAAATATTTCAATATTATTATAATTCTTTTTCCTTATATTTACAATGAGTATTCCATATTAAACTAGTACATTGTGCATTCATTCGGAGCCATGTATAGTGGTACAAGTAAGGAGGAGTTTGTATGTTGCGTTTAAGCTGGCTGATTAGTATAGGCATTTCATTGCTCGGTGTAATGGTTATTGAGCATTTTTTCACGTTAAAGGCAGATGATATTAGTACAACTAGTGGTAATTTAGGAGCTGTCGGTATTACACTCGTTATCCCATTTATTGTACTTAGTTTATTGACAACATTTCGATATTTCACAGAACTTTCCCGTCACGCACATGATCGGATTTTACGAAACTGCTTTATTATTGGCGGGATTGCACTGTTGATTGCGTTTACTTATTTCGCTATCGATTATAAAAATGATATTTATACCTCACTTGGGGGGACAGAAAAAGAAAGTCATTCTTCCATTTACGGCTTCCCAAAGCTGAATGAATATACGAATAAAATCTATCTTAATTTTTATACATTTGCTGCGATTCATACATTAACAGCTATCATAGGTGGGCTATATGGCATATTCAAACGAGTAAAACAAGTTGAAGATAGCGAGCATTAATATTCGTTTTACATACTAAAAAGGCGAGCATATAGCCCGCCTTTTACACATGTACTGTTTTTGAACTGTTTCTCGCGAAAATCATCGTCATCAACACAATTGCTGAAAATGAAATAAGCAATACACCTGTGACGATAAAATTCCCCGTAATTGTAAATGGTAATACACCTAAACCCGATGAGCCTACTACGACTCCGAGTGAAAAGAAGGCATAGAAATAACCGTATGCTTTCCCGCGCATCTCAGGTGCTGTTGCATGTACGAGTAATGTATTAATCGCTGGGAATAAAAATGCAAAGCCACAGCCGTATAAAGCAAGTCCACCGTAAAGTGTGCCTTGCGTTGATAATTGACCAATTAAAATTTGGCTTCCGCCCATACATAAAAGCCCAAATACTAAACTATACACAGGGGAGATTTTATCAAATAAACGATTCGTTGGTAACACAAAAATAAGTACCGCCACGATCCCAAACATGCTCATCAGTGTCCCACTTAAGCGAGAACTATAGCCTAAACTCTCCACATGTAATGGCAATAAATACGCAAGTGCCCCTTGTGAGAACATCAGGAGAAATGCACCTGCATATGCCTGTACAACGCCTTTATTAAAATGGAAGGACTCTTTTGTTTTTTGCACCTTCTTTGTAGAGGTGGACATTTTTAAGAACATAAACGTCAACACCGCTAAAACAACACCGGCAATCGCTACTGTTGTAAACACAAATGGTACCGAAGTTCGGCTTGCCATAATCCCGCTATATGCCGGTCCGATAATGGCTGCAATGCCGACAAACGAACCTGTAATGGCGCTTTGACTGCCTTGCTTTTCTTCCTTCGTCATATTCGCTAGTAATGTAAAAGCTGCTGGTACAATTAATCCCCCTAAAAATCCATGAATTACACGTACTAAAATAAGTGTTGTCGAATTATCGACTAGATTATATAAGGCTAATGAAAAACTTGTTGTCAGTAAACCAACCACTAGCAGACGAAACGCACCGTACCGATCCGTAAATATCCCCGATAAAATATTCCCAAATGTATTTGTAAGTGAATACATACCGACGACAAAGCCCGCTACCATCGCACTTGCGCCAACTGATGTCGCAAAGGTACTCATGACTGGTAGCTGTGTGAATAAATCAATAAACGTAAAGAACACAATGAGATACACAAGCCATGACTTACGAAACGGCTTGAGTGTATATAGGTTTTGTCTTTTTTTTACATAAAAATCAAATAGAAAATTTCCTGTTGGAATAAATGCTACAACGAGCGCTAGGAGCGACCATCCTATATTCCATTGAACGCGTAATTGCGCATAAGCAATTGCTATAACATATGCTATAAAAATGCCACCATGTAATGCGCCTGTAATCGTCACAGCGAGCGGAAAATCCGCGAAATATTTTAATGGCATCGCAATACATAATAGAACTAAAAGCGAAATTCCATCTAAAATGCCTGTTATACGTAATAGTTTAATTGGATGAAATGTCAAAACGATGCCTCCCTTCATATAAATAAGACTCACAGTTTAATTGTATAGGAGGGAAAACGCCCTCGTCTATAAATAGAACAAGAAAAAGCGACAATTGTGTCGCTTTTTCGTCATTTATTTCATATTTTTTAGATGTTGCACTGTTTGATCAATCGATTCACTTTCACAAATGGTAGAAATAACGGCTACACCATCTGCGCCTGCCTGAAGGGGCTCCCAAGCATTTTGTTCCGTAATACCACCAATCGCAACTGTCCATAAATGTGGATACGTTTCTGTCACTTGTCGTAAAAAATGGGTTCCTGCAGGTGTTTTGGCATCATCTTTTGATTTTGTTGCAAAGATCGGCCCAATACCGACATATGTTGCACCATTTGCTAGTGCTACTTCTAGCTCTTCCATCGTATGCACCGATACACCAAAAATCATATCGCCTATCCGTTCTTTCACTGTCATTACTGCTTCATCTTCCTGACCTACGTGTACACCATCTGCTTGTAGTTTCAATGCTAGTTCCACGTCGTCATTCACGATAAATGGGACATTGTATTGTTGACACAGCGCTTGACAATCCTTCGCAAATTGTTCGTATGCCTCACCTGTCAATGCCCCGTCACCCTTTTCACGAAACTGAAACATCGTCACACCTGCTTGTAATGCTTCTTCTAATACACGTAAAGGTTGTTTATGCTTTGCATTTTGTGTCCCCATAATAAAGTACACACTTAGTTGTTCACGCTTCAATGACTCTCACCTCGACTTGCCCCTGTTGCTGTTTATACGCAAAATGATTCGTCGGTCCATGTCCGTGACCAATATTCAGTGGATTTTGAATTGCTAGTTGGACAAATTTCTTTGCTTCGATAATGGCTGTTTTCATGTCATATCCCTGCCCTAAAAAGGCGGTTAGTGCCGCTGAAAATGTACAACCTGTTCCATGTGTCTGATTCGTTTGAATACGTTCACTTTGTATAGCAAATGATGACCCATCTGCAAAATAAATCGTATCAACCGCAGTGTCACCCGCTAAATGGCCACCTTTCATGACAACACATTGCACACCGTAGCCAAATATGACTTGTGCCGCTTTTTCGATATCCTCCGACGTTGTAATCGTCACACCACTTAACACTTCGGCTTCTGGAATATTCGGTGTCACGACAGTTGCGAGTGGCAATAACGTTGTTTTCATCGCTTCAATGGCCGCTTGTTGTAAAAGTGTTGCACCACCTTTAGCAATCATGACTGGATCAATGACAAGTTGTACATCCTTTTCACGTAATACTTCGGCAACGGACGTTATAATTTCAGCTGAAAATAACATACCCGTTTTAATCGCTTTCACTGGCATATCACGAAAAACCGCCAGTATTTGTTGTACTACAAAATCTGAATCTACAGGTGAAATGCCTTCTACACCTAGCGTATTTTGCGCGGTAAGTGCGGTAATAGCCGTCGTACCAAAAACGCCTAATTCCTGAAACGTTTTTAAATCTGCCTGAATGCCTGCCCCGCCACCTGAATCTGAGCCGGCAATGGTCATAACAATATTCATGATTTAGCCTCCATTGATAATTGTTCGAGTGCGTTCAATATTTCAACTTGCACTGTACCAATCCCGTATTGGCAAGCTTGTGCAGCTACTTGTTGGTAATCAGCTGCTAACGCTTGTAACTGCTGTAGACGATTCCCTTCCAATGAACAAGCTGCTGCTGTTAATGCACTGAGTAAACATCCTGTTGCTGTAACGTTTGTAATTTTTTCGTGTCCACCTGTCACTTCGACTACATGCACCCCATCTGTTAAAACGTCTGTATAGCCTGTCACAAAAATAATCGTATTGTACGCTTTGGCCATTAAACGAGCAACTTCGATAACATCCATTTCTCCTTCGCCGCTATCAACACCTCTTGTTTCCCAGTGCACGCCAGCAAGTGCCGCTAGTTCACCTACATTACAACGAATACAAGCCACTTTTACATCTTCTAAAATCTTTTCTACAACACGGCGGCGGTAATCTGATGCGCCCACACCAACTGGATCTAATACAACAGGAATTCCCTTGTCGTTTGCTGCCTTCCCCGCTGCTAACATCGCTTGAAACGAAGCATCATGTACTGTCCCAATATTAAGGAGTACCGCATTAGCGATGCCAACTAATTGCTCTGCATCTTGCAACGCCTCAGACATAAGCGGCGAAGCTCCTACTGCTAATAAACCATTCGCTGTAAAATTAGCTGCTACTGTATTTGTCATACATAATACAAGTGGCTGTTTAACACGAATCTGTTGTAAACTCATATTGTTTAATCTCACTTTCATATTAGGTTTTTTATCACATTAACATTCACCGATACTTTCCACTAAATTAACGCGAGTGAAAAAGAAAAAACGATATCAGGACAGAGCCTGACATCGCTTGAAAGTCGGTTTCTATCCACATTCCTACGCAAGTACTAACTTACAGGTTCAAAGAGTCAGTGCAGTTGTGTGCACAATCTCAGCCGACTACCTCGGCCCCTCCTGTGGGTACTATTCATCTGTCTTCATGATAATATATTCATTTAAGAATAACAACCTCATTTGAGTGATGTTTCCCCATCTACACGAAACAGTCAATTGAAAAGGCATGCCCTGTAAAAGAGCATGCCTGAAATACACGTACTGGTCTTAGCGTACTTCTGCACCTGCTGTAGCTAATGCTTTTAGTACTTTGTTATGTGCTGCTACTACTTCTTCATCTGTTAACGTACGTTCTGGGTCGAAATAAGTTAAAGAGAAAGCAACTGATTTTTTGCCTGCTGCCATTTTCTCCCCTTCGTAAACGTCGAACACTTTCACATCTTTTAACAGTTTTGTGCCCGCACCTTTAATAATAGCTACGATTTCACCAGCTGGCATTGTACGGTCAAGCTCTAATGCAATATCACGTGTCATCGCTGGGAAACGTGGAACAGGTGTGTACACTAATTCTTCTGTTGCGGCACTTAAAATAGCGAGTAAGTTTAGTTCCGCTACATATGTTTCTTTGACACCTGCTTTTTTCTGTTCTGCTGGGTGTAACTGACCGATTAAACCGATTACTTCTCCATCAAGTAGCACATGTGCTGTACGTCCTGGATGTAAGCCATCAATAGTAGTTTTTACGTAAGAAATGCGATCTGTTAAGCCAAGCTTTGTCACTACTGCTTCAACGATTCCTTTCGCCACAAAGAAATCAACATTTTTCTTTTCACCTTGCCATGCATGATCCGTCCATTTACCTGTTAAAACAAGCGCTAAATGTTCTTCTTCAAGTGGTAATTCATCCGCTGTTTGACCAAGGAATACAGAACCGATTTCATATAATGCAACCGAATCAATTTGACGTGCCACATTGTATGCAGCTGCTTCCACTAAGTGTGGGATTAAGCTTTGGCGTAATGTAGAACGCTCTTCTGAAATTGGCATTAATAACTTTGTTGTTTCTTCTGCTTTTAACGCAAATTTTTGTGACGCTTCCGCAGAAGTAAGGGAATATGTCACCGCTTGGTATAAACCAGCACCTTCCATTACACTACGCACAATACGACGTTTTCCTTGATATGCTGTTAAACCGCCTACCACATCAGATGCTGGTAATGTAATTGGAATTTCATCGTACCCATACATACGTGCGATTTCTTCTACGATATCTTCTTCAATTTTAATATCTCCGCGACGTGTTGGTACGTCAATAATAAGCATGCCATTTGCCGCTTCTACATCGAATTTTAGACGATGTAAAATCGATAGCATATCTTCCAGCGAAATCTTCATCCCAAGACGCGCATTCACGAAGTCAGGTGATACAACAACGCGAGCTGGTGTTTTATCTAATTCATCTACAAGTACTGTTCCTTCTAACACTTCACCGCCTGCAAGTTCTGCAAGTAACTGTGCTGCGCGTTCAGCAGCAGGAAGTACACGGTTTGTATCTACGCCTTTTTCAAAACGAGCAGATGAATCAGAACGTAAACCTAGATCTTTTGATGTACGACGAACAGAAGAACCTGCGAAGTAAGCTGACTCAATGACAACCGTTGTTGTTGATTCTGATACTTCTGAGTTTGCTCCACCCATTACACCAGCTACCGCAACTGGCTCTTTGCCATTTGTAATGACATAGTTATGTGCTGCTAATGTGCGCTCTTGGTCATCTAACGTTGTCACTTTTTCGCCTTCTGTTGCATGACGTGTCACGATTTCTCCTGTTGCTAGCTTGTCGTAATCGAATGCATGCAGTGGTTGACCATACTCCATTAAAATATAGTTCGTAATGTCTACTACGTTATTGTGTGGACGCACGCCAGATGCCATTAAATAATGTTGTAACCAAAGTGGTGACTCTGCTACTTTTACATTGTTCACTACTTTTGCTGCGTATAGTGGGTTCACTGCTGTGTCTTCTACACGTAGTTTTAATTTATCTGTCGCTTTTTCAGTTGATGTTGTGTAGCTAATTTCAGGAAGCTTTACCTCTTGTGAAAGAATGGCTGCTACTTCATACGCCACACCAAGCATCGATAACGCATCTGAACGGTTTGGTGTTAAACCAAGCTCTAAAACTGTATCGCGTAACCCTAAAAGTTCTAACGCATCTGATCCTGGCACTGCATCTGCTGGTAACACATAAATTCCTTCCGCATACGCTTTTGGGACAAGGCGACCTTCAACACCTAGCTCTTGTAATGAACAAATCATCCCGTTCGATTCTTGACCGCGAAGTTTTGCTTTTTTAATTTTGATGCCACCTGGTAAATGCGCACCTGGGCGCGCAACAATTACTTTTTGACCTGCCTCTACATTTGGTGCACCACATACGATTTGTTGATATTCTGCTTCCCCAACATCGACTTGACACACATTTAATTTATCTGCCTCAGGATGCTTTTCTTTTGATACGACATGACCTACTACGACATTTGTCATGCCAGCAGAGCAATCGATGACAGCATCTACCTCAATACCTGAACGCGTAATTTTTTCTGCTAATTCTTGTGGCGCAATGCCTGCTATATCTACATATTGTGCTAACCATTTTAATGATACTAACATAAATAATCCTCCTTACCCTTCACTGCGGTGGAATTGTGATAAGAAGCGTACGTCATTCGTATAGAAGTGACGGATATCATCCACCCCGTATTTTAACATCGCGATACGTTCAGCACCGATACCGAACGCAAAGCCTGATACTTTTTTCGAGTCATAACCAGCCATTTCAAGCACGTTAGGATGTACCATACCCGCACCTAAAATTTCAATCCAGCCTGTTTGCTTACATACGTTACAGCCTGCACCGCCGCACTTATGACAAGATACATCTACTTCCACTGATGGCTCAGTGAACGGGAAGAATGATGGACGTAGGCGAATTTCACGCTCCGCACCGAACATTTTCTTTGCTAGTGCATCAAGCGTTCCTTTTAGATCACTCATGCGAATGTTTTCGCCAATAACAAGCCCTTCGATTTGCATGAATTGATGAGAGTGTGTTGCGTCATCTGTATCACGACGGAATACTTTACCTGGACAAATAACGCGAATTGGCTCCCCTTTTTTCGCTTCCATCGTACGTGCCTGTACTGGTGATGTATGTGTACGTAGTAAGATTTCTTCTGAAATGTAGAATGAATCCTGCATATCACGCGCTGGGTGACCTTTAGGTAAATTCATCGCTTCAAAGTTGTAATAGTCCTTTTCTACTTCTGGACCTTCTACGATTTCATAGCCCATTCCAACGAATAAGTCTTCAATTTCTTCAATTACACGTGTTAATGGGTGACGATTTCCAGATTTAATCGTAGCACCTGGTAATGTGACATCGATTGATTCCTTTTCCAATTGCTCTTGAATCGCTTGCTCTTCTAGTAAGGTTGCCTTCGCCTCTAATTGGGCTGTTACATGTTCACGTACTGTATTCACAAGTGCACCCATTTTTGGGCGCTCTTCCGCAGATAATTTCCCCATCCCTTTTAGTAGGTCTGTGATTGGTCCTTTTTTCCCTAAATATGCAACACGAACATCATTTAATTCTTTTACATTCGATGACGCTTCAATTTTCGCCAGAGCTTCTTGCTCAAGCTGTTTTAATTGTTGTTCCATGTATAAAAACCTCCTTGTAGTTTGTTTCATTTTGGTGGTGTTATTTGATCAGCCAAACGCGATTTTATAGCAAAATAAAAAATCCCCGCCCCTAAAAAAGGGACGAGGAATCAGTCGCGGTACCACCCTAGTTATTGCATTAAAAGCAATCACTCAATTCAAATAACGGCTTGTCACCGGCACAGCTTTTCTGCTGTGCTGCTCGCGAGGTGAACTTCATCGTGTCATCATGCTGGTAGCTTCCAGTCTACGGCTACCATTCCCTAGTCCATGTGTTTCACAACTACTCTTCTCGGTCGTTGCATTTCCATTTATACGTATACAATAGTACAAGATTATGCAAGTTACTTCAAGTTATTTCACAAAAGCGTACAATAAAATCCCCGTTGCCACCGCAACATTCAGTGATTCTGCCCCACCTAAAATGGGGATAATAACATTTTGATCTGTTTTCGCCAGTAATTGAGGGCTAATGCCACTCCCTTCATTACCAACGATTAATGCAAAGCTATTTGTTACTTCAATATCACGATAGGAAATTGCTTCTTCTAAAGACGTGCCGAATACGTTCACACCATCATCTTGTAGTCGGTCCACCCATTCATCTAAATCCCCGCGTACAACAGGAATATGGAAGTGCGACCCTTGTGCTGAGCGCATCACTTTTGGATTGTATGCATCCGCACAGCCCTTCCCTAAGATGACCGCATCAATTCCAGCGGCATCCGCCGTACGAATCATTGTCCCGATATTTCCTGGATCTTGCACTGCATCGACAAGTAGCACTTTACGCCAAGCCGCCATTTCGATTTCACTTGGTTCCTTTACTTTACAATGCGCAAATACACCTTGTGATTTTTCCGTTTCCGCAATTTCCTTTGCAACAGCTTCATTTACGTGTACGATTTGTACATCGTCAGTTGCCCAAAGTAATGGTAAATCTACTCCATCTCGCACAATCAATTGCATAATTTGTTCTTTATTTTTCAATGCTTCCTCTACTAAATGGAAGCCTTCAATGAGAAATTCCCCTGATTTTTCACGTTCCTTACGTAATGTAACAAGCTTTTTCCAGTGCTTCACAAGTGCATTTTGTGTCGATTCAATTCGTTTCATCGTATCCGTCCTTTAATCTAGTTTCAACCACGCATTATAACATAAAAAGCAGAAATTCCCTACCATAAGAACACTCACTATTTTCCATCCAGTTTTGTCCACGTATATTTTATTTTGTCTGTGAAATACTAGCAGGGAGAAAGGAGTGTTAATATGAGTTTTCAAATTCGAGAAGCTATCACAACCAATGTGACAGGAGATTCAGCTGCGGTGTTTAATGACACGATTAATGATGCAATTGCCCGCGGTGAAGAGCACTTACTACCTGGATTAGGTGTATTTTTAGAAGCTTGGTGGAAAGATGCATCTGAAAACGAACGAAATGCTTTCACATCCAAACTCGAAAAGCATTTCGTCTCGTAAAACTATAACTTTGATAACACGCGCGCACATGTAGCAATATCATTTATCGTTGTCTGTGCACCAAATGAAATACGGAAAAATTGGCGCGCTTCTTGGTATGATTTGCCCATTGCTAAAATGGCTTTCGTTCCAGAGGCGCTATTTATATCACAAGCACTGCCTGTTGAAATATATATATGTTGTTCATTCAATTTCAACATAACGAACTGCCCTTCTACCCCTTTCATACAAATACCACAAATATTCGGTAATTGTTGTGTCCAAATCCCTTCTATCACTTGAAATCTTTCATGATGTATTGATTTTAACAGCTTTTCGCGAAGTTGCCATTGATACTGTAAATCATATTGATAATCTTCTATAGCAACGGCCATTGCGACAATACTCGGTGTATCGAGTGTTCCGCCCCGAAGGCCACGTTCATGTGTTACCCCTGGAAAAACAGGCACTACCCGTACAAAAGGATTTACATAAATAGCGCCGCAACCTTTAGGTCCACCAATTTTATGTGCTGAAATCGTGATCGCATCTACTTCCTTTGCAAAGCTAGCCACATCTAGCTTACAAAATGACTGTACACAATCAACGTGATATGAAATACCAAATGATTTTGCGAGTTTAGCAATCTCTTCTACAGGTTGAATCGTCCCAATCTCCGAATTAACATGTTGAATGGAAATGAGCGTTGTATCGGGACGAATCGCCGCTTCAAGGAATGCCAAATCTACTACACCATGTTCAGTAAACGGTACGCGTGTAATTTCAAATCCTTCACGTTCTAATGTGTTCATCGCTGCATGGACAGATGTATGCTCAGCCATTGACGTAATAATATGACGTCCCCGCTTTTCCGAGCGAGCAAGTGACAAGATCGCTAAAATATTCCCTTCCGTACCACTTCCTGTAAAAATAATCCCATCAGAATGAACACCTAATTTTTGCGCAATGACCTTTCTTGCCCATGCTACCGCACTTGCTGCTTGTCCACCTGCATCGTGTAAACTAGATGGATTTCCGTACATATGACTAGCCACTTCACTATAGGCAACAGCGGCTCGTTTATTCATCGGTGAAGATGCTGCATAATCCAAATATGTCATAGGTTTCCCCTCACTTTAATCATAATAATAAATACTTGTTTATTTCATTATTTTATGTAAAGATATGTGTCAAGACAACTGTAAAGAAGGTATGAATATGAATATTCAAACGGACATCATTATACTTGGTGGTGGCATTGCAGCATTACAAGCTGCTCGCAAATTAAGCACTCGTTTTGAAGTCCATATTATTACGAAATCGGATATAACGATGAGTAGTTCATATAAAGCACAAGGCGGCATTGCAGCCGTCGTTGCTGACCATGATAGCACGATGCTACATGTGCAAGACACGCTTGTAGCTGGCGAATTTCATCACCATGAAGACAATGTGAAAGTGCTTGTTGAAAAAGGAGCCACAGTTGTTAAAACACTTCTGCAAAGTGAATTTCCTGCTGACCGTACGTCAGATGGCAACATTTCACTCGGTCTCGAAGGTGCACATAGTAGATCTCGTATTATTCATGCTGGCGGTGATGCTACTGGAAAAAATATGATATACTACTATTTAAATAGTTTACCTAAAAAAATACATTTACACACTCATGAATTCGCCTATGAACTCATTTTAAATAGCGCACAGGAATGTTGCGGTGTCCGTGTGAAAACAGCTCAGGGTGAAAAAACATATTTCGCCTCTTATATTATTTTGGCAACAGGCGGCGCTGGTGCACTATACGAATGTACATCCAATTGTGCTAATAGCTACGGTGACGGCATCGCACTAGCCTATTTAGCTGGCGCAGCTATCACCGACATGGAATTTGTCCAGTTCCATCCGAGTTTACTTTATGTAAACGGTGCACGGGGTCTCGTCTCAGAAGCGGTCAGAGGAGCTGGTGGACGATTTGTAGATGAACACGGACAGGCCATCATGGACGGGAAACACCCACTTGGTGATTTAGCTCCTCGTCATATCACAGCATACGAAATGTACAAAATGCGCGCTCAAGAAAAGCCTGTCTATATTGACATCACAAATATCGAGCATTTTGAACAAAACTTCCCTACCATTACAAAGCTTTGTCATGATAATGGCGTCAATTTAGCACACGGGAAAATCCCAGTTGCTCCAGGTAGTCACTTTTTAATGGGCGGTGTGATTGCCAATACCGTTGGTGAAACAACCATTCCGCGCTTACTTGCAGTTGGTGAAGTAGCTTGTACAGGGGTGCATGGTGCAAACCGACTGGCAAGCAACTCCTTACTAGAAGGAATGGCCTTTGGGGAACTAATGGCAGAAAATCTATTAAAATATGGCACGGCACAGTCAAACTTCGTGCTAGCACAACCCCAGCCAAAAAATTCTCTTCCATCGCTTATGAGAAAGGAAGATTTACAGCGGGAGATGCTTGCTAATGTAGGGATTGTCCGTTCACAAAAAGGGCTAGAAACATTACTAAAGAAACTGCCAGCCCTGCACGTACAACCTAATGTAATGAATAAGTCACGTGAAGAAATAGAGTTACTCTTTATGCATATAACGGCAGCCTTGATTACAAACGCAGCCTTAACGCGAACAGAATCAAGAGGTGCACATATTCGCGTGGAAATGGAACGTAAAGATCAACGCTGGGAAAAACAGTGGATTGTTTTCCAGCAAGGAACAATGAATGTGAGGAATCGTTTATATGAACACAATCAAGCTAAAACATATGCTCCAGCAATTTTTTAATGAAGATATCGGAGACGGTGACTTATCCAGTGAAACGATTTTCACCCCTTCCGAACAAGGTTCATTTACCTTTTACGCAAAACAATCAGGGATTTTTTGCGGCAAACAGGTGATTAAAATCGGGTTTCCATTACTAGATAATAGCTTACAAGTTCACGTATTCAAAGAAGACGGGGAATGGATTGAAGAAGGAGAACAAATTGCTGTTATTGAAGGTTCACTTCGTAGCTTGCTGACAGGTGAACGTGTCATCTTAAATTTAATTCAACGTATGAGTGGCATTGCGACACAGGCATATGAGGCAGTCCAACTAACGAAAGATACAAATGCACACGTCTGTGATACACGTAAAACAATTCCAGGACTTCGCATGTTAGATAAATATGCTGTGCGGGCAGGCGGGGCCTTTAATCACCGTAGCGGGCTGTATGATGCCATCATGTTAAAAGATAATCATATTGCATTTGCTGGTAGCATTACACAAGCGGTTGCATCTGCACGCTCAAAAATCGGGCATACCGTAAAAATTGAAGTCGAAATCGAAACAAAAGAGCAATTAATCGAAGCAGTAAATGCGGGTGCGGACATTATTATGTTCGACAATCGTACACCAGAGGAAATTCGCGAATGGTTAGCACTTGTCCCGGCTCATATCGCAACAGAAGCTTCAGGGGGAATTACACTTGAAAACCTACGTAGCTATGCCGAATCTGGCATTCAATGGATTTCACTCGGTGCATTAACTCATTCTGTCCAAGCGTTTGACATCAGTGCATTAGTTCAACCGAAAGGAGTCGTAACAAATGGTACTCACTAAATTTATGGATCGCTCGATGCTACCAGAAAAATACAAATCAATGACCCATGAAGAAATGGAAGCACGCATTCGGGAAATTAAGCAGAAGCTGGGAGACGAATTATTTATTCCAGGGCACCACTATCAACGTGATGAAGTGATTCAATTCGCCGATACAACAGGTGACTCGTTACAACTTGCACAAGTTGCAGCAGCGAATAAAAAAGCAAAGCATATCGTCTTCTGTGGTGTACACTTTATGGCAGAAACAGCGGATATGTTAACAGACGAACATCAGGTTGTCTATTTGCCAGATATGCGCGCAGGTTGCTCAATGGCCGATATGGCGAACATTTATCAAACCGAAGAGGCTTGGGTCGAACTACAAAAACTATTTGGCGATACAATCATCCCGTTAACATATGTCAACTCAACAGCAGCGATTAAAGCTTTTACAGGGCGTAATGGTGGCGCTTGCGTAACAAGCTCCAACGCAAAGTCAATGGTGAAGTGGGCCTTTACACAAAAACAACGCCTATTATTCTTACCTGACCAACATCTAGGTCGTAATACAGCATTCGACTTAGGCGTACCGCTTGAACAGATGGCTGTTTGGGATCCGATTAAAGGACAGCTTGAATACGACGGGCATTTAGAGGATGTAAAGGTTATTTTATGGAAAGGTCATTGCTCAGTACATGAAGGCTTTACTATCTACAATATCCGTGAAGTACGAAAAAAATATCCGAATATGACAATCATCGTGCATCCAGAATGCTCACGTGAAGTCGTGGCCCTATCTGATGATAATGGCTCTACAAAATATATTTGTGATGTAATCGACAATGCACCTGCTCATTCAAGCTGGGCAATTGGCACAGAAATGAACTTAGTAAAACGTCTCATTGCAAAATACCCAGACAAACATATTATTTCGCTCAATGAAAATATGTGTCCATGTTTGACGATGAATCGTATCGATTTACCACACCTTTTATGGGCGCTTGAAACGATCGAAAATGGTGAACAAGGTAACATCATTCAAGTCGATTCTGAAACGACAAAAGAAGCACTCCTATCGCTAGAACGTATGCTAGCACGTGCATAAAACCGTACTAACATTAGTAGGGGGCTGTCCTAAAAGTAACAGCCCCCTACTATTTTTATACTTGATTATTTCTAGTAAATAACATATCTTCATATAAAGTTCATATTTCCTGCTAGTATTTTTATCAAGCTATGTTATATTATAGGGGAATAAGCTAAATTAGTCCTTTGAGACTACAATAGGAGGATACATATGGGTATAATTAGGTATGATTTAGGGAATTATGAGTATTTTTCAAAAACTTCCACATCAGACATCGTGACAAACGAGCGATTCAAAGAAAAACTTGATTTTTTATCGCTTTCTAAAATTCGTCGTGAGTCTGTTAGTAGCCTCTTAGATATTTATCAACAAAATCGCGATTACATCTTAAATAGTTTTTATGACCGACTATTGCAGATTGAAACATTTAAAGAAATTATCGAAAAACACTCCGCAGTTGAGCGTCTAAAAAAAACATTTGACCGCCATTTTATTAGCTTATTTACAGATGACCTTGACCTTAATTATGTATTTAAACGCCGAAAAATCGCCTATACACACGCACAAATTGGCGTTTTACCGAACTGGATGATTTCAGCCTATACGTTAATTAACCAACTAATTATCCCACTAATTGTAAAGAAGTATAATCGTAAACCACAACAATTGCTCGATTTGCTCCTAGCATACGATAGTCTCGTAACGATCGACCAACAAATCATTGTCGAAACATATATTGAAATCCAGGCAGGCTCAATCGTCAATGGCCTTGGTGAAATTATTAAATATAACGCCGAGCTTGATCAACTTAAAGGATTAATTGACTTCCAGGACATACAACAACAAGATATTATTACAACAAATAATGCAATGCACAATTTAGAAGCAAGTATCGAAGAAGTGGCTTCATCCGTTAAATCCATTTCTAATAATACACAAGCTTCTTTAAAAGATTTAAACGAAGATTTAAATGTATTGCAACAAGTAACGAGCATATTAGAGTCTATCGATTTCAGTCAATCTTCTGTAGAAGAAGATGTATTACAATTAGTAGAGCGTGTAAATAGTGTAGCAAATGTTATGACACTCATTAAAGGCATTGCAGATCAAACGAATTTACTTGCCCTCAATGCGTCCATCGAAGCAGCACGTGCTGGTGAAGCAGGAAAAGGCTTTTCAGTCGTAGCCGAAGAAGTCCGTAAGCTAGCAGACAGTACAAAAGAATCGGTTCAAAACGTGCACGAAGATGTGAAAGAGCTACTCACGATTACGAAGCGCATCCATTCGCGCACAGCCGAAACAACGCAGCAATTACATGACGGTGTCCATAGTGCCCAACAAATTAACAGTTCACTGAAAGAGTTAAATCAACAGCTCCAAATGCAAGGCAATCAATTTAACGATATTGCGGATACAACAATTTCTCAGGCAGAAGTTGCTTCAGAGGTTGCCCGTTTAAATACAGCGCTCGCTGAAAGCACGAAATTCAGTAAAGACATTACATTCAATACGGGTGCTGCGATTTATGAATTAAGTAATCGAATCGACCAATACCGTGTAAATACCATCTCCAAAAACTTTATTATCGCACAAGAAGACATAATTGAATTAACGATTACCGATCATCTATTATGGCGTTGGAAAATCTACAATATGCTACTTGGCTTTGAGCAAATGACAGAGCAAGATATCGGTTCACCGAAAGATTCTCGCCTTAGTGAGTGGTATAATGGAATGGGACGAGAATTACTTGGAGACCAACAAGCATTTACTGAAATTGAACCATTGCACAATCAAATTTATACACTAGCAAAAGAAGCGGTTCGAGCTTTTAATACAGGGAATAAAAAACATGCAGAACTCCTTTTAGAAGATATTACACATACTTCACAACAAGTGATTCAACGACTACAGCAGTTAAAACAAGAATTCATTGCTAAAAAATCTAAATATGTAAAAGCATAAATAAACAGCGATTTCGTTCACTTCTGTATGACGGAATCGCTGCTTTATTTTCCAAACAAAAAAAACAACCTAGCGTCTCCCAAGTTGTTTTATGTAGTGATGCGGCCTTCCTTCTAGAAAACGAGCATCACATCGAATGTAGCGTATTAAACGGGTAGCAGCGTCCCCCGCTAATCCATTTAATGTACTACCCTTTTACGCGGCCCTTCCTGCTTTGTAAAAGGTTTCGATTGTATTCAATTTATAGACTTAAGCCTGTTACCTACAAGCATTAAATCTTCATTCATTCAATTAAGCCATTAACGATACTAATACCGCTTTTTGTGCGTGTAATCGATTTTCGGCTTGACTCCTGCGCCGCTGCGCTTGCTCGTCGCAGAGCTAAAAGTGTTGCATCCTTTATTTTTAAGCCATTAACGAAACCAATACAGCTTTTTGTGCGTGTAATCGATTTTCGGCTTGCTCATAAATATAGGAATTTGGTCCGTCAATAACAGAAGAAGTCACTTCTTCTTCACGGTGGGCTGGTAAACAGTGTAAGAACATATAATCTGGTTTAGCATGTGCTACTAGCTCATCATTTATTTGATAACCTTTAAAATCGATTAAACGTTGTTGTGTCTCTTCTTCTTGCCCCATAGATGTCCACACATCTGCATAGACAGCATCTGCATCTTTTACTGCGGCAACAGGATCAGTAGTCACAAACACTTCACTACCGTTGACTAAAGCAATTTCACGTGCCTTAGCAATGATATCTAAATCACATTCATAACCAACAGGCGTTGCAACCGCTACATCCATTCCTACATGTGCACAAGCAATTACTAATGAATGCGCTACATTGTTGCCATCACCAACATATGCAACTTTTAAGCCTTTTAATTCCCCTTTGTTTTCAGCGATTGTTTCTAAGTCCGCTAATGCTTGGCATGGGTGGAAAATATCTGTTAATCCATTGATTACCGGAATAGATGCATATTCTGCCAGCTCTTTCACCATCTCATGTGAGTTCGCACGAATCATAATACCATCTAAATAACCAGATAACACTTTCCCTGTATCCGAAATCGGCTCACCACGACCAATTTGCATATCGCGTGCATTCATATACATGCCGTAACCACCTAGTTGCTGCATGCCTACCTCAAACGATACACGTGTACGCGTTGAGCTTTTTTCAAAAATCATCCCTAATGTTTTGCCTTCTAGCAATTTTGGACATTTACCTTCTTTTGTTACTTTTTTTAGCTGTGTAGCCAGTGTAATTAAATCTTGCACTTCTTGTGAAGTATAGTCAAGCAGTGTCAGTAGGTCCTTCCCCTGAAGGCTTGCTACTGGTTTTAACTGCACCTCTTCTAACAATTTCATCTTAAACGCCCCTCGCATACCTTTATGTTACTTTCATTATACATTTGCATAAATATAAAATCAAGTGAATTATTATAATTTTTCTTTCTTTTTTAAATAAACTTAATTATCCAATAAATAATTATACAAGCACCTTAAAAATTATACAGATTAAAAAATAGGCACGCGAGATGATTTATATTTTTACATTAGTTTCCATTTTAGAATCCCCCATCATTTAAGTAATGACCGTAATATCTATCAGGTGTGTTGATTATCAAAATATTTCCTGTATAGAAGCCTGTTTCTTTAGCAAAAACGTAATCAAAAATGACTTGCCAGTTGATTGTAGCGAAATCGGCGAGACTCCTACGGGAATAGCAATAAAGGAACGAAGGCTAAAATCGTCACGTCCTGTGACAACGCCTTCGTGACCAACGTCGTGTTGGCCTGAAGACCCCGCAGGAAATTTATTTGCGACGAAAGCGCAGCGACAGGAGCACCGAGGTACGAGCGACGAGGAGGCTGAGGCCATGCCCGTGGAAAGCGAGCCGAATGGAGCGGAAATCAACATTTCACACGATTCAATTAACAATAAAAGGTAAATCAACACATTTGCCGTAATATCAGTTTAAAAATTGTTCCTTTGAATATCAGTCTAACTACGGTAAAGGCCCCCTAACATATTTGTTAGAAGGCCCGTCTACCGATATTTTTCTACAGTATTAATCAAAAATGATTTTATTTACCATTTTTTGATCTAACTTTTTAATAATTTCTACAAGCAATTTCACTGTATTTTCGTAGTCATCACGGTGAAGAATTCCTGCATGAGAGTGAATATAGCGGGTTGCTATACCAATCGCTAGTGAAGGGACACCGTTTGCTGTTAGGTGGATTGAGCCGGCATCTGTTCCGCCGCCTGCAAGCGATTCGAATTGATACGGAATGTTATGTTCCTCTGCAATGTCTACAACGAAATCACGTAACCCTCTATGTGCTACCATGGATGCATCGTAAATCACGATTTGTGGACCCGCACCTATTTTAGACGTAGACTCTTTTGTTGTAATACCTGGTGTATCGCCTGCCACACCGACATCCACTGCAAAACCAATATCCGGTCTTATTTTAAATGTTGTTGTTTTTGCACCACGCAAGCCGACTTCTTCTTGTACATTGCCTACACCATAGACGATGTTTGGATGATTTTCATCTTTTAATGCACGCATAACATCAATCGCAATGGCACAGCCGATACGATTATCCCACGCTTTAGCAAGTAAGTGCTTTTCGTTTTTCATGACGTTAAATTCAAAGTAAGGTGTTACCATATCGCCTGGTGAAATACCCCATTTAACAGCTTCTTCTTTTGATGCTGCCCCAATGTCAATAAACATTTCTTTTACATCTACTGGCTTTTTACGTGCTTCTGGTGAAAGAATATGCGGTGGCTTAGAACCGATTACACCGATGATTTCTTCTCCTTTACGCGTTGTAATAGTGACGCGCTGAGCAAGCATTACTTGCCCCCACCAACCACCAACCGTTTGGAATTTCAAGAATCCTTTGTCATCAATTTGTGTCACCATAAAACCGATTTCATCTAAATGCCCCGCAATCATAATTTTAGGACCCTTTTCGTCCCCTACTTTTTTGGCAATTAAACTACCGAGGTTATCTGTTTCGATTTCATCTACAAATGGTGCGATATACCTTTTCATTACTTCACGTGGTGCTCGTTCGTTCCCTGGAATCCCGTTTGCATCCGTTAACTCTTTTAACATTTGTAATGTTGGATCTAATTGCGCCATTCTTTCGCCCTCCTAAATATATGTCATTCCCATTATACCGAGAACATTTTGGATTTCAAAATAATTAATAGCCAGAACGTTGGCGCTCATAGTTTTTCTCATTTTTCGCAACATATGCATTTAAAATATCAGTAACTGTAAACCCTAAATTATATGCCAGCTTCCCGTATTTCTTCCATACATCATCATATGTTTCCTCCGTTGGCGAGCTAATAAATGCGGTCACCGCTACAGTTGTCTCAATAAATAATGGTGTTAAATCGGCTTGCTCCTGTACTTCCGGCCATGTCTCCAATGCAAAACCGCGCATATTCCCTAATGAAAGCATAAAGTGAATAGAATCCACAAATTCCTCTAAAATCACTTCGCGTTCAGACGGACCTTTTGTACTCCAAAATTTAAAGCATCTCGTTTCATTCGCAAGTTCTGCTAATTCCACTAAAAGGGCAAGTCCTTTTTCTTCAAACACATCATGTGTAACATGTTGTGTTTCTTCAATAAATGTATCAAGTGCTTTTTGCATCTCGAATAATTGTTTAAAATTCATCTTTTCTCCTCTTTTTCTAAAAAAATTGAAACCTTTTCCCTATACAATCGTATAGAAGGGAAACGTATGTGGCAAGGGGGAATTTTTTATGGCTTTACTTCTTCGAATTTTAATTATCACGCTTATTATATACATATTGTACAAAGGTGTTCGCTATTTGACAGATCCAAAGCGGAAACTAGATGAGGCCTACGAAAAAGGGGATTATTATTTTTATGATGATGTGAAAAATGTACGCAAAAACTTTTTTATTTCTTATAAAGGCGCACTTTTTGAAGGCGAAAAATATTTAGGTACAACAGAAAATGCATTTGAAGTTGTCTCGATTTTTATATTTGTTCATGACCCGATGAAGTTGCAAGGCTTTACAAAAGAAGATTTCTTATTTTTAGAGAAGGAAATTTTAATGAACTACCCTAACGCTAAAATCAACTGGAAAAATCCAATTGAGCAGTTGATGAAAGAATAAAGGAAGGCGGCTTTTTTATAAAGGCCGCCCCCTTATTGAATGAATGTTAATACAGGATACACATATGGTTCTACTGGTTCATCTATCACTTGCCAATTGGTTGCTTTGATGACAGGGAAATTGTAGCCTTTGTAATTGGTTACATCTAGCACGCCCTCGATTGCAAGCCAAGTATCTTCTTCGTAAAGGTTAGCTTCTTCAGATTCGACTAAAAACCCAAGTATACTTGCATCCGCAATGCAATGTACAATCATAAATCGAGATAAAACAAACTGATTTGTATGAAACCCTTCCTCTTTATAAACAAATCCTGTGACTTTTATTTTTCTCCCTATATATTTTTGAGGGTTGTCATTCAATTGTTCATTGTAAGGGCCATACATACTATCCGTTACTTCAATGATATCAGCACCTTGTAATAATTGTAGTTGCTTTCCATATTCATCTTCCGTTAAATAATTATTGTTTGGTAAAGCAATATCCTCTGCCGTATAAATATCAATGTCCTCTTTTTCCGTCAAGGAGTCCGCATGTTCAAACAAAGAGAATTCTTCACTATGATGTTGTGGTAAAAAAGAACCTTTATTTGCGGCAATGGTCGCGTTTAATGTCGCTGGGTTTAGTGTAAATCCTGTAATAATCGGAAAAATGATAATACTATAGCCCATCACCCTTTTCAAAGTGAATTGATTATTCCCATGGTCATGATTACAGTTTGAGGAACAAACATGATGCCGCTGTTTTATCCGAAACAGTTGAATCAAAAACAACATAATGAAAATACACGCTGTGATTTTGCTCATCACATCATATTTCGGGTTAATATACTTCGTAATTTCCCCTGTATAATGTAGCTTCATAAAAAACAACGCAAAAAAACCGAGTAATATCGCTTTAATAACATGTTGTAAATGAAATGACACGACTCTCGCCCTCTCCTAAATAAAACTCGTAAGACTGACAAAGAGAAAAACAATAGAAGTAATAAGAAGAAATAACATGAAGACAAACCTTGCTTTAAATATACTTAATAACATAATCGTGTTTTTTAAATCGATCATCGGACCATATACTAAAAACGCTAAAATAGACGTGGTCGGAAATATATTTTTAAACGAAGCACCTATAAAAGCATCTGCCTCTGAACATAAAGATAAAAAGTACGCTAAAGCCATCATAACAATCGTCGAATGATAAATACTATCTCCAAAAAACAACAGAGACTGGGCAGATACATATGTTTGTAAAGTAGCTGCCGCAAATGCACCAATAATTAAATATTTACTCATATCGAAAAACTCATCGATTGAATGCTTTAACATACTGTTCATGCTAACGAATAATGGCTGTCGTTTTTCTTTCGATGCAGGAAGATGCGTTTCTGATTTTAGCTGATTCGATGTAAATAAATAACTAATAATAAAGGCAATAACCAAGGCTGCTATAAAACCGACGCCCATTCGTAATAAAGCCATTTTCAGATCGTTTCCAAATGCCATATAAGTAGATACAATCACAATCGGGTTAATAAGCGGTCCTGTTAACAAAAAGCCAACCCCTGCATATAGAGGGACACCCTTCTCGACTAATCTCCGCACAATCGGTACAATACCACATTCACAAGCTGGAAATAATGCTCCTACTACACAACTCATAAAAACGGCGAATAATTTATTTTTCGGAATCCAAGCGCGAATCTGCTCTTCTGTAATAAAGATTTGAATAAATCCAGCTATCAGTACACCAATTAGTACAAACGGTATCGCTTCGATTAATATGCTAAGAAAAATAGTATTCAACTGCTGAAAAGAATTGGGAATCGAAATGAATTCTTTTGTTGATAAAATGGGGAGGATAAAAGTGATACCAATAAACAAACCTATTATCGTAACCGTTGACATATGACTAGATTTAGCTTGCTGTCTATACTGCATTGAAACTCTCCCTCTTTCCTAAAACAATACGCGTTTAGTAATTTTCATTAGCAATTTAATTACGATAGGCGAGCTAGATATCATATTTCTAATAAGATAAATACATTATTTCATAATATACTATTATAAAATGCTAGTATTTATTCTCACATTTATATCAGTTGAATTTATCAGTTATAGCAGTTAATAATGATTGCATCTGCAATACCGCATGAGCGTGCAGAATGAGAACAAGTAAGAAGTGTAAAGCGGAGGAACGAGCCTTGCTAAGGAGGCTCGTGCGGAACATACGTGCAACTACTTTTGTGAAAATTTAATTTACTTTCATAAAACAAACATATTCTATTTGTCCATTTATTTCTCTATACTACATTCACAATAATAAAAATCTGAATCGCCGCGAGTAAAGGAAATCCAAAAGCAAAAGTGTTATGTTTTGTTTTATGTCGGAATAAGTACATCCCGAGCACACCTCCTATTGCTCCGCCCAATATAGCAATAGTCAATAATGTTTTTTCCGCAATGCGCCATTCCTTTTTAATCGCTTTTTGTTTGTCGTTATACATTAAAACAAATAAGATGAGTGATAAAACACCAACATATGCATAGACTGCTAATTCCATAGAGTATCCCCTTTCTTATGTATATCTATTAAAAAAGACTGATAGGAGCCCCTATCAGTCTTTACTTATTAAAATTATTTAGCTTGTGCAGTTTTTGTACCTGTCGCTTCGCTTTCGGTACAGAAAGTGCAAAGCTTCATCTGAAAGCTTTTAAGTACTAGAAAAGTATCTACTTCTTATTTAGCTTGTGCAGTTTTTGCAGCTTCTGCTAATTGTGTGAATGCTGCAGCATCAGTTACAGCTAAGTCAGCTAACATTTTACGGTTAACTTCGATACCAGCTAATTTTAAACCGTGCATTAAACGGCTGTAAGAAAGACCATTCATGCGAGCAGCTGCATTGATACGAGTGATCCATAATTTACGGAAATCACGTTTCTTTTGACGACGGTCACGGTATGCATATACACCTGACTTCATTACTGCTTGGTTAGCTACTTTGTATAACGTGTGTTTTGAACCAAAGTAACCTTTAGCTAATTTTAATACTTTTTTGCGACGAGCGCGTGTTACTGTTCCGCCTTTTACGCGTGGCATAGTAATTACCTCCTGCTAATTCTCTCGAATGTGTATTTTATATGTCGAACCTGAATGTTCAATGTTAGATTACTTCATGTAAGTTAATAATGTACGAATGCGTTTGAAATCGCCAGAAGTAGCGATTTTTGCTTTACGCAGTTGACGCTTTTGCTTTGTTGATTTGTTAGCAAATAAGTGGCTACCATAAGCACGGTCAAATTTTAATTTACCAGTACCTGTTTTTTTGAAACGCTTAGCAGCGCCACGGTGAGTTTTCATTTTTGGCATGTCGATTTCCTCCTAAACTGATCAATTCATTATTACTTCTCGTTCTTTGGGTTAAGAACTAAGAACATGCTTCGGCCATCCATCTTCGGCTTTTGTTCAACCGTTGATACTTCAGCACAAGCTTCAGCAAAGCGATCTAACACACGTTGACCAATTTCTTTGTGTGTGATTGCACGACCTTTAAAACGAATAGACGCTTTCACTTTGTCTCCCTTTTCAAGGAACTTCTGTGCAGCACGTAATTTCGTTTGGAAATCATGTTCATCAATTGTTGGGCTCAGACGAACCTCTTTTATATTGATGATCTTTTGATTTTTACGAACTTCACGGTCTTTCTTTTGCTGTTCAAACTTAAATTTACCATAGTCCATGATACGTGCGACCGGGGGCTTGGCTTGAGGGGCCACAAGGACAAGATCCAAGTTAACACGAGCGGCAATTTCAAGCGCTTCGTTTCGTGATTTAACACCTAGTTGTTCACCGTTATGGTCAATTAGACGAAGTTCACGTGCGCGGATGCCTTCGTTTACATACATGTCTTTGCTAATAATAATCCACCTCCATAATGTGCGCGAATACATGGTTTGGGCTTGAGAATGACCCGAGTTGAACGGTACACTTTCGATATGTCCATAAAAAAAGAGCGGACTTTTAGAAAGGTGTCCGCCCACTGTATGTGCATACGTACTAATAACGTAAAACAATTCAACGTATTCAACCTGTAAACAGCAAGATGCGTTCATTCAGGTGAGAAGCGGGCAGCCTCTTCTTCAAACTTGTATTCATAACCTAAACAATCATACCATGGACGTAATATAGTGTCAATAATTTATTTCCAAAAAAATATATCATTGCATGAGCTAGTAGAACTGTCTCATATCTCATGATGCGAATATGTAAGAAACGGCTGTAAAAAAGGGAATTATCCCTTTTGACAGCCCGTTCTATTTATTATTTTGTTACTTCTGCTCTAATGTTGCTTAGGAACTCTTCAAAGCTGATTGTCTCAGAATCTTTCGAGCCGTAACGACGAACGTTTACGCCACCCGCTTCTACTTCTTTGTCCCCGATCACAAGCATGTACGGGATTTTCTTCATTTGTGATTCACGGATTTTGTAACCAAGTTTCTCTTCGCGGTCATCCATCTCAACACGAATACCTGCTGCTTGTAATTTCTCTTGAATTTTACGCGCATAATCATAGTGCACTGCGTTTGAAACTGGGATAATTGTAGTTTGCACTGGTGCTAACCAAGTTGGGAATGCGCCTTTATATTCTTCGATTAAGAAGGCTACGAAACGCTCCATTGTTGATACAACACCGCGGTGAATAACAACTGGTCGTTGCGGCTGGCCATCTTCACCAATATAAGTTAAGTCAAAGCGTTCTGGTAATAAGAAGTCAAGTTGGGCAGTTGATAGTGTTTCTTCTTTCCCAATCGCTGTTTTTACTTGCACGTCTAGCTTTGGACCGTAGAATGCTGCTTCGCCCTCAGCTTCGTAGTAATCAAGTCCAAGCTCATCCATCGCTTCTTTTAACATGCTTTGTGCTTTTTCCCACATCGCATCATCGTCGAAGTATTTCTCTTTATCTGCTGGATCACGGTAAGATAAACGGAATGAGTAATCGTTAAGATCGAAATCTTTGTATACCGCTAAGATTAGCTCTACAACTTTTTTGAATTCTGTTTTAATTTGATCTGGACGAACAAAAATGTGAGCATCGTTTAACGTCATCCCACGAACACGTTGTAAACCTGAAACAGCACCACTCATTTCATAACGGTGCATTGTACCAAGCTCTGCAATACGAATTGGTAAATGGCGGTATGAGTGTAAACCATTTTTGAATATCATCATATGATGTGGGCAGTTCATTGGACGCATAATTAATGTTTCATTATCCATTTCCATTGGTGGGAAAATGGAGTCTTGGTAGTGATCCCAGTGACCAGATGTTTCATATAATTTTTTCGAGCCTAGTACTGGTGTGTACACATGTTTATAGCCCAGCGCTAGCTCTTTATCCACGATATAACGCTCAATTGTACGGCGGATTGTCGCACCATTTGGTAACCAAAGTGGTAAACCTTGACCTACAGTTTGAGAAGTCATGAATAAATCAAGCTCTTTACCAATTTTACGGTGGTCACGTTCTTTGGCTTCTTCAAGCATTTGTAAGTGATGCTTTAACTCCTCTTTTGTGAAGAAAGCCGTACCGTAAATACGTTGTAACATTTTATTGTCTGAGTTACCACGCCAGTAAGCGCCTGCTAAAGATAATAGTTTGAACTCTTTTAATTTACCCGTTGATGGTACGTGTACACCACGACAAAGGTCAAAGAAATCCCCTTGGTAGTAGATCGATACTTGTTCACCTGCTGGAATAGCATCAAGTAATTCTAATTTATACTCATCGCCAACTTCTTCATAAATTTTTTGCGCTTCGTCACGTGATACGTTTTTACGCTCAATTTCAATGTTTTCAGCAATGATTTTTTTCATTTCTTTTTCAATTGTCGGTAAGTCTTCCGCTGTAATCGGTGTTGGCGAATCAATATCATAGTAGAAACCAGATTCAATCACTGGACCAATCCCTAATTTTGCATCTGGGAATACGCGTTTTACTGCTTGTGCTGTTAAGTGAGCCGTTGAGTGACGCAGGATTTCTAACGCTTCTGGTGATTTATTTGTAATAATTTCGATTACTGCATCTGCTTCGATTGGTGTTTTGGCGTCTACTAATGCACCGTTCACTTTACCAGCAAGAGCTGATTTTTTTAGGCCTGGGCTAATAGAGCCAGCAATGTCTAACGTAGAAATACCTTTTTCAAATTCTTTTACGTTTCCGTCTGGAAAAGTAATTTTAATCATTTCTGACATATAGATGTCCTCCTTGAATTATTGTTTGTGTCATCCATTCGAGATTGATCGGCGGGTTCAGATGAAATATCGGCGATTTTTAAATGTTATCAGCGAGTCCGAACAATATATGAGCGGATTTCATGCAATCTGACCAAATAAAAAAACGCCATCCCAAAAAGGGACGACGCGTATGCTCGTGGTTCCACCCTTCTTCCTTCCGAGAAAAATTCTCGAACGAAGCTCTAGGTCAGTTAACGTACTGAATAACGCCAGCGAATTGTCCTCGCTGAAGCTCCAAGGTAGTAAAATTTGCGTCGTACTAGGAAGCTCCCAGCCAAGGCTCCCCTCTCTACAAGTCGGTGCACAAATTCCGTGTCCTTTTCAAAGCATTTTGAGTTGTTTAATTACTAGGACAGTATACGCCTCGTTGTCAAAAAAATCAACTGCTAAAATGTTACGAATTTCGACGATTAATGCCTTCCATACAAATCGGTATTGTAATCGCCTTAATGCGCTCCATAATACGAGCAGCCTTTACAACTTCAATGTCTCCGCGCTGCGATTGCGCTAAATGATGCTCCAGTCCTGCATAATCAAAATTCGATGTAATAAACGTCGGTAATTGTTCACTCATACGGTAATGCATGATTGTCCCTAAAATTTCATCACGCGTCCATGCCGACATCGTCTCTGCTCCAATATCGTCTAACATTAATACAGGTGCTTTTTTTACATAATCAATCTTTTCGTTTAAGGTTTGATCTTGGATAGAATTTTTCATTTCACGTAAAAACTCTGGTACAAATACGACGACAGATTTTACTTTTAATGCAGCTAGCTCGTTCGCAACGGCGCCTAAAACAAAGGATTTGCCTACACCAAATTTACCGTATAAATAAAAGCCCTTTGATGGTAACTCACCTGTTGTTTTATATTGTGCAATAAAGTCTGCTGCTTTATGTGCAATCTCTAAACGCGATTGATCATCAATCATTAAATCTTTTAATGTGGCTTTTAAAACATCTTTCGGCATATACATACTCGAAATCATCGTCGCTGTTTCACGGTGCTCATCTTCACGTATTTTTTGCTCACAACGCACATACTTAATTTCAATATTTCCACGTAGCATATAAAGTTCAGGTACAAAGCCTGCTAGCATATTGCTACAACAGGCAGTCGATTGTGCACCACAACATGTAGCAGTTTGAGAAATAAATTCATCTAATTTCGATAAGCTTCTATCGATGACACTTGATGTTACATCATTTTCTATCACAAACTTTTGTACTTGTTTATTGTTTACAATTTCTTTTCGCATCGCCTCATATCGCTCTTGAAAGGATGGAATTTTTATACTTTTTAATGCTCGATTAATCGGTTCGATGTTAATTCACCTGCCCATCTTGTCCTAGCTTTTGGAGTATTTTTTGTCGTTCTGCTTCAAAGTCTACAGTTGCAGCTGTCGTTGGCGCTTGAGACGGCCCTTCATCACGCTTATAAAACCAATCTGGTACTTTTTCTTCACGTCCGCTCGCCTTTTTATAAACCTGCTTTTGTGGCGTATTCGCTTTTGATTCGTTTTCCGCCTTCCATTTGGCATATTTATCGCGTTCCTGACGGGCTAAATCCATCGCTTCTTTAGCGGTCTTTAAATTTTTTCGAATCCAGTGGTCTGCAATTTTTTCAACATATTTTGTTGGTAAACGCATGTCCGTAGTTAGCATAACGTATTCAAGTAATACATTCACTACACCTATTGGCATATTATGCTTCATGATTAAGTCTTCCGCTAACTGTACAGAAGCTGGAATTGGCTCTTTCCCATTATTAATATCACGTAACACTTGAATCGGTGGTGTATTTTCTAAATAATGCAACAGTTCCTGTTCTTTCGAGCGCTTTACTTCAGTAGATGCTTTTGATTGCTGCTCAAATGTTTTAGCTAATTTTGGTGCATCTTTTGAAATCGTAATTTTATAATAATCTGCTGCTGCCTTTTTCAAACGTTCTACCGGCAATCTCATTGTATCGTCTAACGCTAATACGACGACCTTCTGCATTTCAAGGGGTGATAATTTATATAAAAAAGCGAGCTTCGCAATGAGCAGACAAGTTTCAGCCGTCAGCGCACTTGAAGGCACGAGTTGCTCCGACAGTCCCGCACGTAACAACGCAAAATCAAATTGCTCATAATAAAACGGATAACCTTGCTCGATATCACGTTCGTCCAGAATATCTTGTGGCACATTCGTATGCACAGGTTTATATACATCTATAAAGGTACGGGTCACTTCGCTATATCCCCGTTTA
Source organism: Lysinibacillus sp. KU-BSD001 (assembly GCF_042920265.1). Lineage (NCBI taxonomy): Bacteria > Bacillati > Bacillota > Bacilli > Caryophanales > Bacillaceae > Lysinibacillus > Lysinibacillus sp. KU-BSD001. The sequence continues at coordinate 193,923 of NZ_JBDQZI010000003.1, read as the reverse complement.
TCAACTTGCTTACAAAAACGATTTCGTAGCTTGCGATAAGCCTGCTCACCAATTTTACTAAATAAAAACATGGAGAGTAATGGATCGGCAAAAAAATCACGTGCTTCTAATGGCCGCACTAATTCGTAAATAAATGTACGACTATCCTGCTCATCCTTTCTCCATGTACGTAGTAAACCGATTGCTTCAAGTGCAATACGTGCCTCAAAAATGGTACGAACAGGCATACCAAGCACATTCATTAAATAATAATGTGTCATCGTACCTGTTGCATGATCTTCTCCTTCAGCCCAAAGCGTTAAATATAAACTAATGGGATCGGGTCCTGTTAACGGTTGATAAAACAACGTTAGTAACTGTCGTTCATTTGTTGATAAAGCTTGAGGGAGCGTAATTTCAAAATGATCCGTCGCGAGCAATTCCTTATACATATGAACCACTTGCTTCACTCCTCACTTCATTATTTTTCATTCGTTTGCTTTTGTAATATATCTTTTAGTTCATCAATAAAAACATTAATGTCCTTAAATTGGCGATAGACGGAAGCAAAGCGAACATAGGCTACCTCATCGATTTGGGATAAGCGGTCCATGACCATTTCACCAACGTCTTCTGAACGCACTTCTGGATTGCCGATACGGCGTAAATCCTTTTCAATTGATAACACTAAGTCTTCCAACACTTCAAGTGCAACTGGTCGCTTTTCACATGCACGAATCAGTCCACGCAATACTTTTTCACGACTAAATTCCTCGCGTGAGCCTTCCTTTTTAACAACTATTAATGGTGTCTCTTCAAGTTTTTCAAACGTCGTAAAACGAAAGCTACATGACTCGCATTCACGTCGACGTCGAATCTCCTTATTATCATCTACCGGTCTTGAATCAACAACGCGCGTACCATTGTATTGACAAGATGGACATCTCATATAAACATTTCTCCTGATTCATTTCGATTTAGTACAACTATTATAACAAATATTCTCGGATGAAAAACAGCTATCCATTTTGTTATTTCAAAAGCTTTCTTCTCAACGAAAGCTTATACTTCCCTACGAAAAAGAGGCTATCGCATAAAGCGGATAGCCTCTATTTTAGCCGATGAAAAAGTAACAATTCAATATACATATCAAAAAAACATCAGCTCGACCAAATTTCAGTCGAGCTGTGCCTTTTTAAATCAATTATGCTTTTACCTTAGCTAATTCATTTACTACTTTTCTCGCTAAGTCTACTACGCGAGCTGAATAACCCCACTCGTTGTCGTACCAAGCTAATACTTTTACTTTACGAGTGCCCATCACCATTGTTGTTAAACCATCAATTGTGGATGAGTAAGTTGTTGTATTGTAGTCAGATGATACTAATGGCTCCATTGAGAAGTTTAAAATCCCTTTCATTGGACCTTCAGCAGCTGCCACGAATGCAGCATTCACTTCTTCTACTGTTACATCTTTCTGTAAGTCTACTACTAAGTCAACTAAAGAAACGTTTGGTGTTGGTACACGAAGTGCCATACCGTGTAATTTTCCTTTTAACTCAGGTAATACTAAAGCTAATGCTTTTGCAGCACCTGTTGAAGTTGGAATGATAGAAGAAGCACAGTTACGTGCACGACGTAAGTCTTTGTGCGGATTGTCAATATTGTTTTGGTCGTTTGTATAAGCGTGAACAGTTGTCATTAAACCGTTCTCAATACCAAATGTATCATTTAATACCTTTGCTACAGGAGCTAAACAGTTTGTTGTACAAGATGCATTTGAAATTACATCATGCTTTGTAATGTCTAGTAAATTGTCATTTACGCCAAGTACAACTGTAATGTCTTCATTTTTACCTGGAGCAGTTAAAATGACTTTTTTCGCACCAGCTTCTAAGTGCATTGCCGCCTTTTCACGGTCGTTGAATTTACCAGTTGCCTCGATTACTAACTCTACGCCCATTTCTTTCCATGGTAATAATTTAGGATCACGTTCAGAAACAATTACTACACGTTTACCATTCACGATTAACGCATTCTCTTCTGTTTCCACAGTACCATTAAATGAACCATGGTTTGTGTCATACTTAATTAAGTGCGCTAATGTTTCAGCTGGGTAGCTAGCATTGATTGCCACTACATTTAAATCATCTTGAACAATAGCTTGGCGGAATACCATACGACCAATTCGGCCAAATCCATTAATTGCAATAGAAACTGTCATATTATAAAAAGCCTCCTGTAAATTAGGTTATCATTTTATTTATTATATACGGTGATTAGTATAACACATTCTTCAAAAAGATGAACATTATTCGTTAAATATTTTAAAGTTCTTATTTTCTGAAAATAAACAGGTGGACTCATCACGCAAAATGTAAGCACTTTAGTCCATATCGATGATACGTAAAAGAGGATGTTTAGGAATTTTCCTCTTCCTAAACATCCCCTAATCCATTATTAAATGATACCCCATTCTTTTAAAGCAGCTTCTAATTGTTGTGCGGTTGATTCAATACTTCGATTATTATAAATGACTACATCTGCCCCTTGTTCTTTGACTAACATTGGCAGTTGTGAGGCCATGCGTGCACGCGCCTCTTCTTCTGATAAATTATTTCGTTCCATTAAACGTTGCAGTTGAATATCTTCCTTGACAGAAACGACTAAAATTTTATCGACAAAATGTTGTAATTTACTCTCAAACAAAAGAGGGATATCCATTACAATATGTTTTTCGCCCTTCGCTACATATTCATCACGTTGACGAATCATTTCCGTTCGAATGGCTGGATGAATAATATCATTTAATATTTTTCGTTTCGCTGGCTCATGAAAAATAATTGCCCCAACCTTTTCGCGATCCATCGTCCCATCTTCTTGAATTACGTCTGCACCAAATGCTTGTGCAATTTGAGCAAGTGTTTCTGTGCCTGGCTCAACAACTTGTCGTGCAACTAAATCTGCATCAACAATCGGTAATCGGTAACCTGCTAGCATGTTAGCGACTGTACTTTTTCCACTTGCAATACTTCCTGTTAACCCAATAATCATCTACTGACACCCCTACTTTTGACAGCTTGGACAATACGTTGATGTGCGCCCTGCAATCACAACGGCCTCTGTCTCATTGTGACATACTAAGCATACTTTTTTACTGTACATTTTTAAACGATCTTGCATGTTTCCTGCCCCACCATTGACACTGCGATAATCGGAAATCGTTGACCCACCATTGTCAATACTTTCGCGAAGTACCGCACAAATAGCTTCAAACAATTCCACTTTGTGTTCCTTACTAATTTGACTCGTTTTACGTGTTGGCAGAATTTTCACGGCAAATAAGCTTTCCGTCGCATAAATATTACCACAACCTGAAATTACTTGTCCGTCCATAATGACCTCTTTTATTGGCTTATTGGCATATTTCGGCTTTTCACATTTGGCTAAAAAATAATCACACGCATCCTGGTCAAATGGCTCTGGTGCCATTAACGTCAGTGGCGGATGATCTGCAATTTCCTTCACAAAACGCAACTCACCAAAACGACGAATGTCTGCATATACAAGCAGTTCCCCTGTATTTAATGTAAACACCGCATGTACATGTTTCCGAAACTTCGGTTCAGCGATTTCATCTAAATGATTGACGACAAACCAAGCCCCCGACATCCCTAAATGACTAATGAGCAAAAATGAATCTCCGCCCTTTGATACATGAAGGAAAATATACTTTGAACGACGCATGACCTGTTCGATCTTCAACCCCGAAACGACAAGTTCAAAATCGGTAGGATGGGCATTTTTCACAATACATTGTTTCCCTTGCGCGGCTGCGTTATATACAACTTCAGAAAACATAACGCGCTCAATCGTTTTCCCTTCAATTAGGGGCTTCAAATCACGGACAACGCCTTCTACTTCTGGTAATTCTGGCATAATTCCTCCTTACTTCGCGTCATACCACGTTGGACCGTAAGAAAAATCAACCTTTAACGGCACCTTTAGCTCAATGGCATTTTCCATTACTTCTGGTACGATACGCTCTAAAATTTCAATTTCCTCTTGTAGTACTTCGAAAATTAATTCGTCATGCACTTGGAGTAATAGCTTTGCTTGCAAACCTTCCACTTGAAGACGAGCATCCATATCAATCATCGCCTTTTTAATAATATCTGCCGCACTTCCTTGAATCGGTGTATTCATCGCTGTACGCTCTGCAAAACTACGTAAATTAAAGTTAGAACTATTGATTTCTGGTAAGTAACGTCGACGATTTAATATCGTTGTAACGTACCCATTTTTCTTCGCTTCTGACACGATCGAGTCCATATAGCCTTTTACACCTGGGAAACTCGCTAAATAGTTTTCAATAAATGTCGCGGCTTCCTTCCGTGTAATATCTAAATTTTGCGATAAACCGTAATCACTAATACCGTAAATAATTCCGAAGTTTACAGCTTTTGCTGCACGACGCATATTCGATGTCACTTCTTCAGGCTTTTCTACACCAAATACATCCATCGCTGTACGCGTATGAATATCCATCCCTTCACGGAACGCTTCTACTAAGGTCGGATCTTCACACATATGCGCTAATACACGCAACTCGATTTGTGAATAGTCTGCTGCAAAAAGCACCCATCCTGGCTTAGATGGCACAAATGCTTGACGAATTTTACGTCCCTCTTCCAGTCGAATCGGGATGTTTTGTAAATTCGGATCTGTTGAACTCAAACGACCGGTCGCTGTTAACGCTTGTTGGAAGCGTGTGTGTACTTTCTCATCATCACCGACAACTTTCATAAGCCCTTCAATATATGTGGATTGTAATTTCGCTAGCTGACGATAATCTAAAATGTATTTTACGACATCGTGCTCAGCTTTTAATTTTTCCAATACATCTGCGGCTGTAGAGTACCCTGTCTTCGTTTTCTTAATGACTGGTAAACCTAGCTTATCAAATAAAATGACCCCTAATTGTTTCGGTGAATTAATATTAAAGGTTTCACCTGCTAGCTCGTAAATTTTTGCTTCAATTTCATCTAGCTTTTCCGCTAAGTCTTCTCCCATTTGCTGAAGCGTATCCACACGTACAGTAATCCCTCGTGATTCCATTTTGCCAAGAATAGAGGCAAGTGGTAATTCTAAGTTTTTATAGAGCGCAAACTGCTCATTTTCTTTTAACTTTTCCTCCAGTGTCGGTTGCAAATGCCATATCGCTAACGCTTTTCGTGCTACATGCTCTGCAAGAACTTGTTCTTCTGGACGTGTCCATTTAGCGCCCTTTCCATATACCGCTTCATTTGACTGGACATTTGTATAGCCAAACTCTTTTGCCAATGCTTGTACATCGTCACCTGAAATCGCTGGATTGACAATATAACTCGCTAATAGTAAGTCAAACGTTACACCGCGCAATTCAATACCCATTCGCTGTAAAATGGCCTGTGTCGCTTTACTATCAGCCATATATTTTTCTTTCGTTTCATCTTTTAGCCAAGCTATTAATGCTTCATTTGTAATCGTGTCGTAAATTGGCACATATAATGTATGCTGCCCATCTGTTAAGCTTATGCCAAACACTTTACAACCATGATAATGCTCATTTTCAAGCTCCACATGTATCGCCATTCGATTCGCTAACATAGTTGCTGTTACATCGTTCACAATTTCAACTGTAATTTCTGCTTGTTCCGCTTGTTCCCCTTGGAAATCACTTTTTTCAATTAATGATTTAAAACCAAGCTCTTTCCAAACCGTTAATAACTCTTCCTCATTTGGTCCAGGATAATTTAATTCACCTAAACTTATCTCAACAGGTGCTTCTGTATAAATCGTCGCCAACTTTTTAGACAGATGTGCTTGCTCTTCATTCGCGACAAGCTTTTCTTTCATTTTTGACGCTTTCATCGTATCAATTGCCACGTAAAGCGATTCAACGGAGCCATACTCTTTTAATAATTTAATCGCTGTTTTTTCACCAACGCCAGGAACACCTGGAATATTATCTGAAGCATCGCCCATTAGTCCTTTCATATCGATAATTTGATGTGGCGCTAAACCGTACTTTTCTTCGATATGAGCAGGTGTATATTTTTCAATATCCGTAATCCCTTTACGTGTTACATAAACGGTTACATGGTCATTTGCTAATTGCGTTAAATCTTTATCTCCGGATACGATTACGACTTCCATCTCTTCGCCTGTCGCTTGTTTAGCAAGTGTTCCGATAATGTCATCTGCTTCGTACATCGGCAATTCATAGCGCTTAATATTGTATGCATCGATTAATTTTCGAATATACGGAAATTGCTCTGACAGTTCAGGTGGTGTTTTTTGACGACCACCTTTATACTCGCCATAAGATTCATGTCGGAATGTCGTTTTCCCCGCATCAAATGCCACAAGCATTTTTGTCGGCTGTTCCTCCTCTACAATCTTTTGTAGCATCATCGTAAAGCCATATGTTGCATTCGTATGGATACCTTGGTCGTTCGTTAAAAGGGGCAACGCGAAAAATGCCCTGTATGCTAAACTATTTCCATCTAAAAGTAGCACTTTCTCCTTTGTCATCGTATCATCCTCCGTCAATTCAAGTCTTCTCTATTGTAAAACATATGTACGTATTTTAAAAACAAAAAAAGATGCTAAGCTATACGCTCGCATCTTACTTTAACTTTTTGAACTTATATTGTTTAGCAACCTTTTCTTCTACATAAAAAATTTCTTCATAAATAACAGTCAATAAAAAGGCGTTCATAAATGAGAAAATGATATATAATGGCATACCAGCTAAATTAAATTGCATAAGACTACGTGCAAATGTTTCAACAAAGCCAATTTGCGCAAAGAAGAAAATGATTCCAACCCCCACTTGCCAAATGGGGCGCTTATCTTCTCGCTTATCAAACCATAACACTTTTTTAAACGCATTGCGCACATCTTCTGCGATCACTAAACTTAATCCATAAACCATTAGGAAAAACACCGGCACAGTTAACAATTTTATATTCATGATGCTAAAGTCTGCCTGATTATACCAAGCACTAACTGAAGCAGCCATAGCAAAGGACAACAATACATTTTGAATAATTCTGTTCAACGTCCATTCCCCCAATTCTAACTTCCTACTCATAATGAGCAACACCCAAAACATATATTACCATTTGAGTAACCGTTGCTTTCCGCTGCGGCACTCGCTTTCCACGGGCGAGATCAAGCCTCCTCGTCGCTCATCCTTCGCTCCTGCGGGGTCTTGATTACCTCGCTTTTCCCGTAGGAGTCTCGTGCCTCCGCTACAAGCAACTACTGTTCCATACAAAATCGGTTACTTAAAAATAATGAAAGATTCTCATTCATTACAGTAGAAGCTAGGCAATTATATTTGCAAAGAGAAAGAAAATGATTTCTTTTAGATAATAGAAATATTTTTCTAGAATATCGAGAAGTATTCACTTTTGCCGTAGCGCGCCATAGCCACAGGAGCCGGAACAGGAGATCCAAACAGGCCACGCCTGTTTTAGCTCCTGTGTAGGCTGTGGCAAAGCGCGGAGGCTATGATACTACTTTCTTTTAATATCTCTTACTATTTAATTAGCATTTTCAGGATGTATTTTTGCTCATTGCGAGTTCCTATCTAGTATAACAAGATTCTTGTTATCTTTTAATAGATTTTTGATTTCTATAAGAGGAAATAGTTAAGAGTATAGGAAAATTTCCTATACTCTGTTAGATAGTTGGGGGACTATGAAAGAATATACGTAAACAAGCTGTTCTATAATTTAAATTTCGTCATTTGTTCGTTTAGTGCATTGACCATGTCATTTAATTGAGTTGCGATACTATACATTTCTTCTGTTGAAGCTGTTTGCTCTTCTACTGATGCCACAATGCCTTGTGCATGTTCAGAAGAATTTTGGAGTAACGATACCGTCGTATTTGTCGTATTCATTACTTCACTTGAGCTTGCCGCAATCTCTTCAACCGTTGCAGTAATGGATTGAATTTCGTCACTCATATTGTTAATCACTGTCACAATTTGCGTAAACGTTTCACCCGCTGAATAAATGGATTTACTTTCGCCCTCAATTTTTTGTACTACATCTGAAATCGCCCTAACCGATTCCGTGGAGTCGTTTCGCATATCCGTAATCAGTGTCGCAATATTACTTGTTGATTTAGAAGATTGTTCTGCAAGTGAACGAATTTCATCGGCAACAACAGCAAAGCCTTTTCCGTATTCGCCCGCACGAGCTGCTTCAATGGCCGCATTTAATGCCAGCAAGTTAATTTGATCGGCAATATTAGAAATAATTTTTGTAATTTCGCTTACTTCAATCGATTTATTATTCATTTTCTCAGTAATATCAAGTGAAGCACGAGCTGACTCATCAATCGTTTGAATGCCTTTTACGGATTGTTGAATGACGTCATTCCCAATAGAAGCTGCATTTGTTGCTTCATGTGCACTTTCCGCCACATGATTAGACGCAGTTGAAATCGCATGAATTTGTTCAGAAATATTGACGATTGCTACATGATTTTGGTCCGCACCAGCAGAAATAAGCTCAGTAGATGTGGCAATTTCAGTAATTATATCTGATACTTGACCAGATGTAACCGTCAGTTGTTCAAGACTTTCTGATAAGTTGGTTGCACCTTGTTGAACATGCTCAGACGTCGTTGCAACATGCGTCAATGTTTCCTTTAACTGCAGTTGCATATTTCGGAAACTATTACTTAATCGCCCAAGTTCATCATCACTAGTTAATGTAAGTTCTTCTGTTAAATCGCCTTGTGCTATTTTTTCTGTATACGTTAATAATTTGCCAAGCGGTACATTGATACTACGTGAAACATAAAGGGCAATCCCAATTCCTATTGCCATCGCAATTGCTAATATACCTAGAATAAAAGTCGTAATTTTCTTTTCTAAATCAATAATAAAATCCGCATCAGAATCTAGTCCTAGCACAGAATCTGTATTCGACACTTGAAAAAATGTAGAAATGTGATGACCGTAATCATCTTCATAAATGTCGCTCACAATTACATCGGTTGTCTGTAAAGCATCCGCTTGGTCTTTCGTAAACGCTAATGGTGTTAAGTATTCATCTGCATTCGATAATACTAAAATCACTTCCTCACCATCTACTTTACTCATAATATAAACATTTTCTAAACCAAATTCATTTTGAAAATCATCCGAAATCTTTTTTAGTTCTTCATACGCAGTTGGATCTTGTTTTGCCCTTTGAACTAATTCTTCATCTATTAAAGAATTATATTTTTCAAGTTTTAATTTTAAGCTATCTTCATACTTAGGTACTACATGTTCGTCTATCAGTGAATGTGTAATGTAGTTTAAAAACACCCCAAAAATACTACTCACTAGTACAACAGGAATGATGATACCTAACAATATTTTCATTCGAATCGTTTTAAACTTCTTCACTTTTCCATTTCCTTTCATCCTACTGTAATTGATACTGCTTATACGTTATAAATTGCATAAAGTCTAAATTTAAAATGTATGTATGCTCTTCTTCAGTTGGACTTTTAAAAAAGACGACCGCAAAAGTTGTTCGACCTTCTAACGGTAAAACGCGATAATCCAATACCTCATTAAACTGTTTTTTTAATTCTGTATGATCAATGTGCTCTATATGTGATGGGTCAACATGTTGATCGATTTCTGCACATGTAAAGCTATAAATAGCACCATCCATTTGAGAAATAATTTCTTCCCAATCTGGCTTGCGCTTTGAGAAATAATACTCATATGGATTGATTCCGTAAGCATAATAACCTAACTCGGTCGTTCCCTCTCCAGCAAACCGTAACGGATTGATTTCAATTGGGATAATTTCATGTGAAGGAGTTAAGCGAAGCTCAATATGTAAAGGTACGCTTTTTAATTGAAAGTTCTCGCCGAAATTTTTCAGATAGCGCTCAAACATATGGACTGTCGATTTTATGACCGCCTTACTTGTATAGTAAATTCGATCCCCTACATCATTACTGTCTTTAAATTTCCGAGCAAAAATGTTTAAAATGACAGGCGCTCCGTCTTCATCATAATAAAAATCAATGGCAAATTCTCTTCCATCAATATATTGCTCAATGATAAACTGTTCCTTTTCTCGTTCATTCACTTGTTCATACGTATCCATAAATACTGTCATTGCTTGACCATCGTTAAATTTGTAAACACCTTCACTGCCATATCCAAATATCGGTTTTAATACGATAGGAAATGGTAGCTCATCCACATTCATTGTTTTTAATTGCTCGAAAGAACAGGATTGGTAGAAGAATCCTGGATACTTTGATGCTAGTAACTTTCGAAAAGCTATTTTATTTTTAAATAAATTAGCTAGTGTAGTTAATCGATGCTCTGGTAAAAGTTCGTTCAGTAAATTGAGCCCTACTTCAGCATTCATAATAATGGACTCATTTTGTTTGATTGATTGAAAAATGCTAGGTGCCTTTAAAAATCGTTGATATTTCACATCATAAATCGTTTCTTCATGCGCTGATAGCACCTCAATCAGTAATGGAGATACATACGTTGTATCTAATAATATCAACTAAATCATCCTCCCGAATAGATAAAAATACCTATAAATAACTCCAACAGCACAAAGTCTTTTAGTCCAATAACATTATACATAATTACAGGTAAAAAGATACTTTTTAGAATATTACAAAAAACGAAAAAACCGTAAAAGATTGGTATCTTTTACGGCTTTTTTCTATTTCAATCGATGTAACCTGATAAAATTTTAGCATATGGTGAATCAGATGGAAGAATAATAACGGTATCTTCATTAATTGTTTTCTTATAAGATTCTAACGTCCTATATAATGAATAAAATTCTGGATCTTTCGAAAATGATTCATTATAAATTTTCGCAGCCTGTGATTCCCCTTCAGCTGCAATGAGTGCGGCTTCTTTTTTGGCTGTTGCAAGCATTTCTTGTACCTGTTTATCAGTTTGCGCCATAATACGGTTTTTCTCGGCATCCCCTTCAGATAAATACTGCTGTGCAATGGATTCACGCTCCGAAATCATTTGTGTATAAACAGATTGCTCGTTTTCAGTCGGTAAATCCGTACGGCGAATGCGTACATCTACCACTTCAATTCCGTAATTATCTGCCTTTAATAGTTTATTCACTTGCTCTGTCACCTTATCGTTAATAGAGCCTCGCGAAGAGTTTTCATCGTTAATAATTTCTTCATATTTTAATTTGCCTAACTCTGTACGCAACACAGAGTAAATAAACTCTTCCATACGCGCCTCAGCATTCGTTAAACTACGTGCGTTTGAAATCAGTGCTTTCGGATCTGTCACACGCCAAACAGCATAATTATCAATAATAATGCGTTTTTTATCAAACGTATTGATTTCTTCTTCTGTCATGTCATACGTTTGTAAGTTTTTCGGTAACGTTTCAACACTTTGGATAAACGGGATTTTCATATAAATGCCCGGATCACTTTCAAACTTCACCACTTCACCAAATTGACGAACAATTCGATATTCATTTTCCTTTACAATGTATACATTGGCTATTGCAATGACTAGTGCTGCTAAAACTACACCGATTACAACAACGCCTTTTGTCCACTGTCTCATATCAATCGGCTTTTTATTTTTAGGGAGCACCGTTTGCTTTTTTGGCTTATTCGCAACTTCCTCATCAAGAGGAGCATCTGAAGAACTCTCATTCGGCGTAATATCCTTTCGTTTCTTTTTATCTCCACCGAAAAGGTTACGTACGAACTCGTCTAAGTCTTTGTTGTTAGTCATCAGTTACCGCTCCCTTCTTCTGTTTTCGGTTGTTGCGTTTGGGCAGGTTGAATCGGTAAATATTTGAGTGTCTCCCCGTCATCATTCATAATATAAATTTGCGCATTCGGTAACACTTCTTCTAACGTTTCAATCATTAAACGCTCTCGTGTAATGGCTTTATTCCCTGCATACTGCTCATATAGCTTATTAAATACAGCTACATCTCCATTTGCCTGTTCAATACGAGCAATCTTCTCCCCTTCTGCACGAGAAATAATAGCATCTTTTTCCCCTTCTGCTTCACTAATCTTTTGATTTGCATATTTTTTTGCTTCATTTATTTTTGTATTTTTTGTTTCACGTGCATCCGTTACAGCTGTAAATGCTGCACGCACTTCTTTATTCGGCAATTCAACATCCTGTAGCTTAACACCTAGTACACTAATGCCAATATCATATTTTTCAAGTAATGCTACCAGCAAATCACGTGTATTGGCTTCAATTTCTGCTTTTCCATCTGTTAATGCTTCATCAATTTTTGAACTGCCGATCACAGAACGAATGGCACTTGACGTCGCACTATGTAAAATTTCTTCTGGATCAGTTGAATTGAATAAATATTTTTTCGGATCGACAATACGCCATTGTACAACTAAATCTGTTAACACAATCTTTTCATCGCCTGTAATCATCTTGGCATCATTGGATACGGTATCAGAAGAACCATCTTCCTTTTGCTGATAACCAAATGTTAAGCTATATGTTTCACGCGATACTGTTTCTACTTTTTGGATAGGCCAAGGCATTTTAAAATGAAGACCAGGTGTTGTAATAATATCCTTTGCCTCACCAAATGTAATCACGACAGCTTGTTCTGATTCATCCACTGTATACCACGATGTCGTGACAGCTAGTACGGCTACAATACCGAACAAACCAAGCCCAATCCACATCAATGCTCTTTTTACACTCATGTTGAAACCTCCTCTTTTATGTATAGTACATATACGGTTTGTACCTAGAGAAAGTTTCGAAAAAATTGGAAAAGACATCCGCTTGCGCTAATAACACGAGGTAATTTCTTTTCTTATATGTACTTCCTTTGAAATTTATCTGTTTTATCCATAAAAAAAAGTCTACCGCTTTAGATATTCATCCTAAAACGATAGACTTTTCAAAAAAAATCAGGGCGCTAAAATGGTGGTGAACCTACTTTATTAGCCTATTGAAAAAGGAAAATCTAACAATTTTCAGGACTTCCCTTTTTCTAGTAATTTGAAACTTGGGGGTTTCTACTATTTACTTTACCCCATTAAGTTTAATTTACTATGTCAGAATTGTAAATTTCATGTTAAGACGTATGAAGCGGAAGTAATATACGCATTGTTGTCCCTTTTCCTACTTCACTTTCCACTTGAATTTTCCCCTGGTGTGCCTCCACTAAATGCTTAACGATCGCTAGTCCTAGACCCGTACCACCTGAATTTCTACTACGTGCTCTATCCACTCGATAAAAGCGCTCAAATACACGTGGAATTTCGCTCTTCTGAATCCCCATGCCCTCGTCTTCAATTTCAACGACACCCCATGCATCTTTTTTAAAGATACGTATAGAGATTGTCGTCTCTTCAGGCGAATACATGATGGCATTGTAAATGAGGTTGGTGAAAATTTGAATAAGACGATTCGCGTCACCTTGAACGATTAACTCTTCTTTAAAATCAACGTTAAATTGCATATTTTTTTCATCTAAACGTTGACTTGTTAAATCCGCTGCACGTACGAGTACTTCTTGTAAACTTGTCGGCACGATATCGACTGAAAAGCCATGTTGTTCGATTTTCGAAAGCTCCAATAAATCCTGAATAAGCATTTGTAATCGATTACTTTCTTGATGGATAATTTCTAAAAAGGATAATGCCATCCGTTCGTCTTTATACGCTCCGTCAAGTAGCGTTTCCGAAAAGCCTTTAATAGATGTAATCGGTGTACGCAATTCATGTGATACATTCGCGACAAAGTCTTTACGAATTTGCTCGAGACGTACCAGTTCAGATACATCATGCATAACAACTACAACCCCTAGCCAACGTCCATGTTCTCCCACAACGGGGGCACCGTATGCTAGTTTATACGTAATTTCTTGTTGCACTTCCATCTCAAGCTGCTTTCGATAAGGTTTCTCTGTTAAAAACACATGATCTATAAACAACTCTAGTTCCTTTGGCAACTGCAGAGATAAAAAGCTCTTTTCTTGTACTTCTTCATATTTATAGTCAAATCGCTGTAAAAACACTTTGTTGACGATTGATACGTGCCCACCCCGATCGATCATTAACAATTCACTGCCCATATTTTCAATTAATGTTTTTAAGCGTTCTTCTTCGATTTCCCGTGTTTTCGTCATATCTTGTAAATTACGCGCTAAAATATTGATGGAATTTCGCAGTTCAATGACTGTTGGTGGGCCATTGGCAAATGCACGTGCACGGTAATTACCGACAGCCAGTTCTTGTGCTGTTCTCGTAACATTTTCAATTGGCTCTACAAATTTTTGAATCATTTTTTTTGTCACGATACTAATTAACAAAAAGGAAATAACTAACAAAAATAATAAAACAAGTGCCAGTCTTGTTTTCATTTCATTGATGAAATCTTCTTCTAATTGCAGCTCATGCGTTGCTAGTAAAGCTTGTTCTGCTGAATCATTTAATACAATATCAGACTCTTCAATCACTTGAAGCATTTGCTGTTGGGATTGTATCGTATTTTCTTGGATATACGAATTTGCGTAAAAAGGAAAAAGCTGACCTATTACAAAGCCTAGGACAGCTAAAATAATTCCTACTAAACAAACAAATGAAAAAAACAAGCTATTGCTCATCGATTTTTTCATTTTTTTGGCTCCTCAAATTTATATCCTAGACCACGAATCGTTTTAATAAACACAGGTTTACGGCTATTTTCTTCAATTTTTTCACGAAGATGACTAATGTGTACATCGACAATTCGGGTATCACCTACAAAGTCATAATTCCACACAGCACTTAGTAACTGATCACGTGTTAATACACGATTTTTATTTTCTAGCAAGTAAACAAGTAGCTCAAATTCCTTTGGTGTAAATTCAAGCGATTGCTCTCCTAAAAACGCCTCAAAACGGTCCGGGAAAACTTTTAAATCACCGTATTCATAAGATACTTCCGATCTTTCTATCTCCTCGACAACAGGTGTAGGTGTAAAACGACGAAGGACAGCTTTTACACGCGCTATTACCTCACGTGGACTAAATGGCTTTGTCATATAATCATCTGCGCCAAGCTCTAGCCCTAATACTTTATCGAATTCATCATCACGCGCCGTTAGCATAATAATCGGAATATTTTTTTTCTGGCTTCGAAGTTCTTTACATACTTCCATCCCATCTAAAGTCGGTAGCATTAAATCAAGAATCATAATATCCGGTGACTCTTTCAGTGCTATTTGCAAACCATCTTTTCCATCGTGCGAAAGGAGGACATTAAACCCCGCTTGTTCTAAGTTGTACTTTAATAACGTTGCAATCGATACTTCATCTTCTACGACTAAGATTGTTTTTGACATAACTGTTCCTCCAAAAGTGATCTGAAACCCCCAATTCCAAACCTTTTAATATGGAGGATTCACCTTGACAACTCCTTCAATAATAGGCGCTTTCTTTTCATTAAACGCTCTTATACTGACATCGACTAAGTGCCTATCATAGTCGATATGATCCACTTGTAGTGTAAAATCAATTGTTTCGTAATGATAAACTGGGTTTAAAAATGTAATCATTTGTTCACGAATATGCGAACCTGGTCCAGGCATATACTTTGAAATTGCTGATGTAATGATGCCATTTAACATAATTGTCGGTACGATTGGTGCTTTAAACGGCGTACTGGATGCATAATCGTGTTGAATATATAATGGATTACTATCGTTTGTTAAACCTAAATACAAAAGTAAATCTTTGTCTTCAATTGTTTCTGTTAAATGTAATTTTTCACCGACATGGATTTCACTAATTCTTTTCCCAGGTTTACTCTTTTTTTGTAACAAATATTACACAACCCCTTTACACTTTCAATAATTTTATAGTATCAATTTTTAGGAAAAAGCACAATCATTCTCCTAAATCAGAAGAAGAATGATACAACCTTATACATTGAACTCATAATGAGCAAATCCCCAAATCTATTCCCATTTGAGTAACCGTTGCTTTCCGCTCCGGCACTCGCTTTCCACGGGCGAGATCAAGCCTCCTCGTCGCTCATCCTTCGCTGCTCCTGTCGCTGCGCTTTCGTGGCAAATAAATTTCCTGCGGGGTCTCGGGCCAACATGATGTTGGTCACAAAGGCGTTGTCACAGGACGTGACGGTTTTAGCCTTTGTTCTTCTACAGCTTTTCCCGCTGGAAGCTTTGCTCTGTAGCGAAAGGCGTATGCCGTCAGCTACACTCGCCGCCCTTCACTCCATGTGCTTTTAGATTCTTACCTTTTCTAATCAAGAACATATTTTTGTATTGAACCTTATGCATTGAATTAAATTTCCACAAAAAAAGACTGCCCACATAAGCCATAAGCTTACAGGACAGCCTCCATATAAAATTAACCTAAAATTCTCATTACATTACGAACTGCTTCTGCAGATACGTCTAATGCTGCTTTTTCTTTCTCTGTTAACTCAAGCTCAAAGATTTTTTCAATACCATTAGCACCAAGTAATGTTGGTACACCTAAGTATAAGTCGTTATAGCCATATTCGCCTTCTAAGTACGCGATAGATGGTAAAACGCGTTTTTGATCTTTTAAAATCGCTTCAGCCATTTCGATTAAGCCTGCAGCTGGAGCGTAGTAGGCAGAACCATTCCCCAAAAGGTTGACAATTTCAGCACCACCGTTGCGCGTACGGTCTACAATTTCTTCTAAACGGTCAGCTGGAATTAACGTTTCTAGTGGGATTCCACCAGCAAATGAGTAGCGAGTAAGTGGTACCATTGTATCCCCGTGACCACCTAATACGAAACCAGTGATGTCTTTTACAGAAATATTTAACTCTTCCGCGATGAATGCGCGGAAGCGGGCTGTGTCTAGGACACCCGATTGACCAATGACACGATTTTTCGGGAATCCCGTAGTTTTGTAAACCGTGTAAGTCATCGCATCAACCGGGTTCGTTAATACTAAAATAACCGCATTTGGGGAATGTTTAGCGATTTGTTCAGATACAGAAATCATTACTTTTTGGTTGATTTGCACTAAATCATCACGACTCATGCCTGGTTTACGAGCAACACCAGCAGTAATAATCACTAAGTCCGAATCTGCCGTGTCTGCATAATCAGAAGTACCTTTTACATAAGAATCAAAACCTTGAATTGGAGCAGCTTCCCACATATCTAAAGCTTTACCTTTAGTTGGATTTTCCGCTGCTGGAATGTCAACTAATACTACATCACCAAGTTCTTTTTGTGCTGCTAAGAAAGCCGCTGTAGCACCTGTGAAGCCGCCGCCGATTACAGAGATTTTTTTACGTTTCAAAGACATTTGAATACGCCCCTTTGAATTTAGGTATTTTTTATACAAGAATAGGGAGGAGACAAGTCTCTTCCCTACTTTTAACAACTTCATTGTCATACTTTCTATAAGTATCGTCAATTAATTGTATGAAAAATCATTTATTTTATATGGAAAATTATTGTATACAAAACAATTTGTGTACTTTTTCACATATACTGACACGTGAAAGCTACAAATTAAAGATTTTTAATTAATTCGTTAGCAAACTCTGAACATTTTACTTCTGTAGCGCCTTCCATTAAACGAGCGAAGTCGTAAGTTACAACTTTAGAAGAGATTGTTTTCTCTACAGATTTAGTAACTAGGTCAGCAGCTTCTTGCCATCCAAGGTGTTCAAGCATTAATACGCCTGAAAGTAAAACTGAAGATGGGTTTACTTTATCTAAACCAGCATATTTTGGTGCTGTACCGTGAGTAGCTTCGAAGATTGCGTGTCCAGTTACGTAGTTAATGTTCGCACCTGGAGCGATCCCGATACCACCAACTTGTGCAGCTAATGCATCAGAAATATAGTCACCGTTTAAGTTCATTGTAGCTACTACATCGAACTCAGTTGGACGAGTTAAAATTTGTTGTAAGAAGATATCAGCAATAGAATCTTTTACGATGATTTTGCCTTCAGCAGTCGCTTTAGCTTGTGCTTCGTTAGCAGCAGCTTCGCCTTGCTCAGCTTTGATTGCATCGTATTGGTTCCAAGTGAATACTTTATCAGCGAATTCTTTCTCAGCTAAATCGTAACCCCATTGTTTGAAGCCACCTTCAGTGAACTTCATGATGTTACCTTTGTGTACTAAAGTAACGCTTGGTTTGTTGTGCTTGATTGCATACTCGATTGCAGCGCGAACTAAACGCTCCGTACCTTCTTGAGAAACAGGTTTGATACCTAAACCAGAAGTTTCAGGGAAGCGGATTTTGTTAACGCCTAGTTCAGTTTGTAAGAAGTTTAATAATTTCTTTTGCTCGTCTGAACCAGCTTTGTACTCGATACCTGCATAGATATCTTCTGTGTTTTCACGGAAAATTACCATGTCAACGTCTTCTGGACGTTTAACTGGAGAAGGAACACCATCAAAGTGACGTACTGGACGTAAACATACGTATAAGTCTAATTCTTGACGTAATGCTACGTTTAGGGAACGGATACCGCCACCGATTGGAGTTGTTAAAGGACCTTTAATAGCAATTAAATATTCGTCGATTTTATCTAAAGTTTCTTGTGGTAACCATTCGCCCGTTTGGTTGAATGCTTTCTCACCAGCAAGTACTTCTAACCACTCAATTTTCTTTTCGCCATTGTAAGCTTTTTCTACAGCTGCGTCGATTACGCGAGAAGCTGCTGCCCAAATATCTGGACCAATACCGTCACCCTCGATGAAAGGAATAACTGGGTTGTTTGGCACGTTTAACACGCCATTTTCTACTACAATTTTGTTCGTCATGAATATTTTGCCTCCTATATTCGTAAATCTAGGACTGTGTAAATCACACAGTCCTAGATAAGTTTAGCATATTTTCTAAATTAGCGCTCGTTGATTGGAACGTATTTTTGCATTCCTGGTCCAACATATTCTGCACGTGGACGAATTAAGCGGTTATTAGCATATTGCTCAAGGATGTGTGCTACCCAACCTGATGTACGAGATACAGCAAAGATTGGTGTGAATAAGTCATGTTCAATACCTAAAGAATCATAAACTGATGCTGAGAAGAAGTCTACGTTTGCTGGAAGACCTTTTTGTTCTACGATCATGTCGTGGATTTTCACTGACATTTCGTAAAGTTCTGGTTTACCAGTTAAAGCAGTTAACTTCTGAGACATTTCACGTAAGTGTGGTGCACGTGGGTCGCCTTTGCGGTATACGCGGTGACCGAAGCCCATGATTTTCTCTTTATTGTCAAGTTTACCTTGAACGTAAGACTCAACATTATCGATTGAACCGATTTCTGATAACATCTTCATAACTTGCTCGTTCGCACCGCCATGTAATGGACCTTTTAATGCGCCGATTGCAGCAGTTACACCTGAGTATACATCAGATAATGTCGCTACACATACGCGAGCTGTGAATGTTGAAGCGTTTAACTCGTGGTCAGCGTGTAAAATTAACGCTTTATCGAACGCTTCGATTGCAATTCCTTCTGGTTCTTCACCAGAAAGCATATATAAGAAGTTAGCTGCATAGCCAAGTTCTGGTTTTGGAGCAATTGGCTCTAATCCTTTACGGATACGAGAGAATGCAGTTACTACTGCAGCAATTTTTGCTTGTAAGCGAACTGCTTTGCGGTAGTTTGCTTCTGGGTCCATAACATCAGCTTCTGCGTCGAATGTACCAAGCATAGAAACTGCTGTACGTAATGCAGCCATTGGATGAACTGTGTCAAGTGGCATAGATTTGAATAAGTCATAAATAGCAGCTGGAATGTCCATGTTATCTGCTAATTGTTGTTTTAACTCAGCAAGCTCGTCTGCTTTTGGTAAACGAGTATGCCATAATAAGTAGATAATTTCTTCAAACGATGCATTGTTCGTTAAATCATCGATGTTATAACCTACATATGTAAGTGTGTCATCGATAATTGAACTGATTTTTGACTCTGCAGCAACAATGCCTTCTAAGCCTTTAGTTGTTGACATAATAATTCGCTCCTTCATGATTATAATTTTTTTGTAAGTGCTTTCTTTTTAGTTGAAAAGACACTTAAGTTCTGCTCAATTAACCTATAAGTAAATCGCTTACATGGAACATTATAATAAATTTTGACGGCTTTGTGAATGAAAACAGAATAATTCAAGAATTTCTTGCATTACGGATAAAAAAACCTCCCCAAAGAGAAAAAAATGTTTATAACGAGATATACATCACATAAAACAGAGGTGAGCTATTTTTTGATGAATAATTTTTTTGCTTTTTCATACGAAAGCACTAAGAAATTTTTATTATTATTACTATACTTAGCACTATTAATTTTCCTATCTCCTATTACACTTGGCATATTTTGCGCTACACTTTTTTACCCATTCCTTTTATTTTTTTATAAAAAGCTTAAAATTCCTTACGTTATTGTCGTATTAATCACAACGATTTCATTTTTTTACGGGCTTTATTGGCTGATTCGATTCATGATTGATAGTTTTATGCTAATATTCCCTCAACTGCAAGATATGGTTTCGAGTGATATTTTTTCCCACCCAATTTTAAAAGCTCTTTTAGAATCGGGATTATCTGCAATTGATCAAATTGCTACGATCAGCATTAATGCCACGAGGGAAATTTTCAGTTATTTATTTGAAATGATTATTTTTATTATGGCCTTTTACTTTGCTTTATTTGAAAGTAAGCGTGATCGCTACTGGTTTTTTGTGTACACGCCTACCTCTGTGCGCGAAACTTGGAAAAGCTATTTTAAAAGTGCGATGAGCATTTTCACAACGTTTTTATATGTTGAAGTTCGGTTAATTGCCTTAACTTTTTTACTACTAGCACTCGGTTTTTGGCTACTCGGCTTTTCATATCCGTTGCCGAAAGCATTTTTCATCGCATTAGCGGACTGCTTACCATTTTTCGGTATCGGCTTTGTACTCGTACCATTAGCAATTTATTTTTATATAGTGGAAGAAGTAATTTTATGTATCGCCGTTGTTATTTTGTATATCTTTATACAAACAACAAGGCAGCTAACTGAATCATTTTTATGGGCATCCACATTTCATGTGCGGACCGTCCATTCGTTTTTCATCAGCGCTGCCTCTGTATTGCTATTCGGTTTTTACGGTATTTTATTAAGCCCTTTCTTCTTACTTATCGCCGTCAAACTGAGAGAAAAATCTATCTTTGGACGATAATCGTTCGGCTATTTCTCATGCTTCTACGCAACCACAAGAAAATAATAGGTTTAAAGAGACCGCGTGTGAAGGACGTGAACATCATTAGCCCCATAATATCGGATAAAAAACCTGGTAGTACTAATAATACTGCACCAACAAACATCATAAATGCTTCTACTAACGCAACACCTGGTGCTTGTCCTTGTGCAATCGCAGTTTGAATACTTTGCAATGATTTTGTTCCTTGTTTTTTTAACATATACACACCAAGGGCACCTGTTAACACAATTAACATTAATGTTGGAAATACCCCAAGCCATTTCCCTACTACGATAAATGTTGCAATTTCTGCAAACATGAAAGCGATCAATACGAATAAAAAGTTTCTCATAAAATTCACCCTCTACTATATACGAATAGCACACGAAAAAGTTTCAAAAAGACATTTTGAGATGGGTCTTGGGACGAGGCTATTTCTTAGTAAATATTTACAAAGAAATACAGGGGATGTCCAGCAAGTTTTCACTTTTGGACATCCCCCGTTAACATCAGTGCAAATTTTAAAGAACGCTTGCATGTCCTTTATAAATTACGCCTGTTTCTGCATCCATCGTAATTTCTTGCCCGTGGCGAATTAATGTTGTCGCTTCTTTTACACCAACGATTACGGGAATACCTAAGCTTAATCCAACAACCGCCGCGTGGGAAGTTAAGCCACCCTCTTCTGCGATAATGCCTGCGCAGTTTTCGATCGCTGGCATCATTTCACGATCAGATCCTACCGTAACAATAATACATCCTTCTGTATCATAAGCTAATGCTTCCCCTGCATTTTTGGCAACGACTGCCTTTCCTACAACAGAAGCTTTCCCAACACCTTGTCCACGTGCTAATAAATCACCGATAATATGCACTTTCATTAAGTTTGTTGTGCCCGCTTCGCCAACTGGTACACCTGCTGTAATGACAACTACATCACCATGGTCAACAAAGCTATGCTTTAACGCTTCATCTACTGCAAGCTCTAAAATTTCATCTGTCGTTTGTACACGTTGACAAACAATTGGCTGAACGCCCCAAACAAGTGTCAACATTTGAGCTGTATTAACAGAGCCAGTAACCGCCACAATCGGAACACCTGCACGATACTTCGCAATCATTTTTGCAGTATTGCCACTTTCCGTTGGAGCTAATATCGCTTTTACATTTAAGTTAATCGATGTATGTGCTACCGCTTGCGAAATTGATTCTGTCATATTCGCGCCTTTTTCACGACTGCGTTGCGAAACAATTCCACGGTAATCTAAAGATTGCTCTGTACGCTCTGCAATTTTATTCATCGTTTGAACAGATTCTAATGGGTAAAGACCCGCTGCTGTTTCACCTGACAGCATAATCGCATCCGTACCATCAATAATGGCATTCGCTACGTCAGAAGCTTCGGCACGTGTCGGACGTGGGTTACGCTGCATGGAATCGAGCATTTGTGTCGCTGTAATAACAGGTTTCCCTACTTGATTGCATTTTTGTATTAATGATTTTTGTACAAGTGGTACTTCTTCGGCAGGAATTTCAACGCCTAGGTCACCACGCGCAACCATTAAACCGTCTGAAATCTCAATGATCGCATCGATATGATCGACGCCCTCTTGGTTTTCAATTTTAGGGATGATTTGAATATGAGAACCTTCATTTTGCTCAAGTAATTCACGGATTTCAAGTACATCCTTTGCTGTACGAACAAATGATGCCGCAATAAAATCAACACCTTGTTCAATACCAAATAAAATATCTTGTGCATCTTTTTCTGTAATACCTGGCAATTTAATCGAGACGCCTGGTACATTTACGCCTTTTTTATTTTTTAAGATACCCGCATTTTCAACAATCGTATGAATTAAGCCACGCTCTTTATCTTTTGCTAATACACGCAGTTCGATTAAACCATCATCTAAAAGAATGATGTCATTTTGATCCACATCATCGATTAATTGATCATACGTTACGGAAAAGACGTTTTCATTCCCAACCACTTCTGTCATGGAAATATCAATTACTTGTCCAGTCGCTAAATGTAATTCGCCATTTTCCATCGTATGTGTACGAATTTCAGGACCTTTTGTATCTAATAAAATCCCGACTGGTTTCCCTACTTTTTCTGCCGCATCACGAATCGCTGCAATACGAATTGCGTGTTCTTCATGTGTTCCATGTGAAAAGTTTAAACGCGCAACATTCATACCTGCTTTAATGAGTTGCTGTAGCATTTCTGGTGATTCACTTGCTGGTCCTATCGTACAAACTATCTTTGTTTTTCTCATATTTTTCTCTCCATTTTCGTCTTAAATAGACAATTCTTTTGAAAGTGTATATAAACTTACGTCTGCCTTATGATGATTTTCATACGCTTCTCTTAAATCATAATCGACGATTAAATGATTTTTAATACCAACCGCTCGTCCTCCACGGCCCTCTAATAATACTTCTACCGCTTTTGCACCCATCCGACCTGCAAGTACGCGATCTCTAGCTGTCGGTGAGCCGCCGCGTTGCATATGCCCAAGTACAGAAGCACGAATTTTTACACCTGTTTTTTCTTCTAAAATGCTGGCTAATTCATGCCCTGGCATTACGCCTTCTGCTACGATAATAATACTATGGCGCTTCCCACGTGCAGCACCTCGCTCTAAGCGCGAGATAATTTCATCTAAATCATATTCCTCTTCCGGAATCAAAATAGACTCTGCACCTGCTGCAAGTCCAGCCCATAATGCGAGATCTCCTGCATCACGTCCCATTACTTCTATGACAAACGTATTTTCATGGCTTGTTGCTGTATCACGAATTTTATCGATTGATTCCACCACTGTATTTAATGCCGTATCAAATCCAATCGTATATTCTGTTCCTGGTACATCATTATCGATTGTTCCAGGTATGCCCACACAAGGGAATCCTTTTTCCGTTAATTGCATCGCACCACGGTACGAACCATCCCCACCAATTACTACTAATCCTTCAATACCTTGCGCACGCATATTCTCAATGGCTTTTTGTTGATATTCATCTTCTTTAAATTGTGGGAACCGTGCTGAGAATAATTTTGTTCCCCCACGCTGAATAATGCCACCAACTGATCCTAAGTCTAGTAACTCAAAATCCCCCTTATACAAACCTTCATAACCATAGTATACGCCTACTACGTCTACCCCGTGATATCGCGCCTTACGCACAACAGCACGAATAGCAGCATTCATTCCCGGTGCATCGCCGCCACTTGTCAAAACAGCAATTTTTTTCATGTACTGTATTCCTCCATTTAGAATGATTGGCTAATAAAACATTAACACGAATACACAATCTATGTAAGTACTACTACTAACAAAGTACAATACTTTTACAAAAATGAGAAAGACGTAGAGCTCGCTCCAAAATAGAGCGAGCTACCTGTTCCTACTTGTAAGCTTCAAATGCGAAATATATATACATTCTTCAACTATTTTCGGTTATTTATTCATCAAACTGCCCAATACATTTAAACTTTTCGTAACGTGCATCAACAAGTTGTTCAGCTGATAATGAATTTAGCTCTGCCAACACGCTTGTTAAACTTTCTTGCATCGTCAGCACTTGCTTCTCGATATTTTTATGGGCACCACCTGCTATTTCTGGAATAATGGCATCGATAATCCCCATGTCTTTCAAATCAAGCGCTGTTATTTTCATCGCTTCTGCCGCTTGTTTTGCTAATGTGGCATCCTTCCATAAAATCGAAGCGGCACCTTCTGGAGAAATAACGGAATACGTTGAATTCTCTAACATAAGAATTTTATTTGCAACACCTAGTGCTAGCGCACCACCACTACCGCCTTCACCAATGACAATACTAATAATTGGTACGCGTAAACCTGCCATCTCAAACAAGTTCCGTGCAATCGCTTCGCTCTGTCCTCGCTCTTCTGCTGCCTTTCCAGGATAAGCACCTTTTGTATCAATAAAACAAATAATTGGACGCCCAAATTTTTCTGCCTGATACATAAGGCGTAGCGCTTTTCGATAACCTTCAGGATGTGGCATACCAAAATTACGGCGAATATTTTCTTTTGTTGACTTCCCTCGTTGATGCCCTATGACCGTTACTGGCTGGCCGTTAAACAAAGCCACTCCACCAACAATCGCTGCATCATCTCCGTAAACGCGATCCCCGTGTAATTCGATAAAATCGGTAAACATCTTTTCAATATAATCAAGTGTCGTTGGACGTTCAGGATGTCTCGCTACTTGCACACGATCCCACGGTTCCATATTACTATATAAACTTTGTTCTAGTTGCATTAAACGTGCTTCTAGCTTTTCAATTTCTCCGTTCATATCAACATCTGCAATTTCAGCAATTTGCTTGAGCTCTTCAATCTTCTCTCGCAACTTTATAACAGGTTCTTCAAACGTCATTGTTTTAGACATGTGTAGCCCCTCCTTTTACATGTAACTTGACAAGTGTGGCGATTTTATCACGCATGTCACTTCGTTTAAAAATGGCATCTAGTTGGCCGTGTTCAAGTAAAAACTCTGCTGTTTGAAAATCCTCTGGTAATTTTTCTCGTACAGTTTGTTCAATGACACGACGACCCGCAAAACCGATTAACGCTTGTGGCTCTGCAATATTATAGTCACCAATTGATGCAAAACTTGCTGATACACCACCTGTTGTTGGGTGTGTCAAAATCGAAATATACAGGAGTCCTGCTTCACTATGTCGCTTTAGTGCCACACTTGTTTTAGCCATTTGCATTAATGACAAGACACCTTCCTGCATGCGGGCGCCTCCACTCGCTGTGAAAATAATAAACGGTACACGGAGCTCTGTTGCACGCTCAATGGCACGCGTAATTTTCTCACCTACTACAGAACCCATCGATCCCATACGGAAATGTGAGTCCATAACAGCGACAATTACACTCTCTCCTTTTAGCTTTCCTTCGCCTGTTAATACGGCTTCGTTCAAACCCGTTTTTTTCATATCGACTTGTACTTTCTCAACATACGCCGGGAAGTTCAACGGATTTGTTGTTTGTAGATGATCATCAAAACTTTCAAAAGTCCCTTCATCTAGAAAGCTAGCAATTCGTTCTTGTGCTGTCATTTTTAAATGATGCTGACAGCTTGGACATACTTTTAAGTTTTGCTCGATCTCTTTTGATAGATGAATTTTTCGACATGCTGGACATTTCATCATTAGTCCTTCTGGAAAAGTCTTTTCATTTCCAGTTTGTATAGTTACACTACGCTTTTTTGATTTTGAAAATAAATCACGAATTGACATATATATTCCTCCCTTAAAGCTGTTTCATCCAGTCGTTATACGCTTCAATTGCTTCTTCTACATAACCCATTTGCATAGACTTGATGAGCATTTGTAACACTCGCTTCTCTTGTTCTGTTACTAGCTCTTTCAATGATGTCATACTATATGCTGTGAGTTGCATCCATATTTTTAAGCTAAGACGATTTCCTGCAGCAACTATACACTCTCTTAAAATAGCATCTCGTTTTAGCTCCTGCTGAAGTTCTAATTGTATAAATAAACTATCCCAAATCGGTAAATTTCTCAGTTGTATATCTTGACATATGACACGGATCGCTTCGCGTTCGTGCATTTCACGTGTAGCATGAACATCTAGCTGTGACTTTTCTCCTTGTAAAATAAAGGATGATAAAATCTCAATAAGTTGATGACCACCAACATCAGCTAAAAACGTTCCGCCACCATGTTTTGTTTCAATCAGTCCGAGCAGTTCTAAGCTACGGAGTGCCTCACGAACTGACGATCTGGATACATTTAGTTTTTCACATAACACACGTTCAGACGGTAATTTATCACCCGGTTGAATTCGCTGATCCACGATAAGCTCTCGTAGCTGTTTAACGATTTGTAAAAACATTTTCTTCGCTGGCTTTTGTTCCATTACTACTCACCTCGCAATTCCACCAAAAGTGGTCTGACCATTTATGTTACTACTATACAAAACAGCTATACAAAAGTAAAGAAAAAACAGTCAAAAACGCTTAGTTCTTGTAATAAGTTAAATAATTCAGAAAACTAAGTTAGCGAAACACATCACATAGTCTAAATAACCTATATTATCCATTGCACCCTAATGCATATAAAATAATCATTTTCATATTGTTAAATAAGGAAAAGAACATAATGTCTCCTGCATTTTAATATGTCATTTTTCATTTATAATTGACATTTATTTGTTATAACTTCACAATAACTATAACAACATTTAAAGGATTGATTTTAGATGGCTGGCTTCTTCAAAAGATTATTTGCAAGCAAAGAAATTCCTGTCGAAAGTCGCTATGATGAAAAAGGATTCAATGTTTACGGCATACATAAAAACGGCACAAAGTATGATGAACAAGGATTTGATATTCGCGGCTTTAATAAAAACGGCAAAACGAGAAATAGACGTTACTATGACGAGAATGGATTTGACGCGAAAGGCATTCATCAAACAGGGAAAAAGTATATCGGAGGCTATGATTGCTTTGGCTATGATGCACTCGGGTTTAATAAAGACGGATGGAACCGAGAAGGCTTTTATAAAGACGGCTTTAATAAGCAAGGGTTCGACCAAGATGGGTTTGACCGTGACGGGTGGAATAAGTACGGGTTTAATCGGGATGGCTTCCATAAAAACGGCACTCTTTTTGACAAAAAAGGCTTTGCACTGGATGGTTTTAATCGGGATGGACTGGACCGTGACGGCTTTAACCGCGGCGGGTTTGATAAAGATGGCTTCAACCGAGATGGATTCGATATAGAAGGGTTCAATAAACAAGGATTCGACCGTGACGGCTTTAATCGAAAAGGATTTAATAAAAAAGGGTTCGATCGCGATGGCTATAACGCATTTGGCTTTAATGCAGAAGGATTCGATCGCGATGGCTATAACAAAAACGGATTGGACGCACAAGGGTATGATCGCAACGGCTTTAATCAGCACGGCTTTAATCGGGAGGGACTCAATAAAGACGGATTCAATAGAGATGGGTTTAATATACACGGGTATGATCGAAACGGCTTTGATCAATCAGGCTTTAACAAAGACGGATTGAATCCACAAGGATATGATCGCCATGGCTTTAACAAAGACGGGTTGAATCCACAAGGGTATGACCGAAATGGATTTAATCAACATGGATTCGATGTATTTGGGTTCGACCGCGATGGTTATGATAAACAAGGCTTTAATCGCTTAGGACAAAAGCGAAGCGAGCAGTAACTAGTTTTAAAATAAAGAAGGCAAACGACCACCTGTAATGGTCGTTTGCCTTCTTTCTATTGAATCATAATTTGCTTCACTTTAATTTGTGGTTTGTTAAAACGATATTCGAGGAGCCCTTCTATATAAACAAAAGCTTCTTCTTGTAACCTTTCTCGTACTTGTTGATATTCTTTCGGGAACAAGGTTAAAGAGATGCTACCAAATTCATCTTCCAGCTGAACAAATGCCATTAACTCCCCTTTTTTTGTACGTAATTGGCGGACATCGATAATAACCCCAATACATTTTACATAACTATTTGGTGGCATCGTTCTCATTGTTTGCATCGTGACATTTACTTGCGGGCTCTGTTGACGAAGCTTTGCCACTGGATGTTCCGACAAATAAAAGCCGAGTACTTCTTTTTCAAATTGTAGCTTTAGCTTCTCTGACATTGGCTCCACTTGTACGTATTTTGGTTTCCCAAACGTAAGGAACAAATCAGAAAATAAACTTTCCTCTTCATTCGGACGTACAAGCTCTGCCTGCTTGACGGCAGCTTCAATCGTTTCTAACAGGACCGCGCGATCACGTCCTAATTCATCAAGTGCCCCTGCTTTAATAAGCGGCTCGATTGCTTTTCGATTAAATATAGCTGCACTTAGCGATACGGCCAAATCAAATAAATCTTCAAATGGCTGCTGTCGCTCGTCTCGGACAGCCATTAGCTTTTGTAAAAATGGCTGTGGAACTCCTTTAATGGCCGATAAACTAAACCGAATACGGCCATTCTCTACTTTAAAATGGCGGACTGATTTATGAATGGACGGTGGCAAAATTTCAATCCCACGTTGCTTTGCTTCCGTTAAAATTTGTAGTAGCTTTTCTTGATTCCCCGTGGCATTTGTTAGTAATGCGGCATAAAAATTGACCGGATAATTCGCCTTTAAATAAGCAAGTTGATATGAAATCATACTATAAGCTACAGCGTGACTTTTCGGGAATCCATAATCAGCAAAGCGCACAATTAATGCATAAATATCTTCTGCCGTTTGGGCATCATAGCCTTGGTGAAGCGCTCCCTCTACAAAGTGGGCTTGTTCTTTTTCAAGTACTTCACGATTTTTCTTACTTACAGCACGACGGAGTAAATCGGCTTCCCCTATTGTAAATCCAGCAAACACATTGGCAATTCTCATAATTTGCTCTTGATATACGATAACGCCATACGTTTCACGCAAAATAGGCTCTAGTACTGGGTGTGGCATTTCCACTCGTTCCATACCGTGCTTACGGCGCGCGTAAACGGAAATAAACTCCATTGGTCCTGGACGATACAAAGCATTTACGGCGACAATATCTAAAAAATGCGTTGGCTGTATTTCACGTAAAGCATTACGCATACCTTCTGATTCTAATTGGAAAATACCTGCTGTATCCCCTGTAGCAAGGAGCTGAAACGTTTTGGCATCATTCATTGGTAGTCGATTTAAGTCGAGTGTGATCTGATGGGTAAACTGAATAGAACGATAAATTTGCTCTAAAATCGTTAAATTTCGCAAGCCTAAAAAATCCATTTTTAAGAGTCCACTTTTTTCAACCTCTTGCATTGGCCACTGCGTTAAATACACACCATCATGCCCTTCTTCAATCGGGATGACTTCCACAAGCGGCACAGGACTTAACACAACACCCGCTGCATGAGTAG
Source organism: Lysinibacillus sp. KU-BSD001 (assembly GCF_042920265.1). NCBI lineage: Bacteria > Bacillati > Bacillota > Bacilli > Caryophanales > Bacillaceae > Lysinibacillus > Lysinibacillus sp. KU-BSD001. The sequence goes on along the minus strand of NZ_JBDQZI010000003.1, from coordinate 163,734 downwards.
AAGCATTACGTGGTAACCCTTCTAAACTTTGCGCAGCAGCAAACCATTTGGCGCGAACGGGTTGCTGTCCAATCCACTCCCGCAACGCTTGCGATTCTTCATACGCTTGTGATAGTGTAATCCCTTGACGATTCGGAATCGATTTTGAAATCATTTCCAGTGCTTCATTGTCAAAATGGAACATACGAGCCACATCTCGTGCAACAGCTTTAGCAGATAACGTACCAAATGTAATAATTTGCGCGACATACTGCTTCCCATATTTTTGTGCGACATACTGTATAACTTCTTGGCGACGTGTATCCACAAAATCAATATCAATATCAGGTAAAGACACACGTTCAGGATTTAAAAAACGCTCAAATAATAAGTCGTATACAAGTGGATCGACTTGTGTAATGTGCAATGCATAGGCGACTAAAGAACTTGCGGAAGAACCGCGTCCTGGTCCTGTTAAAATAGTAGCTTCCCTTGCAAAACGCATAAAGTCTTCAACAATTAAAAAATAATCCGCATATCCCATGGAGCTAATAATCGTTAGTTCATACTGCAAACGCTCTCTATACGCACTCGGAATATCGTTCGTTTGCAATCGATACTTTAAACCTGCCATCGCATGCTGATATAATACTTGTTCCGCTGTTTCCCCCACATCAACCGAGAATTTTGGCATATATGTTTGATGAACGCTCACATCAACTCGGCAGCTAAGTAACAGTGTACGGGTATTTTCCAACCACTCTTCCCGATCACTAAATAACGCATAAAATTCATCGGCAGTTAGCAAAAATTGATGCTTTGATTTATTGCCTTGTAATGAATCACCAAGTTTTACTCCCGTATCAATAGCCCTTGCTACTTCATAAGCAAAATGGTCCTCTGGATATAAAAATGTACTTTCGTGAAGTGCGATAATATGACAGCCGATGTTCTGAGCAAGTTGCTCTATTACCTGTTCTTCTGGCGCACGCTCATTTCTTCGTGCAACACCGATATATAGCTCATCATTAAATAATGCTTTTAAGTCTTGAATAAACGAGCGGCTATCTTCTCGAAGCCAGCTACACTGCTCATCCATTGCTGGAATAACGGCAGTACATCCATTTGCATATCCAGCTAACCAACGCCACGGAAGCAGTTCATCTTCCCGAATCGCTACCGCACTACTCATTTTCAATAAACTTTTGTAACCTGTGTTATTTTTCGCATATAGCACGAGTGAACGTGACACGTCTTCTGTAAATTGTACGCGCACCGATAACCCAATGACTGCATGAATGCCTGCCTTTTGGATTGCAGACATAAAAGGCAAAAGCCCGTACAATTTAGAATTAACCATTGCACAAGCTTCCGCCTTTTGCTGTTGTAAAAAAGGGATGAGCGTTTCTAAACGAATCGTACTTTTTAATAAATCGGCACTTGTCCGTACTTGTGGATAAACGATTGGTCGCACTATTTCATCCCCTCCTCCTATTTATCGATAGTTACGACAAAGCTCTTTTAAATCTTCAATGACACGGTCTGCCTCTTCCCAAGAATAAACAGTCGCACCCGAAGCTAACGGGTGACCCCCACCTTTATATTTCTTCGCTAATTGATTAATAATTGGTCCTTTTGAGCGTAATCGTACTCGAATCGAATCTTGTTCTTCAATGAAGATGATCCATGCGCAAATCCCTTTCACATTCCCTAAAGAGCCAACAAGCAATGATGTTTCAGCAGGCGTGACATCAAATTCTTTTAAGACATCTTGTGTTACTTTAATATAGGCTGCACCATTTTCATCAATGATAAAGTTTTGATATAAGTAGCCTTGTAAATGTAATAGCTTGCGATCCATTTCATACATACCGTCATAAACCGCATTACGATCGAAATTATACTGAATTAAGTGACCAGCTGTTTCAAATGTTTTTAATGTAGCACTCGGGAATAAGAAACGCCCTGTATCACCAACGATGCCTGCAAATAATAGACGCGCTGCTTCATCCGAAAGCGTCCAATTTTTGTACACTTTCCCTTCCTCATAAAGTTCATAAATCATTTCTGAACAAGAGCTAGCTGACGTATCTACCCATAGAAAATCACCATATTGGTCATCATTTGGATGATGGTCGATTTTTATAAGAAAATCCCCATTTCTGTAACGCTCGTCATCAATACGCTCTGTATTGGCTGTATCCGTTACAATGACTAATGCCCCTGTATATACTTCATCTGCTACTTTTTCAGGTATACGCATAAATGTTAAGGAATCATCATGTTCTCCGACTGTATATACTTTTTTAGTCGGATAATTGTGTTTGATGATTTCTGCTAGTCCAAATTGCGAGCCGTATGCATCCGGATCTGGACGTACGTGACGATGTACAATAATGCAATCATAATTTTCAATTGTGTCAATGATTTGTCTTTTCAAAACTATTCCTCCTGTTATTTAGTGAATTCCGTTCGCATTTTTCTACCAAAATCGTTACAATAATATCAGCTTTGCTTTAAAAACGGGAGGTTCACCATGAATATATTAAATTCTTTATTCGTTGTGGGTATTATCGTATCTTTCGTTGCGTACTTCTATTATAAAACGAAACAATACCGTTCAACACTACCTATTCGAAAAAAATGGTATACAGCTAAAGCTGGTGTCGCATTAGGTGTATTTATGATCTTTTTGGGGCTAAATGTACCTATTATCTACACTACGTTGATTGGTTATGCTGTTGCTAGCATGTTTATCCTCATGGGCGCAGGACTAGCATTCAGTAACTATAAACGCGCACGTCACGAAGGAATGTACGTGGAAGAAGAATACGAATTAAATAAATAAAGCAAGGGGCGTGTATAGCACGCCCCTCTTTTGTTGTATCAACGTTCCAGTAATTGGAACATCATCATCGCTTTTCCGACAAGCACGGAGCCATTGAATACTTCGAAATCCATTTTTACGAATTTACGACTCATATCTAAAATACGAGGCTTCACCATTAATACGCTCTCCATTTGCACGGGCTTAATAAAGTAAACCGTCATATTTTCAGCAACAGCGTCACCACGCTTACGACGTTTTAAAGCAAATGCTCCTACTTCTGACAGCAACGTTGTAAAAGCACCATATGAAAGAGAACCGAACTGATTTGTCATTTGCGGGGTTACCGTAAACTCTACGACTACGTCTTCCTCTCCCATCACTTTCATTTCATTCTTTACTAAATCATCAATCGTTTCGCCATGTTGCGGCTGGCGTTGTGCTGTTTGGATCGCCTTTAATACATCTTGACGACTAATAACCCCTTGCAACACGCCGTCTTCTCCCACTACAGGAATTAAATCAATCCCTTCCCAAATCATGCGGTGACCTGCTGATGCAACACTTGTTTTCATAGAAGCTGCAATCGGATTCTTCGTCATGACCTTTTCAAGTAGCTCATCATCTTCCTTACCAAGTACGTCCTTTGTTGTGATCATCCCGACTAATTTATTTTGCGTGTTCACAACGGGGAAAGCACCGTGACCTGTTTGTGCATTTTTCTTACGGAAATGCATAATCGTTTGGTCATTTCGTAAAACAGCCGTATTTTCAATCGGAATGTAAATATCTTCGATTAATAAAATATCTTTTTTAATTAACTGGTCATAAATGGCGCGGTTAATCATTGTAGCTACTGTAAACGTATCGTAACTTGTTGAAATAATCGGCAATTCCAACTCATCCGCGAGGCGTTTATTTTCATCCGTCGTATCAAAACCGCCTGTAATGAGTACAGCGGCCCCTGCTGTTAATGCTTGCTCATGCGCTTGGGTACGATTACCGACAATCAGTAAGCTTCCTGAATCTGTGTACCGCATCATATCTTCTAACTTCATGGCCCCGATTACAAACTTTGTTAACGTTTTATGTAAGCCATCTTTTCCACCTAACACTTGTCCATCGACAATGTTTACAATTTCCGCAAAAGTTAAACGTTCGATATTTTCTTTCTTTTTCTTTTCGATCCGAATTGTTCCAACACGCTCAATTGAACTTACGAGGCGACGATTTTCGGCCTCTTTAATCGCACGGTAAGCCGTTCCCTCACTCACTTGCATTTCCTTTGCAATTTGTCGTACTGAAATTTTATCTCCAACAGGTAATGATTCTATATATTGCAAGATTTTTTCATGTTTTGTTGACACATTATCACCTATTCCTCATCATTCATTCCTGCACATAGTGTAACATATTTCTACAATTTATTACGAAAAATAAAAGAAAGCGCTTTAATTCACTGAAAATTGTTACATAGCAACAACCTTATACCTATTAAGATGTTTGAATGAAACAAAAAGTGTAAACAGAGCCTAAATTTCAGCTTTGTTTACACTTAGTGAAATACTACCTAAACTTTACATATTCACCTGGTTTTAAAATTTGGACTTCCGCATCCTCTACTAAAGACGCAAAATAGTGAGGATCTACTTTAATATAATCGAACGTGTTGTAATGAATCGGCACGACAATTTTCGGTTTAATTAATGATACGGCATAAGCTGCATCATCAGGTCCCATTGTAAAGTTATCGCCAATCGGAATTAATAACACATCAACTGGATGACGTTCAGCTAATAATTTTAAATCCGAAAATAACGCTGTATCTCCCGTATGCCAAATATTGAGCCCTTCTGCCATAAACATAATTCCACCTGGCATACCTGTATAAATAATGTCGTTGTTTTCTGTTACATATGATGAACCGTGGAAAGCTTGTGTAAACTTCACTTTCCCAAAATCAAATTGACGGGAACCACCGATATGCATCGGATGTGCGTTAACTCCTTGCCAACTGATGTAATTCGCCAATTCATTCGGTGCAACGACTAGCGCGCCACTTTGTTTAGCAATCGGAATCGTGTCACCGAAATGATCATTATGACCATGCGTGAGAAGAATCGCATCAGGCATTTGTTCCTCCACTTTTAAATCGCATAATGGGTTTCCGTTAATAAACGGGTCGATTAAAATGGTTTTACCTTCCGTTTCGATTTTGACAACCGAGTGACCATGGTATGAAACTTTCATATTCGTATCCTCTCCTTGAAACTTTCTCATCGTATTTATTTCGCTAATCGTGCAAGAAACCCTTTTTTTTGATATGCTTTTATAGCAATTAACACACAATTGCAAGGAGGCACTATGATGACAAAACTTGAATTATTACAAACTTACTTAAAAGAACAACAATTGGATGCTGCTTTTATTACAACACCAGATAATGTGTTTTATTTTTCTGGCTTTCATAGCAACCCACATGAGCGCTTACTAGGGGTAATGGTCTTCCAAGAGGCAGAACCCTTTTTAATTTGTCCACAAATGGAAGTACCTGATGCAGTAGCTGCTGGCTGGTCATTCGAAGTAGTCGGACATGTTGATACAGAAAACGCATGGGATGTTGTTGCAAAAACACTGGCTAAACGTCACGTAAAAATTGCAACGATGGCCATTGAAAAAGCACATTTAACAGTGGAGCGTTTAGAAGAATTAGTGGCACGCTACCCAGATGCTAAATTTGCACGATTAGATGATCAAATCAATGCGATGCGCGTCATTAAATCCGAAGAAGAGCTCGTAAAAATGCGCAAAGCTGCAGAACTAGCAGACTACGCCATTCAAGTAGGCTGTGATGCAATCGCTGAAGGTAAAACAGAGATGGATGTATTAAATGAAATCGAATCAGCGATTAAAGCAAAAGGCTATGCTATGAGCTTTGATACAATGGTTCTTGCTGGGGAGAAATCCGCATCACCACACGGAGTACCAGGAAACCGTAAAATCCAACGTGGCGATATGATTTTATTTGATTTAGGTGTTATATACGAAGGCTATTGCTCAGACATTACACGTACGGTCGCTTTTGGCGAAGTGAGTGAGGCACAACGCGCTATTTATAATACGGTCCGAAAAGCAAATGAAGACGCAATTGTTGCCGTCAAACCTGGTGTAACAGCCGCTACTTTAGATCAAATTGCACGTGACGTAATTACGGAAGCAGGTTACGGAGACTATTTTACGCATCGTTTAGGTCACGGTCTTGGTATTTCCGTACATGAATTCCCTTCTATTAATGGTGCAAACGATCTTGTGCTGACAGAGGGCATGGTCTTCACAATCGAACCTGGCGTATATAAATCAGATGTCACAGGCGTTCGCATTGAAGATGATGTCGTTGTGACAAAAGATGGCGTTGAAGTATTAACAACATTCACAAAAGAATTAGTCATTATTGAAGGATAAAAAAAATCCCGCAGTTGTGTGAACTGCACCCCAATTGTTAGACACATCTAACAATTGGAGGTGCAGTTTTTCTATGGGGAAATTTACTGCTGAAGAAAAATTAGACGCTACTTTGCGGTATTTAAATGGCAAAGAAAGCTATAGAGAAATTGGGAAATCCATTGGCGTAGACCATAAATCAATCATTCAATGGGTGAAACAGTATGAATATCACGGCGTAAAAGCTTTTTTAAAGCCATATACAAATTACACAGAGCAGTTTAAACTAGACGTACTTAACTATATGGCTGAACACGGTACGTCCTTACATGAAACGGCAGCTATCTTTAATATAGCTACACATTCAACGATAAGCGTTTGGAAAAAACTATTCGAAACACAAGGATTTGATGCCCTTCAGTCAAAGAAAAAGGGGCGTCCATCCATGAAGAAAGACTCAAATAAACAACCAAAACAAGCACCAGTAGAAGGCTCTACAGAAGCACTTCAAGCACGTATTAAGCAACTTGAAATGGAAAATGAGCATTTAAAAAAGTTGAATGCCTTAGTTCAAGCCAAGGAAAAATCACCACGAAAGACAAAGTAAGAGTCATCTATGAATTAAGGCATAAATATTCGGTGAAGGCGCTTGTAGCATGCGCATACATTCCACGTAGCACGTACTACGATTTAGTGAAGAAGCTGGATCAACCAGATCGTGATGCCGATTTAAAGGCTGAAATTCAAGCAATTTATAAGGAACATGAAGGCCGTTACGGATACCGTCGCATTCGTGATGAGCTGGCGAATCATGGACAAAAAGTGAATCATAAGAAAGTGCAACGCATTATGAAAGAACTAGGTTTAAAGTGTATTGTGCGTATGAAAAAATACAAGTCATATAAAGGCTCGGTCGGTAAAATTGCGCCAAATATTTTAGATCGCAACTTTACAGCGAAAGTGCCAAACGAGAAATGGGTAACGGATATTACTGAATTTAAATTATTCGGTGAGAAGCTGTATTTATCGCCTGTATTAGATTTATTTAATGGGGAAATTATTACGTATACAATTGGCTCTAGAGCAACGTATTCATTGGTTTCAGAGATGTTAGAAAAGGCATTAGAACGTTTACCTGAAGAGCATCAGCTATTAATGCATTCCGATCAGGGCTGGCACTATCAAATGGAGAAGTATCGTCGTGTATTACAAGCGAGAGGGATTACCCAAAGTATGTCTCGTAAAGGAAACTGTTACGACAACTCGGTGATGGAGAATTTCTTTGGCATACTGAAATCCGAATTCCTTTATTTAAAGGAATTTGAAAGTGTAGAACATTTTAAACTTGAACTAGAAAAATATATACATTATTACAACACGAAACGTCTAAAGGCAAAATTAAAAATGAGTCCGGTAGAATACCGAACTCATTTTATCCAAGCTGCCTAATGAAATAACCGTGTCTAACTTTTAGGGGTCACTTCAGTGAACTGCGGGATTTTAGCTTATGGACTCGTAATGAGCAAAAACACATCCTAAAAATACAAGTTAAATAGTAAAAGTTATTAAATGAAAGCTTAATGGGCTGCATTCACGTATGAAATAATGTATAGACCGCTTTAAAGGCGTAGCTACAAAGTATCTCGCTAATTACCTTACGTGATTCTTATTTGTTGATAGCCATAGTAACGAAAGCACAAAACACCATATTAAAGAGTTTCTATTATCCTCATTTGTATTTGAAATGACCGGTACTTATGATAGTTTGCGTTTGTCTAAATTTAAGGTTTAATCCTTCTTTACGGATAGAAGAAAGGTGAGATAGAAATGGAGTTAGATGAAAGAGTAGAAAATATAAATAGTCGGGAAGATTTAATTACATTCATTAGTCACTTGAGAAAGGATTTACAAACTAATGGTGCTAAGTGGGAAAATATAACACTCGAAGATTACTTAGAAGCTATGGAGGCTTGAGTTAATGATATGGAAGGATTTTATTTGAATACAAATCACCCCTTACCTAAACAACCATCTTGGAAGACTATTGCTGACATACTATATGCTTCAAGTATATATGAATGATATTTAACTACGTTTAATGAAAATAAGGAAACCCATCGTAATTGGATTCCCTTAAATTTTATCTAAATTTCAACATTAAACATTAACAGAGCCATTGTTTTTTAGCGACCCATTTTTTATTGAGCAATAGTTGCTTGTAGCGGAGGCACGAGCGTATAGCTAATGGCAGGATCGATATAATAACAATTCTTGAATATTAATTTGTCATTACCCCATTAATCGATTTACTACATCACTAGCTGGTGTATATGGAAGACCTTGCGCATCAGCTATTGCTTTGTATACGAGTTCCCCATCGATTGTATTGAGTCCAAGCATTAAAGATGGATGATCTACACAAGCTTGTAAGTAGCCTTTATTCGCAATCTCAAGTGCATATGGCACTGTATTATTTGTGAGTGCCATTGTCGATGTACGTGGTACAGCTCCCGGCATATTCGCTACTGCATAATGGACAACACCATGTTTTACATACACGGGATCATCATGCGTCGTGACACGGTCGCTCGTTTCAAAGATTCCCCCTTGATCGATCGCAATATCAATCACGACCGAACCCGGTTGCATCGACTTCACCATATCTTCTGTCACTAACTTCGGTGCTTTTGCTCCAGGAATTAATACAGCACCGATCACTAAATCCGATGTACGTACACTTTCGGCAATGTTAAATGGATTGGACATTAATGTTTGTACATCACGACCAAATAAATCTTCTAACTGACGTAGACGCTCCGCACTTAAATCAATAATCGTAACATCCGCACCCATACCAACCGCGATTTTAGCAGCATTGGCTCCGGCTATGCCACCACCAATCACCGTTACTTTTGCACGTGGTACACCAGAAACGCCACCAAGTAAAATCCCTTTTCCACCACCCAATTTTTCTAAATATTGTGCACCGATTTGTGTTGCCATCTTCCCAGCCACTTCGCTCATCGGTGTTAATAATGGTAGTGAACGATTCGGTAGTTGCACTGTTTCATATGCAATCCCGATTACTTTATTTTTCAGTAATGCCTTCGTTAGCGCTGGCTCTGGTGCTAAGTGTAAATATGTGAATAAAATAAGCCCTTCTCGTAAGTACTTATACTCGCTTTCAATAGGCTCTTTTACTTTCATAACCATATCGACATCCCAAGCTTCGGCTACTGTATTCACAATAACAGCCCCTGCACGTACATAATCTTCATCTGTAAACGAAGAACCTAGACCTGCCCCTGTTTCAATTAACACGGTATGCCCTACAGATGTGAGTGTCATTACCCCTGCTGGCGTCATTGCGACACGATATTCATTATTTTTTATTTCTTTTGGTATGCCAATTTTCATATAAAATCCTCCCCCGTTGAACAACAATCCTTTATCCCACTTTCAGTTCCATTGTATCATTTTTTACAATAAATACATGAAAATTACAACAGAATCTTTAAATATATTTTTCTCGTTATATCACGTGGAACATACTTAAAAAACAAGATTATTACGTAAGCAAGAAAAAAATGAGAATATTTTTTATTTTTTGTTGCGAGGTATTTTTTTCTATAAAACATTTGATATAATAGGGATATACACATAAAGGAGGAAATGGAAAATGGCAAATCATTATAAAAATATCGTAGTAGCAGTAGACGGCTCTAAAGAAGCTGAATACGCATTCCGTAAATCAATCGATGTAGCAAAACGTAACGTAGGCTGTACTTTAAACTTAGTAAACGTAATCGATACACGCTCATTCGCAGCAATCGAAGCATACGACCGTTCAATTGCAGAGCGTGCTCAACAGCATTCTGAAGAATTACTAAGCGGTTATAAAAAGCAAGCTGAAGAAGCAGGCGTTGATAATGTAAAAGTAGTGATTGAATATGGTTCACCAAAAAATATCATTACGAAAGAGCTTTCTAAACTTGTAGATGCAGACTTAATCATCTGTGGTGCTACTGGTCTTAACGCTGTGGAACGTTTCTTAATCGGTTCTGTATCGGAAGCAATCGTTCGTTCAGCAAAATGTGACGTACTAGTTATCCGTACACCAGAGTGATTTTCATTCATTCCAATTGAAAACGCTTAAAAAAGGTTGCCGACTTTGGCAACCTTTTTTTTACTTAACGCATAAGGGTGGTTTTTGTGTGTTGCGGGGTTTTTTACGCGACTTTCCTGCACTTTTACGCGGGTTCGGCACTGTTTTACGCGACTTCCCTATTTTATTTTATATTTACCTCCTCTTTTTGAACCGACTTTCTCTAAATTGAGTTTCTTTAACAATCTCGCTGCAGCATCTTGCGAACTAAAATGTCATGATAAAAAAACCGCCCTCCCTAAGAGAACGGTCACTTCATCTATTATTTATTTTCCTTCCATAGTCGTACTTTTTCAAAGAACATCGCTAGTGCTTGTTTATTCGCCATATTTGGTACTTTCGCTAATAACACTTCCCGAGGTGCCTTTACGTCTGCACGTTGCTTTTGTAAAATTAAAATACTCTTCTCGTGTGCTTTACTCGAGAACATCGTTTCCGGTAATTGAATAACCGCTTGAATCCATGCATGTTTTTTAATGTATTTGTGTAAGTGTTTAGCTTGTTCCGATTCAAATAATGCTGCTGGAATGAAGAAAAACAAATAGCCGCCTTCTTTCGTATGCTTAAGCGATTGCTCAATAAATAAATGATGTGAGTAGCTCATTCCTTCTTCCGCACACAGTTCATAATCAAGGGCCACTTCCTCATTTGGATAATAGCCTACCGGTAAATCACACACAACCGCGTCAACAGGGTCAACAAGTAGTGATTCCAGTGCATCCTGTCGATATAATGAAATCGGTTGCTCCGTTAAATCGGCTGTCGCCGCTGCTAAGCGAATAAGCAGTTCATCTACTTCTACCCCTGTTGCTTCCACTTTACCGTCCAGTACATTCATTAAAGTGAACATTAAATTTCCTGTCCCTAGCGCTAAATCAGCAACCGAAATCGATCCTTCTGCTAGCTCTTTTTCATAAAATTGCTCAACAAAATAGCTTACTAGTAAGCCTAATGTATCAGGGGTCATCTGATGATTGGGCTGCGTATTTTTGCGCATCCCTTTTAAAATAGCAATCTGAATCGCTTTACGCATATCTTCTTTCGTTGCACCTGCTACTTCCCATTTAAATGCACCATCTAACGTCCCTTCAAGCATCGCAAGCACACCGTCTAAATACGTCATGTCTTGCTGCTCAAATTTCTCCGCTTGCTCGTTTATAATATTAAAAATTTGTTCGAACTTTTCCACGTAAAAACTTCCTTTCGAAATGAAAGAACCCACCCGAATGAGTGAGTTCGTCATTGTGCTTTTTTCACTTTACTACAAAAATGAAAAAAAGAATATTATTTCGTTAGTTCTTTTACCGCTGCAATTGCTGCTTCGTAGTTTGGATGATTTGTTGCTTCTGATACGTACTCTACATATGTTACTTGATCATTCGCATCTACTACGAATACAGCACGAGTTAATAAACGTAGTGATTCGATTAAAACGCCATATGCTTCACCAAATGAGCCTGCACGGTGATCAGAAACTGTTACGACATTTTCGATACCCGCTGCACCACACCAGCGTTTTTGTGCGAATGGCAAGTCCATCGATACTGTATAAATGACTACATTGTCACCAAGCTCTGCAGCTGCTTCATTAAATTTACGTGTTTGCGCATCACATACGCCCGTATCAAGTGAAGGCACTACGCTAAATAGACGGATTTTCCCTGCTGAATCCTTTAATGTTACTTCTGATAAATCGTTCGCTAACACTTTGAAATCTGGCGCCGTATCGCCTACTTTTACTTCATGACCGATTAATGTTACGGGGTTATTTTTGAATGTTGTTTGTACCAATTTAAAACGCCTCCTTAGTTATGTATTTAATCTTACTAGAATCGCCTTCCTTAGTGCAACTGCCAAAGCTTCTAAAAAAATGAAAAACCACCTACGGATAGGCAGTTTTCCAAAGTTACATAGAAGTTGTGGATACCGTATCTAAATCCATTACCTCTTGTTTAAACACTTTTTTCTGAGAAAATACGTCTTCATGTACAACGACTGTATCTGCTGCAAAATCATGAATCGCTTTATGCTGCGGTGTAAAAATCACGAGTAAATACGGTACTTTTAAAAACGTATTACTAATAAACCGCCCGATACATTCTCGAAAAATAACCGTCATCCAATCGAGCTTCTCACCATTGTCCTTTTTCACACGCAAACCAAAAATCATTTTACCGATTGTTTGGCTCCACCACTTTGTTAAAAGTACAAAGTATGCATAATATACAATCGCTGAAATAATAGAGATTGGGGCATACCAGATAGAGTCATCAAAGCTCCAATCCATTAAATAAAAAATTGGGTTAATGACAATCCCGATTACTGCCGAAATGACAAGCAAATCGATGATAAACGCCCAAAAGCGCATCCAAAACCCTGCTGCTTTTTGCTCATAACTCTCTATTTCTCGAACGATAGGCTCGTTAGGAATGACCGTTGTTTCTTGCTTTTCCAGCATCCAAAATCACTCCTTTCTTAATAATCACCGTATAAATACATCATGCGTGGTGAATTGCTCGTCGATAAAATCTTTTTCAATAATTGCTCTTCTTGAGATGGTCCAAAGAACGAGCTTACCTTCACACCTAATAAGCTTCCAAGGCTATCATTTGTTGTCGTATACTCAAATAACTCCGCCTCTTCTAAACCATAATCTGTTCGAAGCATCGCAATCGTATCATCTAACTTCCCAATTTCATCTACTAAACCTGCTCGCTTCGCTTGTGTACCACCTAAAATACGTCCGTCCGCCACTTTCTTTACTTCCGCTTCTGTCATGCCACGACCTTGTTCAACAACATCCACAAAATCTTCATACGATTCATCAATAATCTCTTGAAGCATCGCTAACTCTTCTTCTGTTGAAGCACGCGAGCCGCCAAACATATCTTTATGTGCGCCCGATTTAATCGTTTCAAATTCGATTCCTACTTTTTCTGCAAGTTTTTCATAATTAAACGCTTGCATAATGACACCGATTGAACCTGTAATTGTTTCTTTTTGGGCAAAAATTTTATCTGCTGGTGCGGCAATGTAATAGCCTCCTGAAGCGGCATATGTACCCATTGATACGTAAATTGGAATTTGTCGTTCTTCTTTAATTTGCACTAACTTTTCATGAATTTCAGCTGATTCAATGACGCCTCCACCTGGTGAGTTAACAGATAATACAATCCCTTTCACTGTCTCATCATTTAAAATGGACTCTAATTGACTCATGAACCCTTGATGGTCATACTCCACTTCTTCCCACCATGAACCCGAACCAACATCTAAAATCGTTCCTTCTACTTCTAATAATGCAATACGGTTTTCTGCATCACCAACTTCAATTGGCATTTCATACGCTACCGTATCCACCGTTTCAAACGTACTTTCAAAGCTAGAGAAAAAGTCTGCCGTAAATAAAGCCATAATGGAATTTAACCCTAGTGAAAAGAATAGTAAAACTGCTGCTGCAATAAGCGCAATCCACCTTTTTGTATTCATTTAATCGCCTCCTAGTAAAGTGTATACGAATTAATTCAATAAATGTTTCGTAATTTTAAAATGTTATTTTTAGAAATAAGAAAAGAGCAAAAATTTGCCACAATAATGTTAACTTTTTTTAAAGATTGTCGGAAATGAAAAAGTTGCTTTGAGAAAATTTTCTTCTCAAAGCAACTTTCCACAGAAACAGCCTAACTATGTTGTTTCGCAAACTCTGCATTGCGCAGTTCTACACGGCGAATTTTCCCTGAAACTGTTTTTGGCAGTGCATCCACAAATTCGATTTTACGTGGATACTTATATGGTGCTGTTAAGTCTTTTACATGCTCTTGTAGTTCTCGAATAATCGTTGGACTATTTTTCAGCTCTGGATCACGTAACACGACAAATGCTTTTACAATCGCACCACGGATTTCATCTGGGCTTGCGACGACTGCACATTCCTGCACATCTGGGTGCTTGACAAGTGCATCCTCTACTTCAAATGGCCCTATCGTGTAACCAGATGAAATGATGATATCATCACCACGGCCTTCAAACCAGAAGTAGCCATCTTCATCTTTTTGTGCACGGTCGCCTGTAATATACCAATCTCCGCGGAATTGCATGCTTGTACGCTCAGGATCTCTTAAATACCCACGGAATAATGCAGGTGTTGATTTATGAACAGCAATGTTTCCAACCTCACCTGGTGGTAATACATTCCCTTCGTCATCAATAATATCTACCATATTTCCTGGCGTTGGTTTCCCCATCGAACCCGGGCGTGGTTCCATCCCTTTCAATGTACCAACAAGTAATGTATTTTCGGTTTGCCCATATCCATCACGCACTTGCAAGTTAAACTCACGTAAAAACGTATTGATCACTTCACGATTTAACGGTTCACCAGCTGATACAGCACTATGCAATGCCGCTAAATTATATTGTGCTAAATTTCCTACTTTTGCCATCAAACGATACTCTGTTGGTGTACAGCAAAGTACGTTCACTTTATGTTGTTGTAATAACTCTAAATATGTGGCAGCATCAAATTTTCCTTTATAGACAAATGCGGTTGCGCCACTACCTAACGACGCTAAAAACGGACTCCAAATCCATTTTTGCCATCCTGGTGCAGCAGTTGCCCACACAATATCACCATTCTCCACGCCTAACCAACTTTTTGCTGTTGTACGAAGATGTGCATATCCCCATGCATGTGTATGGACCGCGCTTTTTGGATTTCCTGTTGTTCCACTTGTATAGGCTAAAAACGCTACATCCTCTGCCTTCGTTTGTACTCCTTCAAACGTAGTTGCTTGTCCTTTTGCCTCATCAAATAGTCGTGTCCAAGGTTCTTTTGCATCCCCAACAACATATAATTGTAAATTATGTAAATGCTCTACCTCATCAAATTCATCTACATACGTCTCATACGCAACAACCGCTTTTGCCTGTGCATGTATAATACGATAATCAATATCTTTTGCACGAAGCAATTCTGAACTTGGAATAATCGTAAGACCGGCTTTTAATGCACCAATATATGTGACGTAAGCTTCAAGCGAACGTGGCAACATCACGAGTAACACATCACCTTTTTGTAATCCGTTGTTTTTAAAAACGTTCGCGACTTGATTGGCCTTTTGAATGAGCTCTACATAGGTAACTTCCTCAATGGCATCATTATCATGATGAATGAGCAACGCTGTTTTCTGTTCTGTGACGTGCTTTTCAATTTCATCTACAATATTATACAATTCCGGTGCTAATAGATCTTCTCGCTTCATATTCGATCTCCCCCTTGTTCTGCATGTTACATTTATATTATATCGCTATATACTTCATTCTTCAAAAAAATCCAACATTTTGAAAGGTAAATTTTTTTATAATATTTTTTTCTGTGGTACATACTAAAAGGAAAAAGACATCTCGTTAGCACGAGATGCCTTTCCCTTTTGTTATTTTATTGACCTTTTAATTGTTGCTCAGCCATTTGGACAAGACGTTTTGTAATCTCGCCACCAACTGAACCGTTTGCACGTGCAGAAGCGTCTGCTCCTAATTGTACGCCAAACTCTTGTGCAATTTCATATTTCATTTGGTCTAATGCTTGTTGCGCACCTGGTACGCTAAGTTTGTTTGAACTACGATTGTTGTTTGTCATCGTGTTTCACCTCCTTGTGCAATTAGAATGCTCAGGAGGATATTTTTCATACACATTTTTTTAGAGGTAAATTATTCTTCAAAAAGGAATTATAGAAAGTCAGCAAATTGGTCTTCTTGACGCTTCTGTTCAGGTAACATGTGTACTTCACGATTACGTACTGCACGCTCAATATACTCATCAAATTCCGTAAAGCTTTCGTAGTGCATTATCTTGTCTAATTTCGGCTTTGTTTTCGGACTTGCTGGTGTAAAAATTGTACAGCAATCTTCATATGGTTGAATGGATGTCTCATACGTACCGATTCGTTCTGCAATATCAATAATATCTAATTTATCGTTAGCGATTAACGGACGTAAAATAGGCGTTGATGTCACATCATTAATAGCTGTTAAGCTTTCTAATGTTTGCGATGCTACTTGTCCTAAAGATTCGCCTGTCACAATCGCTAATGCCCCAATCTCTTCTCGCACTTTATCAGCAATCCGTAACATCATACGACGTGTTGTTGTCATCGTTACATTTTCAGGTACACGTTCTTTAATTAATACTTGCAACTCTGTAAACGGAATAATGTGTAAACGAATTTTCGCGCCAAATTTCGTTAATTCATTTGCTAAATCTTTTACTTTTTGCAATGAATGTTGACTTGTATAAGGTGGGCTATAAAAATGAATCGCTTCTAACCGAACGCCGCGCTTCATCATTAAATAACCAGCTACAGGACTATCGATGCCACCAGATAACATCAGCAGAGACTTTCCATTGGAACCAACAGGCATACCACCTGCACCTGGAATCACTTGTGCCATCATATACACTGCATCCAGACGTACTTCAATACGTAGCTCTACATCTGGCTTTTTCACGTTGACTGATAAGTTTTGATAATTCCGAAGAACCGTACCGCCAATTTCACGTTGAATCCCATGTGAATCAAGTGGGAAATTTTTATCTGTACGACGCACTTCTACTTTAAATGTAATGTCTTCCTCTTTGTAAAGTTCCATAATTTGAATGGCTAGATCTTTCATTTGCTCCATATCTTTTTCACACGAAGCAACTGGACTAAACGATTGAATACCGAATACTTCTGGCAGACGTTGCATTAATACATTCATTTTTCCTTCGTTTTCAATTTCAATGAACATACGATCACGCTCAGCACGAATTTTTAATGGCATGATATCATGAAATGAATAACGAATATTTTCGCGTAGGCGATTAATAAAGTCGTTTTTGTTACGCCCTTTCGTTGAAAGCTCACCATAACGAATTAAAATTTCTTTCCAAATCATTTGACTAAATCTCCTTTTAATTGCTTCATCACTTTAGCAAATGCTTGTTTAAATGCGGTGATATCAGCCTCTGTTGTTTGCATACCAAAACTCATCCGTAATACACCTTTTTTGAATGCTGGATCGATATTAAGTGCTTCTACAACATGACTTGTTTTCGTTTGCTTAGATGAACAAGCACTTGATGTAGAGACAATCACACCTTGTTTTTGCAATGCATTAATTAAAATTTCCCCTTTTAATCCACGTACGCTAAATGATGTAATATAAGGGGCACTTTGCTTTGTTGACAATAAATAAATGTCATGATCAAAGCCTTTTAGGAATGTGTAAATGTCTTGCTGCCATGCGGCATATTTTTGATATGTGTTGTCCATACTTTCAACTGCTAAGCGCGCTGCTTTCGCAAAAGCAACTGCTTGTGGAACAGCTACTGTACCACTACGAAGTCCAAATTCTTGACCACCACCTACAATATAAGGAGCCATTTTAAACGATTTACGTAAAGCAATAACACCTGACCCTTTCAGCGCATGAATTTTATGACCTGAAATGGATACAATATCTGGACCAGCTTCTCCGTTAAATGCTACTGGCAATTTTCCAAAACTTTGTACTGCATCAACATGAAACATAGCACGACTGTTTTCATGAATAATGGTTGCTGCTTGTTCAATTGGTTGAATCGCACCCATCTCGTTATTTACGTGCATAATACTTACTAAAATGGTATCTTTCCGTATTTTCTCACGTAGTTCGTCTAAGGAAATTACACCATTTCCATCTACACGTAGATAGTCTACTTCAAATCCTTCTTCTTCTAAGCGTTTTACCGCTTCTAATACAGAAGGATGTTCTATTTGAGTTGTGATAATATGTTTTCCTTTATGCATGCTTACACGAGCAATGCCGAAAATCGCCATATTATTCGCTTCCGTACCCCCTGCTGTAAAGATGATTTCTTTAGCTTCGGTATTTAAAAGCTGTGCCACTTGTTCTCGGGCACGCATTAACAACGTATTTGCTGTGACACCGGCTTCATGAATAGAAGCAGGATTGGCATAATACTGCTCATTCACTTGCACAAATGTCTTTAATATATCTGGATGCGGCTTTGTTGTTGCGCTGTTATCTAAATAGACTATGTTGTCTTTCATTCATTTCCACACACTTTCAAAACATTGATTTAACGGTATTTATCATAACGCAATATGTCACGAATGACCATAAACTTTTATAGGAAATTAAGTTCAGTTGTTAGTGGGTCCCTTTTCAGCAACCTAAAAATCGCTATAAATTACTAAAAGACCACCCATTACGGAGTGGTCTTTAATCATGTCCCCAATTTTTGATGCTACGATAAACTAATCAACAAAAAGTAGATCATTACCATCAAAATCAATACAATTAAAAAATAAGATACCCACACGATATGCCGATTGGACGGCATAAATACTTCATTTAATATTTGTTTTCTTTTTGCCGAATAATTAAAGGTAGCTGTGAAAATAATTAATAATCCAAATAGACATGCCAACAAACCAATAAGCGCTGATAAAAAATCAACCCAAAAATTCCGAACAGTTCCTATAGCAAAATGTAAACTTGTTGCTAAGAAAGCAACACCTAATATGGAAATGGCTGTTCTAATCCATGCTAAATATGTTCTTTCATTAGCTAAATGTTGCTGGGCATACTTTAATTGTTTACTTGCTGTTTCTTGATCTAACTGGTTGTTTAACATTATTTACCACCCACTACTTCTAGAAAGTCATATTTATACTCATAATGAGCAAATTCATCAAAATATAGTACTACTAAAGTAAC
Source organism: Lysinibacillus sp. KU-BSD001 (assembly GCF_042920265.1). NCBI lineage: Bacteria > Bacillati > Bacillota > Bacilli > Caryophanales > Bacillaceae > Lysinibacillus > Lysinibacillus sp. KU-BSD001. The sequence continues at coordinate 144,559 of NZ_JBDQZI010000003.1, read as the reverse complement.
TGTCGCTTTCCGCTCTGACACGCGTTTGTCATGGACGAGCCTCAAACTTATCCCTTTGTCACTTTTCCCATCAAAAGTGGAACGAAAGATGCATACTATCGGCTACAAGCAACTATTATTGAATAGGATCATTATATGCTAAACAAAACCACCTACACAAAATGATGTGTGGTGGTTTTGTTACAATGTATTTTATGAGAACACTAATTATTCAAGGATGGAATGTTTATGATTTTAAAGCCATTTCTTCCTGCATTAGCTCTTGAACCCTTTTAAGGGCACCTGGTTCTGCGGATTCAACAGCGGCAGCTGCATCTTCAAGCGCCTTTATATAACGGCATTGATGAAATGCGTCTTCAGCCTCTCGTAATTGTACATGCATTTGCGGGTTGGACGCACGATAACGATTGCCATACTGAATAATCCGTTCGATGTACATGACATTTTCAATCATTTCTTCCGCTTTGGCCCTTACTTCCTCAATACATTTTTTCGCATTATTTAAATTGCTGTTAATTTGCTCCATATTAAGCGGTGTTTCTTGTAAGCTTTGCATCACAATAAACAACTGTTCTTCCGCTTCTTCTAGGCGCACATCCATTTCTTCTGGAATACCAGGTATATTTGCCTTCCCTAGCATGCGTTCTGTTTCTTGCAGTAATTTACTTAATGCTTCAAGCTGTGTACGTGCCGTATTTTCATCCACACGTAAGTTTTTCAAACGGAGAGAGAAGTTTTCTTGCTCCTCATTCACACGTGCAAGCTCTTCGCTAATCTCTTCTAACTCTTCTTTTAAGCTAGAATAAGCAGATTTTTCTTCTGTTACACGCATAGCTAAAAGTTCATAACGTCTATGTAACACTTCTAATTGCTTTAAGCAATTACGCGGAGTTTCTGCATCTTTTTCAGGCAAACGATAGCTATGTTGTACATATGTTGCCTCATCACTCACTTCACGTGTTATAACCATTAAATTTTGCAATGTATCGCGAAGTGGCGAGCAATGATGATCGACATATTTCTTCGCGATGACTTCTTTTTCAAGTAAGTCATAAAAATGATCAATTTCTCCATTTATTTCATCAATACGTGGCTTCACTTTTCCAATATCTAAATCCGCAATCATTTTCTTTAACTCTTCTAATTCCTTTTCAACACGATCTAAATATTCGGTCAGTTCTAAATGACGTAAATAATAATTTTGTTCTTCCATCTCTTGTTGACCCATCCGTAATTCGTGAATGGCCGTTGGAATTTTCGTTTGAACTTCGGATAATAGCGACGGGATATCACTGAGCAATTCAAAAATTTCTTGCGCCTCTGTATTAAGTAAAAGGACAATTTCACGTGCTTGCAAGTAATTCCCTTCCGCTGTTAAAATGTCGAACTCGTCAAATTTAGGACTAAATTGTTCTAAACGCTTTTCCAACTTTTCAAGTGCGGAACCAAATGAATGTTGGTGGGCTAAAACTGTTTTACGAGCGGAGCGATGATATTCTTTCAACTGCTCCATTTCAATTCGATTTTTTTCTTCACTACCGATTAACTCTTCCAATTCAGCTAAAATTTTAAGACGTGTTTTTTCGCATTCTTCAATTTTCTCTTCAATTGCTTTTTCAATTTCCGTTGCTTTTTTAAATTTGAATCGATCTATGTATTCCTCTGCATCAAACAATAAAGCGTCAATTTTTATGACATGGACGTCTGTTACTTCTACCCATGCATTGCGCCAGTTTTCAAAGAGTTCCTCTGTTTGACCGTTCATATTTAATGCTTTTACTTTTGTCAACTCTTCGTAAATTGGATAATGCTGAACTTCCAGCTTTTCCTTCTCTAGCCGTGCTATAATCACATTATGTTTTCGTCTATAAAATAGACCTACTGCTAATAATGCTAATAGTACGACTGCAACAATGATGATATACTTTATCATTGTAAGCCCCCTATTCCAAAAATATCTGAATTGGCTAATGTATCTATAATAATACCATGTTTTTAGTTTTTTTGTTTTAAATAATTACAAAGTTAAGTAGGCTAATTCAACAGGAGGTACTACATATGAAAAAAGATGGACATATTCATACACCTTTTTGTCCACATGGCTCACCTGATTTATTTGAACACTATATTGAAAAAGCGATTCAGCATCAGTTTACCGACATTACCTTTACAGAGCACGCGCCTCTTCCACCAGCTTTTCATGACCCAACACCAGATCAAGACAGTGGGATGGACGCGAATCACCTTCAGCGCTATTTATCGCAACTAAATGACTTAAAATCATATTACAAAAACAAGATACATATTAATATCGGGTTAGAAGTTGATTATATTAGAGGATATGAAAAAGAAACAACGGCCTTTCTGGATGAAATCGGTCCACAATTAGACGATGCTATTCTGTCTGTCCATTTTCTACAATATGAAAATGAATATTGCTGTATCGACTTCTCGGAGGAAGTATATTTACAATTTGCTGAAAAAGTCGGTGGCATCCAGCAACTGTATGATTTATACTACGAAACTGTTCGGGCATCCATTACGGCGGATTTAGGTCCTTATAAACCAAAACGGATTGGTCATCCGACACTAATTCATAAATTTCAGCATGCACACCAGCAACAAATCGATGATGATGCACAAGTAAAAGCAATTTTTCATCTTATGAAAGAATCCAATTACGAACTCGATTTAAATAGTGCGGGGCTAAGTAAACCGTTATGTCGTGAACCTTACCCACCTTATCATTTAATCGAATACGCGAAGGAAATTAACCTTCGTTACGTTTTTGGTTCAGATGCACATACCGTCAAAGATTTGCATCAGCACTATGATATAATTTTTAAAGATTAATACAATGGAGGATTTTATGTTTACAACAATTAATTACGAAGACTCAATTCAAGCACAATACAATACATTAGCAAAGCAACTCGATGCACTCCTAACAGGTGAATGTGACCAAATTGCTAATTTAAGCAATGCATCCGCTTTGTTAAACGTGTTCTTATCAGATATTAACTGGGTTGGCTTTTATCTCATGAAAGAGGATCAACTAGTCCTCGGACCATTCCAAGGGCTACCTGCATGTGTACGTATCCCTGTAGGTCGCGGGGTATGTGGTACAGCTGTTGCGCACAAAGAAACGGTTGTTGTTGCAGATGTGCATGCATTTCCTGGTCATATCGCCTGTGATGCAGCCTCTAATTCCGAAATCGTTATTCCATTAATAAAAGAAAATGAAGTCATCGGTGTACTAGATATCGATAGCCCACTTAAAAACCGCTTTTCAAAAGAAGACCAAGTAGGGCTAGAGCAATTTGTCGATGTTTTAATGAAGCATATTTAACCCTTTTCGCAAAAAAACACCAGGATGTTATTTATAACATCCTGGTGTTTTGCTTTGTATAAAAGTTTAGCTGAAATTACTGATTTTGAGTAGCCCCATTTAAGGTTGCAACTGCATGGAATCATGAAACATACGGACTTGATTTTTGCCATTATGTTTCGCATTATATAACGCCGTATCTGCATGTAAAAATACGGATTGAAACTCTGGGCGTGCTGTTTGATTCCATGTCACTAAACCAGCTGAAACGGTTACAACAGGTGTTGTGACTTGCGGGATGACAGCTACAATTTGTTCGGCAATTTTTAGCGCTTCATCATCTAAAATATTCGGGATATAAACAGACAGCTCTTCACCGCCCCAGCGAGCACAAATGCCCCGTTTACCAATTGTTTTGCGCAATTGTGTGCCAATTTGAATGAGTACTTCATCGCCAATTTGATGCCCATACGTATCATTTACACGCTTAAAATTATCAATATCAATTAACATAAACATACCCGACTCATCGGTTACTAATGATTTTTCTACATAATCATCTAAGTAACTACGTGCAAATAGCTTTGTTAAGTGATCGCGGTCGACCATATTTTGCAGCTCGTCTCGTAAAAGCGAATTCGCAATCGCTAAAGATGAATGATGGATCAGCGATTGCATCAGTTTGAAACTATCGAAAGAGAAGAAATACGGATCCCGATGTAACACAATACTAAAACCATTAATACGCTCTTCCACAATCATCGGAATCGCCATAATCGATTTATACTTCACATCTTCAGCAATTAATCGACTAAAATCAGCAATAAACAGCGGGTCATGTGTATTATCAAAATGTTTTTCTACATAGTCAATATAGACATGCCCATGTGATGATTTAAATAATCCGGTACTCGCTTCCGTTAATTCATAACGATCTCCATTCTTGAATACGAAGCAAATTTCCATCGGCTGAAATGACTTTATCAATTGCTTTTGTAAAAACAACAGCATTTCATTAATATCTAACTTCATATTTAAACGGTGAGATGTTTCATTAATCAGTTGCAAATCACTAATCAATCGATGTGATTGATGGTAAAGCTTCGCATTTTCTAAGGCGTTCCCAGAAGCTTGTGCCAGCATGCCAATAAACTCTTTTTGTACCTTTGAAAACTCATACGTTGTCGGTGCACTTACTTGTAGAATCCCATAAATAGCTTGTCTACCTTTAATGGGTGCATTGAGTAATCGGCAATTTAAGTCCTCGGCTAGTTCCGTTGTAATATCTCCGGAAACAAAAGCTTCAATTGTTGAAGGACGTTCTGATAAATAATCGAATGGCTTAATATGGATTGTTGTTTGACGATCTTGATCATTAGATAAAATCAACTCAACGACTAAATCCGGAAAGTTTTCTCTAATTGTAGCTAGCACATTTTGTAAGATTAAATCAATATCCATTGTGGAATGAAATAAATCCGTCATATTGTATAGCTTACGGTATTGATTTTCATTTAAACGGATATTTTGTGTTTCTTTCACAACGGTCGTTACTCTCGAAAGTGTGTCGACTAAGTCTTCAGCTATTTTCTTTTCGGAAAATAGTTGCCACTGTTCTGAAACTTTAAACAATAAAATTCCACTAGGCGGCTTTTGTTCTACTTGCAATAGCATCATGTGTGTCATTTCGTTATACGGTTCTTGCTCACTTAACAAATCAGGGATATTTACAACTTTTTCTGAGGCAAAGTAGGTATCAAAAAGTGCCCATGGAATATCCATTACTTTCAATGATTCAGTTTTCAACGGTTTTAGCACATCTGTTTCGTAGACTAAAACGCAACTATGATGAAAACCTATATGTTTCTTTAGTACTATTAATAACGATTCAAAAAACCTATCTAATGTATCATTTTCATTTATTGAATTAACATAAAGACTCAATATATCCGATTTAATATTCGTTATAATCTGTTGATGTTCATTCATGAAATCACCTTTTCTTTCAACTTAACGAATCAATAGTATTATCTTATAACTTAGTATACACGGATTATGTCTATTTGACTATTGAAATTTATGGTTTTTTTTTCTATTTAAGCCTACATCTATGGAAATATAAAGTGTAATCCATCGTTAATGGTTGCATTTTTCATTTTTTTCCATTCTAAACTCTATACTTCTTTCTTGACTCTTCATAAAAAAAAAGATACAATTTCCTTTGTGTAAAATGAACGCAGCAGTTATACAAACTTATTCTGTATTTTATTCCTCTTTTAATAGAGGTGTAAAAGTAACTTGATCGGCTGCTCAAGCGAAATTACGTGAAAATAAAATCCAACTAAGTACGGGGTATAACTGGTTTTTGTTTTACAACAAAAAAACCAAATTTAAAGGAGGAGACTAATATGTCTCGTTATACAGGTCCATCTTGGAAAATCTCTCGCCGTCTTGGTATTTCTTTAAGCGGCACAGGTAAAGAATTAGAAAAACGCCCATACGCACCAGGTCAACACGGTCCAAACGCTCGTGGTAAAAAATCTGAGTATGGTCTACAATTAACTGAAAAGCAAAAATTACGTCATATGTATGGTATGACTGAGCGTCAATTCAAAAACCTTTACAACAAAGCTGGTAAATTACAAGGTCTACACGGTGAAAACTTCATGATCCTTCTTGAAACTCGCCTTGACAACTTAGTTTACCGTTTAGGTTTAGCTCGCACTCGTCGTGCAGCTCGTCAATTAGTTAACCACGGCCACATCTTAGTAGATGGCAAACGCGTTGACATCCCTTCATTCTCAGTAAAACCAGGTCAAACGATTTCTCTACGCGAAAAATCTCAAAACCTAGTTGCTGTTAACGAAGCAATCGAAGTAAACAACTTCGTACCAGAATACTTAACATTCGACGCTGACAAAAAAGAAGGTACTTTCGTACGTCTTCCAGAGCGCTCTGAATTATCAGCTGAAATCAGCGAACAATTAATCGTTGAGTACTACTCTCGTTAATATTTTCGAGAATCAAAAGCACTCAATCAAAACTCCCAAACCTTGTACATCAAGTGTTTGGGAGTTTTTTGTTTTATCGAAGTAGTCAAAAACACTCAATTTTACTCATTCTTTTGGGGGATGAGTTGGGGAACATTCAACAATAACACTCGATTCCCTTTAGAATTTCGTTTTATTTTTGTGGGGGATGTACAAAAAGTCAGTCGTATCAAGCTGGGGGACATTTGGGGAAGGCAATAAATTAAAAGAATGCACTGGCGAGTGCACTATACATATCATATTTTTATTACATACAACACAATAATGTTAATGTAAAATTTTAACTATGAAAGGAGATATTTAAACATGAAAAAATTAATTTACATCGGTGCATTATCTACTCTATTATTAGCAGCATGCGGAGAGGAAGAGGCTACACCTAAAGAGGAAATACTTATTGATGACACTACAGATTCAAATACACCAACTCTAGACGAAAATGAACTAAAAGACTACGCTAGCAATATTACTGGAAGTACATTCATAAAAAGTATCTCATTAGCCGATAACTACAGCGTTATTGAATTCTATAATAACTTTGAGGAATATAAAAATGATAATCCTGATAGCCTTTTAAAAGAAGATGACTATAAGGGATATTTTGAAACTGGAGATGCAATAGAAAAAATCCTTGTTATCGAAAACGTTCGTTTATTACGTCAATTCCCTGCGTTAACTGGCGCTAAAATGACTTTACCATTTGAAGGGAAAACATATTCAATTGATATGGATAGAGCCTCAGTTAATGACTATTTAGGTTTCAAAGTTGAAGATTTAAAAACCGAAGACGATTCTTGGAATAGCAAATTCGTAGATCCTATCGGTTATGATAACAAAAAAAGAAAAGCATTCATTGAGAAATTTGGCACATCAAATTAAAATATAAAGACAAGCCTCCCACTTACATGTAGGAGGCTTTTATTTTTTTATACCATTTGGTATTTAATATTCAATTTTGCCAACACTTAAAATATCCAAGAAGTGAACTTTATACATATCACCCCACTTGTTTTGTATATGTATCAACTTGGTGTTAGCATCCATTTTTGTGACTATGCCTTTTAAGGGTTCATCCTTTTTATAGATAGTGAAAACTTTATACTGCTTTTCTTCCATTGCTTCACTTAGTACATTTGCGATTTCTTCAAGTTCAAATTCGTCACGGTCTAAGTGTTTAGGTTCTTTCTTTTTTGTCTCATTTTTAACCATGTTTACCTCTCCCTCTCAAAAAGAACATTTGTTTGTAACTATATTAGAACATTAGTTCTTTTTTGTAAATGAAAAAATGCCATCCACTGGTTATTGTGGATAGCATCAATCTTCACGCTTTCTCTCTTTGTCTGTGTAAAATCCGGATGGCGTTGTATCCATACTGCGCTTTTATCTCCTTTAGTATATCTTCGTCTGTCATTGGGATTACATCATTTTTACCGAAAAATAACGCAGCATTTCCTTCAACTTCGTACTGATCTACGCAAAACATGAACTCAACTAATACGATACATTTATCAAGCAAATTACCACTCCTTTTCCAGTTATACACACATAGTTCTATGTAATCACACAAAACCCTTTCAAAATGCCTAAATTTAAATTTCAGCACAAATCATTGACAAAATAAAAAAAGAGAGCGATTGCTCGCCCTCTTCATCAAATGTTCAAATGAATAGCTTTATCTTTTTTTATTATCAAAAATAGAGGATTATTGTTATGGAAAACAAAATTATAAATGGTTAAAGTTACTAATATAGGTTAATAAATGAAATTAATCTCAACTAATTTATTTGAAAAGAGGAGGATACATAAGTGATTAATTTATTCAAAAAAAGTTTTATCTATTTAACATTAATGTTATTGGTAATAGTCTCTGTTAATGTAGAAAGTGCTGTTGCTGCAGAGGTTGATTATGAGGAAGGAGTAGCTAATTTTAATAATACTCCTGAAAACAGCGCAATAATAGGGAGTCAAATATTAAAGCCTGAAATTGGTTGGAAAAGATATGATACAATTTTTTCAAAAGAGAAATTTATAGTTAATCCTACACGTAAAGAAAGTACAAAATTTTATTATGATTCCACGGTAACTTTCAATTTTTATGGATCTAAGTTTAGAATTATAGCAGCTATTTATTTTACAAGAAGTAATAGTATTGAAGTAAGTATAGATGGTAAGGTAGTTGATATTTTTTCTGAGGATATCAGCGGCCTAGGTAAAAATACGGGACAGAGATTAGTTTACGAAAAAAATAATTTACCCCTTGGAACACATGTTATACAGTTAAGAAACCTAGACGCAAGCGGATTATTTGAAATTGATGCAATTGACGTTGATGGTAAATTATTAGCTCCAGATGATGTTCCAAATGCTGAATCCATTACACTAGATAGAAGCGCATTAGAATTACTAGAAGGTAGTCAAGATAAGTTAACTGCTACAGTTTCTCCAGATACCGCAAATGTAAAATGGTCATCTAGCGATGAATCAATTGCAACTGTAGATCAAAATGGTAATGTAACAGCTATTCGTGAAGGCGAAGTAATTATTACTGCTAAGGTCGAAAACACAGAACTAATTGCAACTGCTACAGTTATTGTAAAGAAACCGGTTAGTGAATCATCGAGTGCTATTCTTAGTATTACCTTAGTAAACGGCATAACAAAAGAATATGATGTTACTAATACAGTTTTAAATAATTACTTAAATTGGTTTGAAACTGCTCAAGGCACTTCAACATTCAAGTTTACAAAAACTATTTCACCATATAAAAAAGTAACAGAATATATCGTACATGACAAAATAGCATCGTTTGAAGTTAGAGAGTATTAATTAAATATCCTAATAAATACAAAAAGCCCGCTACCAATTAGGTAACGGGCTTGTACTTATTTATTTTGTGTTACGGATGGTGTAAATTAATGCATAGCTTGCTAATTCATCGTCAGTGTAAGAATCGACCTTACTTGTGTGATCAGAAGTGAAAACACCTTCCTTATAAGCACCAGCAATTAGTTTCTTCAGTTTATCGCGATTTGAATGCAACTCTTTTTGAGCAGTTGCATTAAGAGTTAATTCTCCTGAAATTGCTACCTTTTTAGGATTCTTCAATTTATCTAATTCAACTTGAATTCGATTTTTAAAGGAATCCCAACGATCTTCCGCTAAAATTCGGTGTGGACAATATTTACCGGACCAATCTTGATGCTTCTTGATACGGTCAATTCTCCATCCGTACTGGTAAAGTAACTTCGCGATATATTGCACGGCATTTTCTTCAGCTTGTTTATAGCATTCGCCACCTGATTTACTATAACAAATTTCAATACCAATTGACTTTCGGTTTCCTGTACCATTAGCACCATCACCGCAATGCCAAGCATTACGATTAAATGGGATGCACTGAATCACTTCTTTGTCATCGATGGCGACATGATAACTCACTTGGTTGTCATTTCGATTATGGTATGCAACCTCATTTGCTGCTGGAGCATCATTAGCTGTGTTATGCACAGTAATAAATTGAGGCTTCATTGAGTATGGACTTTTCAACTTGTGCTTGCTTGATGATAAAAATACTTGTTTAAATGCGTAACTCACTTCACTTCTACCTCCTCATTCAGACCCGTTTTCTCTCTAACAACCTTCAATAAATTCTTTATGAATGGAGGCATTGGCGCCCCCATCTTAACTCCGTTTTCAGTGATACTAATAAACTCAATAGCAATATAAGCAAAGGCTGCACCATCACCGATATAGCCTCCAAAAATATCGAAATCTACATAATGACCAGCTGTAAATTCAAGTGCATACACCATACCAATTAACACTAAAATGTACATCTTTCGCGCAAACCCTGTTAACCCTACTCGGCTGTTTAATTCCTTGTTAATCCCTGCAGCTACTAGCCCTGTAATGTAATCTGCAAGCATAAATAAAATGAGGATGGACACTGCCACCCCCACTAGATTAAACATATAAGAAACAATTGCTCCTGCGATTCCTGTAATGAATGCAATTTTATTTTCCATACCCTTGCTCCTTTTCACCATAAAAAATAGCACTGCTCGGTACAGTGCGTTGCTCATACATATCTGCGATTTAATAAAATTAAAATTTACTCAATAAAAAAGCATACAGAAGGCCTAATATTATAAATATGAAAGCGTAAATTAAATTGTATTCTATAGCTAGTTTTCTTTTTAATTTACTATATTCTTCTGCTTCTTTAAATAATTCAACCTTTTTAAGATACATTTCAGCGTATGTGAATGCTTCAATTTCCGTTGGATAGTAATAATATCTAAAAAAATAGAATATTTTCAAATATAGCCCACGATTAAACCATTTTGTGTCATCTTGATATTGTTTTGCATGACATAATTCGTGAGCTAAAGTAGCAACGGAATCTTTTATTATGCAAACTACCCCTGTGTTTTTATATTCATCAGGGATACCTTGATATAGAAATGCACCATTTGGATTTTTACCTAAAATTCTTGTACCGTATTCTTCGATAAAGTCTTTTGCATCTGTTCCATAGAAAATTTTGGGTTTTATTTTAATTTTTAAGTCTTCAATTATTAATTGTTCGTATTTTTTACAGGAACTATACTTTTTAACCATGTGTTATCCACCTCTTCACTTTATTTTCGTTTTAAAAAAAAGAAGGTATATAACAATTTTTTGACCATAAAAAATAACGCATGCTACCAGCTGTGTCTTACTAAATTTCTGCTATTTGATTATTTTTGAAGTTACTAAGCATTTTGAAATAAGAACCCCTTTAGATACCCTTGCCGTATTTCACTTGGAAGTAACCTTACGATTTTGTTTTGATCATCATAAATACTAATCAATAACTTTTGCTTACAATCGGAACATCTCCAAGTTCTTCTATCAATCTCGAGCTTCTGATACCACTATCGACAATTATTACAACAATATTTTTTGTCAAAATGACCTACTGCAAACTCAATACTTATGACCAACAAAAACCACTCCTTTATATTACCAATGATATATAATGAAATGTTTTCTTTCAACCATTTTTTACCACAAAAAAAAAAAAAAAAACAACACTAACTACTGCTGCGTTTCAAAATCTTGCTTTGTTATTTCCTTATACTGCTCTGGAGTGATCTCTCCAAATGGATTAGCTTCTGTTTTTACTGCAATACGTAATTGTTCTGCAGTTACCCATTTTGAGATAAAAGCGATTTGCCAAAATTCCATCATTCTCCACCTACTTTCATCGAAATCATATCAAGTTTTAACTGTGTAAGCTGCGAACCAAGATTGTTAATAAGAATGTCCTTTTGAATGCTTTTTACTTTCTCCTTTGCTAATTGTTCACCTAATGACTCAATCTGTTCTTTCGCTGTGGGTATGGTACCTACTTTTTCAAGTTCACCTAAATCACCATTGGGTAATCTTCTGCGTCTCAGCATTATTCAAGCACCCCCGAAATCAAATGAATTTTATGATTGATATTAATATCAGTACGAGTTGTAGATAGCTTCAAAATGATATTATTTTTTGGTTCCAAAGCTTCATAGTAAAATTCATCTTCCACAATACCATTGCTCACTGGTGCTGGTTCTGATTCCGTAGGCGTTAAAGAGACATATTGCTCTTGTTCACCTTGTAATGTCATGGACAATTCCACAGACAAATTATCTAAGTCTACATCACGCTGAATCCATAATAAAACGCCTTTTGCAGATCCTTTCGGTGGCTCGATTTTATACCGAGCTACAGATTGCAAAATAGGCGTTTTTACTTCGTTTTTATTTAATTTTATTGTCTTGCTGACTTTAAAGTTATAACTATCTGTAAGCTCAACTACGATTGTATTTTGACCAACTACTAACTGCGTAAGTGTGATGTCAAAAGCCCATCGCCCATCCACAACCTCGAGTGCAATGCTATTACCGCCATTTACTCTGTATGCAGCTGTAACGGGATTACCTTCTGGATCGCTCGCCGTGCCACTGATAGTGAATTTATCCCTATCGATAATACCGTTTGGTTGTACAGTATCGACAGTTAGGATTGGAGGACGATTTGGTACTACATAAAATGTACGCTCTGTAATAATTGATTGACCACCATCGCCATCGACTGCCCAAACCTTTAATTTGTGAGGAATACCGTCAAGTAAAACTCCTGAAATCTCTGTTTCACCATCGTATAATTTTCCTCGACTAAATTTTAATAGCTTATTAAATGGAATTGGTGCGCTACTCAATCCAATACCTAATACAATACGTGAATCATTGTTAATTTGAGCATAAACCGTAACCGATTGATTCGCATTTACATCCGAAGCTGCACCAGTAATATTGAACGTATCATTTTCGTAAAGCGTCATATTAGATGTTGGCGATGATACCGAGACAGTAGGTGCTGTATTTGTAACAGTTAAGGTAAATGCTTGTGTTGCTGTGTACTGTCCGTCCGTTGCATCTACAGTAATCCAGGTACTACCTATTTCTTTACCTGTTAAAGTTAAAATGGAACCCGAAATACTAGCAGTAGCAACACCTGGTTGACTCGATGATACGGCATATGATAAAGCATCCAAATCAACATCACTAAAATAGTTTGCAAGGTTTAACGTAATGATCGCATCTTTTTTTGTACTTTGAGCTGGAATAGTGGAACCTATTGGTCCTGTATTAGTCACACTTACTGTAAAAATAGTTGGACTGCTCACAATGCCATCACTTGCATACACTGTAATCGTTGCTGTACCTTTCGATATACCTGTTACCGTTAGATTATTTCCACTTACCACTACATTCGCAATTCCCGTATTCGATGAAGATGCTGAAAACGTCAATGCATTTCCATCTGCATCATATACGTGATTTGGTAAATAAACAGAAGCTGACGTATTTTTACGAACTGACTGATTAGGAATTGTACTCCATTGTGGAGCGCTGTTTAATAATTCTCGTTCGATAACAATAGTGACCGATTGAACATTCGCATCGATTACTGTTTCCGGTCCTGTTGTATTAGCTCCCACGCCGGCCGATAATTGTGTACTACTAATAACATGATGCCCTATTGCCCATTCATACCCTTGAATTGTAAAGCGGTAACGGTAACGGCTAAAATCTAAATCATATGTTGCATTTGATAAATGTTGAATGTATACATGGTGCGTTTGCCCCGCTACGGAACTAAAGCCGACACTTAGTATGACTCGGTTGTTATTCGCGTCGTATAACACGGTAAATACCTTTCGTAACCCTGGGTACCCGAAACCTATTGGTAGTGTTTTATGTTGCGTCCATGCCATACTAAACCACCTCCACTAGCTGTACGTTATAAGTTTGCCAATCACCGATACCCATTACTGCATTTAATGTATCAATAGCAACGTTACTACGAGCTACTTTAGCCCCTTTTTTATAACCATTTGTAAGAGCTTGTACCGTAATCGTGTCTGCACCAATCGCTGTAATCAGTACATCCTCGCTCGATACATCGTCAAAAACAGTCACTTGCGTAAACGCTACAAAGCCGGACACGCTCGCTACTGGCAATACCGTTGTACCTGCTGTTACAGCTGATGTTATGTCTGTAAACGTTGTGTCTAAAGTAATTTTATTTGTGTTGCCGTCCAGCATATCAGCAAAAGTACCGCTGTTGCCCGGCACACGGCCATCCAACTCCATTTGTACACGCATACGTTCTAGCTGGCGATACATTTCAATTAAAAATTGATAAGCATTCCAAATACCCCATTCAAAGTTATTAGCATATTCCGACATATATGGTGTACCTTCCTCAATAACCTCACCTGTTACAGGATCCTCTACATCATCATGCCATTGTGTGCGTTCATATGGATTCTGCCTAAAATTGAATGAGATTTCACCGTTCATTAATTTACGCATTTACTTTCACTTCCTTCGCTTCGAGCTGTAGAGGGAATGCGATAACATAACCCTGTGCTCCTTTCTGATAATTCATCATTTTTACATACAACTCTCGTCCGTAAGTATCGACTAACGCTGCCCGAGTGACTAAACCCTGTTCTGTCGATAATTTCACATATTTTCGTAAACCATGCTTTGTACTTGTATGATAGATTTCTTTATCATGTACCACACCGTCTATCGTTACTTTTGCACCGGCAACCATGGTACTTAAAAACTGTTGGACTAAATCCATCATCAATGGTTGTATCTCATTCATTTTCTCCCACCTCTCGCTCGGAATCGACCACAAATACGCGTGTTGGTGCTAAAGCCATGTATGCCATCTGTGACACTGATAATTTCTTTTCCTAACGCCCCATGCGTTGTTGTTGTTTTAAAACGACCGCAAATTTTATAGTTTAACTGCCATGCATATGTGCCGGCATGTAATAATAAAAATTCATTCAGTTCATTTAAGAAGATATAAATACCTACACCTGCTGTCTTAATTCGCTTGATTAAAGTATCCGGAATCGTTTCAGCAGATGCACGGATATTGAGTAATAATGTAGCTGGCTCGAACTCTCTCCAACCTTCCTCAAACCCGATAAAGTCAGCACCCATATAGGTATCCATAATCTGATTCATGATGTCAATATCACCCTCGGAAAGATTGAGAATGCATTGAATTTTAATCATTTTGCGATATTCCTCATCATTCCAGCTACCGCGAGAAATGCCTTCATCCTTACCTAATCGATCTAGCCCGTATCCTTCTGCTTGATCCACATCCCAATACTTTAAAATCGTCTGCTGTATAGCAAGGTTCTCCGCACCATTTTCAGCAATAATTTTCAGGAGCTTATAGTTATTACTATCTTCTGCACGTGTAAATTGGCGTGGCATACGCTCTAATAATGTTTGTAATCGTTGACTAGACAAGGCTCAACACCTCAATTTTGGATTCGTCTGTTTCGGCAACTTCAGGAAATGCGATGGCTACATTATGAGGTTCAAACGTTATTCCATCTGTAGAAAACTCTACTCTAACGTCCTCTATACCATCTATGGATAAAACACGAGCCTCAGCTTTGGCACAGACAACATCTTCACTCATCCCCACACCATGATAAAGCGTGCCACTATAAGTACCTCCGATGTATTTTACTACTTGACCAATTACCAAACTGTCACCGTTTAACGGATATTGACTACTCTTTTTAACATGTACTTTTACATAAACAACAACGGTTGTGGCTCTTGTAAAGCCAATTTCATGCGTAATGCCACGAGTATCTGTAAAAGTGTATACAGTAGAGCCATACGCGCGAATACCGCCACCTTTTTTACGGAAAATAGCCATTGCCACATCCTCATCTAACCCGCCTAAAACAACCGTTTCAACACTATGAGGTGGTCGCCCTTCAGCATCTTCAACATTGGTATCATTTTCAATTGCAATAGCAGCACGAACCCCCGCTACCTCATCAAGTACATTCGCTTCTATGGATTCCACACGACGCGCACCGACTTTCCCAAGCGAATCATAATAACGATCTTGCAGTTCTGCATCTGTTTCTTCATCTTGACCATTAAAAAAAGCATCTAGATTCGTTACCGAATTGATGCCACTTTGTGGGTTTACAATTATACTTATATCTCCTGGTTCTACATTGCCTATTGCGCCATATTCAAGGGCTTCAACATCTACACGATAGTTGCCATCTTCCACCGCATCTATAGCCTCTAAAGCTTTAAAATACACGTTGTATTTCGTCCGAAACAAATCACCTAGATTGATCTTTGCGCCTTTGTCTAAATTGACAATAACCTCACCAGTAGCTTTGATCCATCGTTTTTTTGTAATAAGTGCCCGTTTTACATTTGCTTCGAGCGTTGCGCCTTCCGACGTATCAACAAAACGAGCATTATATACCATTTCAAGTTGTTCGTTATCTTCCGCCCGTTGTTGGGCCTGCAAATGAATAAATTTTCCTAGTGGTGTGCGATCTGATAAATCGGCATCATCACCGAATAATTCTCTTGCTTGTTCTTCAATAACAGGTAGATAATCTGCTGTACGCAAACGTTTAAATCCCTGCTTGGTTAACAATAACCTCCCCTCCTATCTCATGCCCTTCTGTGGTACGTGCTCTAAAATTAATTGTAAGGTGGCGCTTAATGCGATTAAATTCATACTCAACATTTAAAACCTCCGCAACACGTGGTTCCTGATATAAACAATCATGCATAGCTTGCACCACTTGCTTTTTATTGGGTATCTTCTGTTCAATAACGGCTCTGCGAAAACCATGATTGTCATTAAATATCCATTCCCCCACCGCTGTACGTAACAAGTGCTTCAAATTCTGTATAAGCTGCTCATCACCATGTACTAACTCATTTAGTACCCAGTCGCCATCGTCATTATATTTAAAAGTATGCATAGTAATCTCCTAACTGGCTAACCAGAAAAAACATCAGGACTAGCTTCAACAATTTTCCCGCTACCTCCTGGATAAATCACGGTATCATCAAGACGAGCAATTTTTTTACCGTTTACAAAAACAGTCTCACTACTAGCAACAATCCAACCCACACCGCAATGAGGACAATTGTGCGTTACCATATCACCATCACGTGCTTGTTTTAAGCTATTTGTGAAAGTATTTGGACTTCCTTGCACTATCGGTCCACTAACACCATGAGGACAACAAGGTTCGTTATGACTACAAACTCCTACATGCCTATCCGTTACTCTAGCTACTGCTTTTTCCATAGGTACCTCCCTTTATGGATTGAAATGTATTGTTGGTGCAATCGCTGTAATCTGATTATCAGATTCAATAAAAATATGGCCATCTGGCTGTATTCGAATTTTATTGTTAAATTTTTTATCAGCGATCAAAATGTCTTCTGGATATAAATTGTCAAGTGGCTTCGTAAAGTAATTCACTCCACCAATAATAAGTGCATCATTAGCACTAAAAGAACGACTAGCAGCCTTGCCGCCACCGAACATCAATGGGTCAATATCAGCCTGTGAACAAACTACTAACACAATGTCACCTTTTTTATAAGGGACTTGAATAACAAATTGCGCTGTTTGATGGAATGCCATTGGAACATCTAAAATCGGTGTGGCTTCTGGATCATTTAATGGCAATACATCCGCTTTATACAGGTTCATATCTACTTCAAGCACTTCACAAATCAAGCATGTATTCACGTTCATTAAACTTTCTTCAATTGTTTCTCCAACAAATTGCGTCATGGATGTTTTTTTCACACTGGCACAACCTCACATTCTGTGTAATATTCCTGGCCGGATGTATCACCCTTATGCTCACCTTTGGAGACACGGAAAACACCACTCACTTTTTTAGATGTCAATTTAATAATGACATCTGTGGTCACACGATGATTCAACAATAGTTTTAATTTATAGCCCTTGATTTTTTTCTTGTCATTCTTCAACTTAGAACCCTTTTCATCTTTTATTTCTTCTTCTATTTCCTCTGGCTCATCGATGAGTCCTGTTTCTTTTGAAATATTCAGTCCTAAGTTGTCACCTTTTACACGATCACGTACATACATACGCCCTTTATTGATATGTAGCTTTGCCTCACAGTCTTTTGCGAGTTCGGCTACTAGCGTTTTAATTTTGCCATTCAACACCTTGCCTGAACGATAGATAAAATCAACAGGTAAATCAATATCACCTATGGCAAGACCAGCATCACGGGCTAGTTCTCGGAAAATCAATGATGCTGGTGTATTCCGTCCATACGTCCTCTTAATGACCGTCTTTGTATAGTCCAAGCTACAATCAATACACTTAAAGGTGGTAATCTTATCGAGTCCTTCCCACTTTGTTTCCCTTTTCTTTAAAGTACCACTAAAAATAACGCCATTGTCATCGACATAACCAGCGCTTAAAATAGCTACTTGGTTAGTGATAATGGCGTTAATCGTATCATCTTTCAGATTGTACACTTGGATATCAATTGTATCGACTTTCTCATCTTCACCGAAAGGAACGCTAAATTTAATTGTTAATGGATCTGTTATTTCTCGACCACTAACTAAAAAAGCTGTTTTTCGCATGTACAGATTACTCATTCGCATCACCTACATATAAAAAGACCGTTTCATTCAAGTTGTCGAAAGTAATTCTTTCTGCAACGCCTGCACGGTCTTTAGGAATTATTTTTACTTTAGGTAATTCAATATTTACTCGATTCCGGAATAACGGATGGTTTAGGATTAGCTTTTCCCCGATTATAAGTGCTCCACCATTTTTAAATAAATCAACGGTAAAAAAATCATACGATTGATTGTAGTTAACTTCAAATTCAAATATTTCACCCGCTAATTCAATTTCAAAAGCGTAAGGGATTTCATTTTTATCAATATCGATATAATGATTCATTTACGTCCCTCCAATCCTGCCCATCCATTATTCTTTTGCACTGATTTTGGTGGTGTTGTATATCTTGTTTTATTCGTTTTTGATGTCGCCGTAGGAGTCTTTTTCGTCTGTTGACGCCCTTTGTTAGTAACAGCTTTAGTCTGCTGTTTAATTGGTACTGAAACACTTACGAATTTAGCAACATTAGCTACTTTTATTTGCTTTAATGTGATTGTAAATGCGTAACCATTTTTTATGGATGACGAATAATCACGAGCAAAATTTGTAATAACAACATTTTTTAATGCAGTCATGTAGTCATACTCAATGATCTCCCCCTTTTCACGATATTCACGTAATTTCAAAACCTTTTCCTCTGTATCATCTAAAATGACACCTTTCAAGGTAATGGTGATAGGATCCGCTTTCACATGGTCCGTAATTTGCTCCCCATCTTCTAAGGCATGATCAGTTGTTGTAGACGATTCAGGCATGGATACATCTGTAATCACATCAATGAGGACATCTTTAATGTATGGCACCCTACCACCTCCTAAATTACTTGTAAATTATCATCCAAAATATCACTTAGAGCTTCATTTACTGCACGTTTAATATCCTGCGCTTTATCCGATGCTGCATGAATAGTGATATAGACAGTATTATGGTTTGCCTTTGCAGGTATTGCATTATTCTGTGATTGAACTGTTACTTGTGGTTGAGATGAGCTAAGATTTACCTCGGGTTTTCCGCCACTTCCTTGACGTAAAATACCTGCACTCCGTAACAAGTTGGATTGACCCGCTGTTAAGACTGCTTCGTTTTTATGCAATTCTGCCGTATAGCCATCAAAAGGCACACGTTCAAGTCCTGTTGCATGTGAACCATCTACTTTACTAGCAACCCAGCTAGTGGCACTACCAATCATACCTCCAATAGACGACATCCATTTAGGTACTTTAAAATTCGAAATTGAACTTTTGAAGTTATCCCACTTCTGTCCAATCGATTCAAACCAACCGATAGCTGGTTGTACGAAATCAGAAACAGATTGCTTAATTCCTGCAAATTTTTCTGTAGTAGCTGACCATAATTCACTAGCTTTAGCTTTCACGGTATCCCAATTTTGGTAAAGTAGTATCCCTGCTGCTATGACAGCTCCAATACCAACCGCTATCCAAGTCAATGGACTCGCTAGCATGGCCGTATTTAATCCTAGTTGTGCTGCGGCTGCTGCTAGACCTGCTGTACGATATACAGTTAGTGCTGTACTAACAGCGGAAATACCTGCTGACGCCGTAGTCAATATACTAAATGCTGCAAATCCTCCCACGATACCAGCTGTAATTGCAATGATGGTATCACCATTGTCTACAACCCAAGTTAGCCCGACAATCGCTCCATCTAACACTGTACTAATACCTGTTAATGCCATGTTTAATGCATTAGAACCCTCTCCTGATGCAAAGATTCCTGCTACTTCTGTTTTAAATTCACGAAAAGCAGACGTCATATTAGTACCGAAATTATCTAGTGCCGTTGAAGTTGCTTGCTCTGCAGCTCCCTCGAATTCACGAGTAGCATTTTTTGCTTCAGTCATACCAAGTACAACTTCGTCTGATAAATCCTCCCACTGAGTTTTAAATAAAGCAACACCGATTTCGTTTCGTTTCACTTCATCATCAATGGCCGCAAGTCCTGCTAATGTGGCATAAAAAGCTTGATTGGCTGAATCCCCACCGGAAGCAATTGCACTCGCCATATGATCTGCATCTAACCCTATATCTTTGAACGCTTCAGACGTCGATTTTGAACCATCTATCGCTGAAATACCAAATTCCTTTACTGCATCCCCCACTTTATCAAGGTTCCAAGCGCCTTCTGAACCTATCAAGATATTCGCAAATTCTTGAGCCGATAAGCCCATATCAGCAAAATAGGGAGAATATTCTTTAAAGGTATCTAATAAATCACCCGCATAGTCACCTGTTTCCTTGAAAGATACAGTTAAAATATCTAATGCCGCACTTTCAGATAGTCCATCAAAATTAGACGTCATATTTTTAACTGTCCAGACAACATTATCTGTACTTTCTCCCCATAAATCACTCATGGTAATAGCATTTTTACTGAAAGATTCCAGTTCGCTACCCTCTAAGCCTTGAAGGGCATTTTGTATCCTAACAATATCATCTGAAACAGTCGTTAAATCTGTCCCGACACCTGCATTAAAAACATTTTCAATAGTCGATTGAACACTTTCTAATTCTGCCCCCGTTAGTGCTGTTTTTGCTTCCATTCGTGACATAGCCGTATCATATTCCGTAACAAGAGCACCAATCCCTGCCGCAACACTGGTTACAGATGCACCAATTGCAGTCCATGCTCCAACACCTATCGTTTGAACAGAACTAAAGCTTTGGGCTGTTGTAGAGGTTGCCGTATTAACTTGGTTAGTCCCTTGCGTTACATTCCCAAGACCCACCCCAATATTATTTAAAGAATTGGTACCTACACGACTTACCGAACGAAAATTATTACTTGTACCATCTAATTGTCGCCCTAAGCCAGCTATCCGGTTCTCGACACTATCCATTGCTCGATCAAGATTATTAATTGCTCTGGATGCATTATCTTCAAAATAAATGCCCACATACATGTCACGCATACGGCTCATTTAATCGCCCCCATTACCTTTAAAGCGGCTAGCGCCTCAATAATGGAATCATTATCCCAAGACATCACTTCCTGTGGATCTAGACTGTATTCTTTCGCTACTACATATGGCCATAAATTCTTTTTAACCTTATTGATATATTTTGTAGGGATGGATTGCACCTCTACAAATTTAATTTTTTTATTGTCCTGCTCGAAGAAATCGGAATGCCTCGTTCGATACCTCTTCAAGCTCAGTCCATGTATCAAACTCATCCATTGTCAAACCTGCCGGAGTTACTACCACATGTTCTAGCATAAGTGGTATCATTTTATGATTTAAAACTTTCCCTTGTGGTCCAGTACCTTCATCAATGATTTCAGCAGTTTTGCTGTTCATCACCGTTTGAAATGTGTATTTGTTACCCGCTTTCGATGTAAATTCTTTTGTTTTTGGTGTATATGCCATAATAATTAATCCTCCTTATAATATGCCGCTAAAATAACCCACTCCATGCCTTCTGTTTCTTCCGCTCGGCTGAAAGGGGGCATCTTTTGTATACGGCAATCTTCGCCTGTGATTCGTTGATTTGTGGACGTATCATGAATTAAAAAATCGAATGATTCCCCACTTTTGTATAAAGATTTTAAAACTGAATTAGAGCTAGATGATGGTTTTAATAAGAGTGTTAAAGTACCTGTTTCATTATTGGACTCGTTATACGTGACACCTCCATCAGCCCCCACCGTTTGTGTCCATTTATCCTCATTTGGCTCCGCGGAAATAGCATCTCCATCTGCATAACCAGTAATAATATTGCTAGCAACAACAACTTGTGTATTTTTAAAATTGTGTACTGCCATTTACTGTCCTCCTTACAGTGTTAACACACCATTGATTTGTACCTTTTCCACGCCTCCTGCAATAACAAGACGGAAATTAATATCTGGTAGGATACGTTGAGCGATTGTATTTTTGGGTATATCTTTACGACGTGGAAACGTAATTTGATAATCTGGTTCACCGTTATCATCTTCTGCAATAATCCCTTGTCGATAGGCTGATTTAAAGCGTGTATCCATTACAGCTACGATTAGGGCTATACCAGCGTCTGTGTAAGGAATTTTCTTTACCGTCGCTAGCTTTTGGAATACATCTTCACGCAAGCGAGCACGTAAGAAATAATCCGCTTGAATCACGTCTAAATATTCCCCACCTATTGCTTTTCCGGATGCATTAATTAACCATCCCATTTCGTTAATACAGGTCGTTGCATTGTTTGCAATAACGGTGTTTATTTCCGCATTGGATAACTTAGCAGCACCAACACCGTTGATTTGCTTATGACTAAATACATAAGAACCAATAACCTGTGGAGCACCATAAGCAATTAATCCCTCAGCGTGATATGAATGCTCATCGTCATGTACTGACACTAGTACATTTTCGTATTTACCTTTTAGTTCTTCTGTTAATGCAATATTTTTTGTCGTGACACCGTAAATTTTTTCTTGTGTCGAAATCCACTCACACAACGCTTTAATTTCTGCATCGCCGCTTTCTACAGATACAAGATAAAACCAATCATTATTTGTTTTCACAAGATCATTTAATGCGGCAGGCAAAGCTGTCACATCATCAGTACCAGATATATAAGAAGTTCCGTAACAAGCTAGTTCTCGTATTTTTGGTGACTGGCCAAACATACGTGTAGCTAATTTGTACTCACGAGTTGTTTCTGCAAAATCCTCTGCTACTTCTGAAATGTCTGTATAAATCTTGTAATCTAAATCCTTATGTGTTGCGAGCATCAGGGGCAAACCAAAGCCCTTTTCTGCAACTGGCTTTGTCTCACGTGTAATATTGACCTCTACATAACGTGATTTATCGGATGCAACCATGACATCACTCCCTTTCTATTGTTAATTCGTATTCCACTTTGTCGAAATAGTCGATTTCATGCTCGTCAGTATCCATATAGCGAATGATGACATCAAAACCCCATTTTTCATCATAGGAATCGACCAAAAAGGTAGTGCGATTCCCCACGTCTGATACACTGACGATAGCAACATCTATTTCGTCCAAATAAAAAGAACCTCGAAATTCAAACCACTTACGAAGTTTTTTAGCTACTTCATAAGCGTTATCATGCGAAGTTCCGTAGATATTAAATGAGATTGTGGCATTTCGTTCTTGTGTTCGTGTTTCCACTAAAGTATCGGATAGGTCTTCATGGGTAATATTCTCTCGGCCTCTACCTTTACGATCACTGATAACCTTGTATGTTACATAAGGTAACGCAGGTATATCACCTGTTTGATCTGCACGGATAATTGTTAAATTACAATCTGTAGCAAGCTGTCTTCGAATGGCTTTGATTAAATTCATTTTTTCCGCCACCTCATTACATAAATAAACACATCTGTGTAGTCACTAAAGTCCTTAAATGCCTCAACGGTATAAAATTCACTTTTGTACTCACACCTTGTACCCTCAGCGAGTGATGTAGTCGTCAAAAGCTTCTTTTCTTTATTTGTATACGTGCCATTTTCCACAAAGTTTAGAATATCCTCAGTAAGCGGAAGAATAATGCCTACAGTTTCAGTCGCTACTTCTGCATCTGATACCCACTCACCATCGACATATCCGCCTTTGCCCTTTATGTGAGCAATAAACGGTACACCTTGGCTTTCGATAACCTCAGCAAACCGCATTTTCTCAGGCATTAAACTCTCACCACCCTATACGTAACACGCCTACGCAAACCACCTGTATCAATAAGTGGATTACTAGATTTTTTTTGCTTAATCGTGGATGGCGCATTTGGCGGTGTATCGAGGTCCGTAATTTTCTCTTGGATGTCCGCTACCATCCGCGCACCTAATCGCTCACAAAGTGTCTGTGCATCGATTCGCCCTTCTAGCAAATTGGGCAGTTGCCTTTTCGCAAATGTGGCCCATTCTCGATTCTTCTCGTCAAAAGTCGAACGTAAAAAAGAGCGCTCAGGTATGACTATAGAGCCGCTCTCTTTACGAATCGTAACACCAAACTCATGCACACCTGCAATCATGGCATAAAAAGCATCATCACTCCCGAAAACTCCTACCTCGATGCCGTAATTCTTTAATTCACGAATCGATTGTAGGACACGCGGAATATTGTTACTTCCTCGAATACGTACACCCAATTAGATCACCACCAAATTTAAGTGTGTTTTCTTATTCTGCTGGACTTCCATTTCTTCTAATTCATCGAGAATACGCTGGTACTCTTGCCCGTATTTTGAGCTAAATAGCCCTAAATTCTTGTTTGGGTCGCTGTATTCACGCTCGATAACGTCCACCTTTTCTTTTATAACTACTTGCGCCTTTGTGGTAGAAATAGTTGCTAAATGCGCGGCTAAATAACGTGTAAGTCGCTCATGATGTGCCTCATGAATACCTAAAGAGGACACTTCTAACGAAGCATCCTCAATACACATCTCTAGCCGCGCATCCATTACGGTTTCAAACTCACTACCTAACAGCCGCACGCGTTCAATTGTTGTTAAAGCAGGCATACTGCCCACCTCACTTTCAAATTAATTGCCTTGAAGCTCTACCATTTGAGCATCGATAGCAGCTAGTACCGTTTTGCGGTCCTCTCCGATTTTTAATTCTGTTAAATATTCGATGGAATACGTATCTTTTACAAGTTTGATCGCATCATCAGCATTCAATTCTTTCAGAGAAGATACTCCTTCTGCAGAAGCAATAGCCTGACCTTCTGGGATAACAATCTCTCCTGTGTTGATTAATCCCTCGATGATCGGGTGATTAACGAAAGCCTTATACTCTGCTTCCGTTAACGTGTTGGTACCTGGAATGACTTTGACACCATTTGCAATACGTGTGTAATTACCTTGGTTGTGTACTAACATTAGATTCCCTCCCCGCGCACAATGGCCATTGGATAACGAACAATTGCTCCACCACAACGTTCTTCTAGTGGAATTTTATAATTCGGGAACTTGTACTCTTGTGGGTGACGTGTGATGTCCATTGGTACCAACATTTCCACTACGTCTGGCGATGAATCAAATACTAAGAAGCAATCCACGCCTGCTGTACCTTGCCCCGTAATATCCGATGTATAATCAATACGCTTAAACCATTTTTGTGACTCAATGTATTGTAAAACTGTCTGCATTGTAGTCCGGTTATAGACTTTTTCCAGATGTTCAAATTGCTCCGAGGAAACAAGCAATGTGTCCGCTTCATGCCCTTCCAATTTATTGACCAAATTCTTAGCTTTCTTGATATCCTCCAAAATCTCCTCACCTGTCTTGTCTTTCCATTTCGTAGAGGCTCCACCGGCATTATTATCTACTGCAAGAACCTGAATACCAGTAGCATTGACCACACCTAAAATGTTATGGTCTTCGTCACCAATCCAAACCAATTTATTTTCCTTTTCTGCAATCGCCTTACGCGCGGTATCGGCTTTTGTTACCTCAATCGGACGACGAGCCATCTGTGCATTACGAATTTCTTGTACAGATAAATTAAATGCCGTTGCAATGGAATAAATATGAACGGTATGGCGTTTTAAATCCGCGTCTACTAACGGGATATCTGTTGCTCCTGGCGCTAAAATTTTAGCTGAACCGCTACGTGTCATTACATCATAGCTATACGTCTCTGCACCTGCAGGTACGTCGGTTTTTACATTTAAAATAGTACGAGCCTTTAATTCCTCTTTCTTTGGCTCGTATAACTTCTTGTCAACCGCTTCAAGATCTTGCGGTCGTAACATAGCATCCTCACGAAATTGTGGCATGGATTATTTCCCCCTTATGGTAAGTTAATTTCAATTTGTACTAATGCATCAGCAGTAGCATTTGCGCGGAAAACAGCCGAGCCAAACGCCACTGCAGTTTCACCGGTTGCAACAAATTTACTTGTTGCTGGATCTACTTTTACGGCAGCACCATTTGTAACGTCTCCACCAGCAACAACAAAAATATTGCCGCGCTTCACCACCGGCACCGGTTGGCCAACTACATATTTTTGGTCATCGGCATTCGTTGTGTAATCGTGGATACCACGTGATAAAGCAATACCAATTGGTGTCCCTCCTGTTTTAACTGGTGTAACACCTTTACCATCCATGCTCAGCTGTACAGCCGCGCCAAATGGAATGACTTCTTTTGCTGCATATGTGTCGGCAGCATACTCCTGATAGTTTGCTAATTTACCTGGACCACCAGCTGGTGACATATATTGCCCATACTCTGTAATTGGCATTGTATAGCCTCCTTGTATATAAATTAAGAGCGCATGCTCAAACGCTGCGCTCTCATTGCTTCTACATCTTTAGTTGTTCCCGCGGCATCTCCTGTAAATAGTGAGTTAGCACCTGTAGAAGAATATCCTTGCGTGTTTACTTGCTCCACTGTTGCATCAAAGAATGCGTTAATGTACTCGTCTGATTTGCCGTCACCTTTAAATTCAGCTTTTGACTTTGCAATAACGGCCTCTTTGATTTCACGTTCTGTTTTACCAGTAAAATCAAACGAATCACCTAAGAAAGTCTTTGCCGTTGTAATTAATCCAACACGCTCTTCTACTTTCTTATCGAGTTCATCCCCAGATAGCTGTTTTTCCTTTGCCTCTTTCAGCTCTTTTTCTGTGTTCTGCAGTTTCACTTCGAGCGCATCATGACGCCCCTGTACTACGTCTACTTGCGCGGCTTTCGTTTCTGCATTGTCTAATTTTGCTTGAAGTGCCTCCATGTGCGCTTTTACCACTGGATCCACTTCATACTCTTTTCCATCAATTTTATACGTAGCCATCTTGCTAGTTCCTCCTTCATTTTCAATTTGCCATGCCGCGCTGTCCGATCGAATAGATACCTCTGGACCTGCACGACCTTCATCTACAATGGCAATGTGATTAATTTCAATGTTACGCTGCACGTACTCATAGGATTGACCATTGTATGTGCCGGATTCTGCTACGATATCGCTCATAAATCCAATACTGATCTCTCGCTTACCTTCATAAATTTTCTCGATAAGCGCCTTGTCGGTAATGGTGAGCGATACATATAACTTCAAGTCCTCCACTTTTGCATCGGTGTGGCTCATTCCTTTTGCGTACGTGGAGTAGTTATCCAACGTTACGGGCTCGTTAGGGTGGTTATCTGTAACCGGCTTAGAACGAGCAGAGCGAATGGTTAAATCGCTGAATATTTCATCTGGCAATTTTGCTTCCATCTGCACTGTGCCATCGTGCCGCACATACGGAAAAACACCAGGACGAGTAATCGGCACACGTACCGTTAAATACCCTTCTGGTGTTTCCCTGTAGTCGTTTATTAAACTGCGGTCAAAGCGCTGTAACTTCAATCATTTTCACCTCCTTCTGTCGGCATGCTCAGCTACTCTACTGATTGGTAGACTTTAATAACGTCCTCCGCGCTACCCTCAATCACAATATCCTTGGAAGTATCGCCTACATAGGTTGTTTGACTATAGCGAACTTGCCCCTGTAACAACTCTGTAGGAAAAACCATAACACCTTGAGGAATATCCTGCTCATACGCCACACCGCTAATGCGGATTCCTTTGGCATGTTTATGTTCACAATTCTCATCGTAAGTATCTTTGATATAAAGCAGTTTCTTCTCAATATTTTCAGGTGGATTGACCTGAAGTTCTGGAACATCAAACCCAGGCATCTCGATAAAAAGCTGCATAGGCTGCTTATTTGCTAAACATCGCGCGGCATAATTCTCTAATTCTTGCATTTTCATTAAAACAATTCCCCTTTCCTAATAAAAAACTTTTCACTATATAGGTAATCGCATGACAAACTTTTAAAAAAATAAAAAAGCCACGCATTCACGTGACTAATTCGTATTCACTTTCAAAATATTTCGCTTGCTTCACTACAATCTCGCCAGATATCTTTCGTACAATGTAAAGACCATTATGAATCTCAACAAATCCATTATCTGCATTGATATGGTATCTTCCATCTGCCGCGCATTTAGTGCTATATATATCAATAAATGTCGCTTTATCCACGATAAGCTCACTCAAAAATTCAGAATGTAAATACGTATTTTCATTAAATTGTTCCGCTTCTACAATTTTCGGTTTCGACCTGTACTGCATGTAAACACCTCACCTAAACCGTAAGGGATAAACGTCTTTATTTCAAGGTATTATTACTCATCATCGTCATCAAAAACAGGTAGTGCAATGCAACGACAGTGAAAATCCTCACCCGGTAGCCCTACTTTTGGCGGGTCATCGTATGAAAATATTTTGTTCTCGAGTATTTTGTGCGAATCTCGTACACGTTCATCCTTAGATGTACGCCATTTGAAGCGATTTACCCCCATATTTTGATGCCTTTTTGCGGTCATCTGTCCGAATAAGGTACCAGACTGGTCCACTGCAATAAATTGTGCGCGGCGGTGAGACATACCAACTTGCTCTACAAGCTGCTTACGAATCTGTTTGTAGCCATCGCCATTTTTTACACCATTCAAGATAATATCTTCGATTTTTTCAGTAAAAGTATCGTGAATATTGGTGATATACCCCACATTTTTCTCTACAGCTTCCTGCATAAATGTATCTAGCCAGTTTTCCCCCTGAGTCGGATCAATGCCGCGCACTCTGCCTTGTTGCTGCATGTTCTTTTTATTGACTTGATTCAAATTTTTCACGAAAGAACTGACAAGTGTGTTTACTCTTCGTTTTGAAAAAGCGTTAGCAGCTGCACTCTTTATTCTGCCTAACGCATTTTTGATAACGTCAAATGGCCCATCCATAACAAAACCGCGGCTATCTGCGCGGCTGTAAATGATGATTTCATTTTTTATGAGGCTATCGTATATAGAAAGTGTTTCCTTGCCCATTTCCCGCACTAATTGACGTATGGCGCGGCTATACGAAACGGCAACAGCATCTGGAAAGCGTGTAGGGGGCACAGTCTTCTTAGCCATTCGTACCGCGCTCCTTCCATGCGTCATACACTTCAGTCGCCATGCGCTTCCAATCTGCATCATCTCCGCTATAAGTAAACTCATTCGTAATACCAAACTGACCGAATCGAGCATCACGGATTTCATCGACCATAACAACACCATTTGATAAGTAAATTTGGTCTGTCTCCGCAGTAATTTTACGTATTTCGGCATCTGTTTTAGAATCGACCGACCATAACGGATTGAATTTAATTTCCCATTCGATTGTATCCGGATCAATACGTCCACCTGGCTCTTTTTCCGCCCACAGTAGCATACGAATTAGCTGCTCGATTTTCGGCTTTAATTCGTTCTCCTGAGCAGATACAATCCGCGCATAGTAATTCATCACATCGTACTGTGCGCCGGTAATTGTGCCTGCTTCTTGCCCCTTGATAACGCTTTTCGGCATACGCGCGGCGGCAGCAATGTACTCCCATGTAAAATCAAGAAGGTCCTTAATGCCGGAAACAGATGTCGATTGTTTAGTCAGTGTTTCATCTTCCCCGATAATAGCAAGAGCTTCGGTACGGAACATGAAATCCATAAGCATAGCAAGTTCACGCTTTTCATCCTTGGATAAATTTTCGATATCTTTCGAGGAATACACTTTAAAGGTAAAATCATGGAGAATCTGCCCTACAGACCACAAAGACGTATCTAGTACGGTAATTGCATCGTATAGCGATTCTAGCAACGACATCCCTTGGTCCTCATCCTCTAGGCGTCGTGTCTGATCATGCAGTACACGTGAATAGTGTACGAGTGATTCTGATTCCACCGCCTGTATGCCATTGCGCGACGCGCGGTTAACACGTAGTTGCTCCAACTTGCCATAATCGATGCTGAATACGTCATCATTAATCAAAAACTCATTCACCTTATACGATGAGAATGGATGCAAGTAATCAATCTTTAATAATTTTTCAACGTTTAACGGATCCTTTAAATCAAATTTTTGTTGTTGTGTAACACCAAGCGAAATAAAACCATCACCGCGCATCCGCTCATACATACGCATCTTCTTAAATGCTTCTTTCGCATTGAGGTCCGCTAAACGCGCCATAATATCCCGCGCTAGCTTCTCGTCTTTCATACGTAACGTAAACCAGTGGCGCGTCATATCCTCTGCTGGAATATCAACGATATTTTGCACAATGGGGTTGTCGGCATAAAGCGCAGATATTTCCCCATGTGATAGCTTACGACGTGTACTGGCTACTTGACGGGTTAGCTTGTCTTTGGGATTGCCTTTACCATGCCCTTGCATGAAGTCTGTCTTGTATTCTCTTGCCTGCTCTAATAAGCTCAATGCATTCACCTACCCTAATAATATAATTTTTTAATTCTGTCTAACGGATTGGAGTTACTTGTGTACAGCTGATTAAGCGCTTGCGTCATAGCATCGACCATATCGTCGTGCGCAGCATTCGGGAAGCTCACCATTTCTTCTATGAGATCGTTTACCCATGGACACATGTTAGGATGCGGTAAATAGACGTTGCCCGCTTCAAACAATGGAGAAACAGCATTTGCCCGCGCTTCCTTACCACCATCTGGATTGACTGGAATAATACCTGGTACCTTCTTCTGTAGCATTTCGATAACTGCCGTACCGTTTGCCTTATCCTCAATGTATTTGCTCCTTGCTTGAGGCCATTTATCAGACATAGACTCTACCGCACGCAATGTGTCTGCAAAGCCCATCCGCGCATGATGTTGGTCAAATAAAAAGTATTGCGCGGCTTTCCGCGACCATACTTGCCCAGCTACAAAGTCACTCGTTTCTGTATTTTTAAATGTACAGTCCCACGACTGGACCACCTTATCAAAGTGAGTTGGCAGTACCATTACATCATCACTCAAGCCCCACTGACGTTTCTGCTCAGCTGTACGGACGTAGTATCGAACCCATTCTCGTTTAAATATACTGCCGCCTGCTGGTGCCGGTCTTTGTTGGTATAATGAAGCCCATGTACGTGAGCCTACTTCTGCTTTCTTTGCTTCTGCCCACTTCTCATCAAACCCTAGCTCCCGGCATAGTGGCTCTCCTACTGCTCGGCCCAGTAGATCATCCTCATCTTCTGCAATAGCTGGGAGACGTAAGCGAACCCATTTGCGCGGGCTCCGCGCTAATAGCCGACCAATCAAGTCATCCTCATGCCATCGCGTCATAATCACAATGACAGAAGCACCGTCATGCAAACGTGTAGAAAGCGTTGCCTCCCACTCATCCCAAATGTTATCGCGTATTTTCTGAGACATGGCTTCCTTCATGTTTTTGATAGGGTCATCGATAATCATTAGATCCGCCCCTTGTCCGGTGATAGAACCACCGATACCCGTGGAAATCATACCGCCGCGCCTACCCTCGACGCCCCAGTCCTTCATAGCGGCATTCGACTCGGATAAATGAAGATTGAACAATTCATACGAAAATTCGTTGAATTTGTTGCGATTAAGCCGACCGAACTTTGTTGCTAATCCATCACTATACGCTGCTGTAATCACACGCTTATCTGGATTTTTCGCCAAATAAAAAGACGGGAACGTTTCTGTTACCGTCATTGATTTGCCGTGGCGCGGTGGCATCTCGATTAATATAGAAAGTTGTTCACCGTCTGCAACACGTTGTAATGCTTCGCAGACGATTTCTGTATGGGGGAAATGCGAGTAATGACCATGATGTACAAATTCCACATAATCACGGTAAGATTGCCGCGCAAGCTCACGCTCTGCTTCGTATGCCAATGCATCCAATTGCTCATCACTTATTACGTTTTGCAAGTGCTCTCAACTCCTCTATGGTCAAATTACTTAAGTCCACTGTGCTTGTTTGCGGACCGTGATTCCCTTTTGTCTCCGCGCGGATTTTCGTAATTTCGGACTGCGTTTTCTCGATATTGAGTCGGCTCTGTTCCGTCTGCAGCTGCTTGCGTGTATTCTCGTCCAGAAGGTCCGTGTACCGCGCAAGCATGTTGAGCGCGGCCATCTTGTCAGCAAGTTTGACGGAAACACCATCTTTCCCCTTTTTCACTTCCGTAAGGATAGTGCCATCAATCTCAGCTGACTCATTCAGAACAACATACGTACGTTTATACATAACTGGCTCTCCATCCACTTCAAGCGGTTCGCCAATTGTGCTGAACGCCCGCTCCTCTACCGTACCAAACGTTACATAATCGGTAATGTCCGCAAATGCTATATCAATATACTTCTGTAACACATCCCTAGCACTCAGCATGATGCCATTCGCCAGTTCCGCTTTGAGCCGGTGGATCTCCTCGCGCACCTTAACATTTCTTAACAATCGGCTGCCGCTTGCCATAGCGGTTCGATAATCACACTCATATACTTTTTGGTATGCCTTCGTCGCATTCCAGTACTTGGTGTAATACATACAAAAAAGCAACTGCTTTTCGTTTAAACCGTCACTAGGGACGAGTTCATACGATACAGTTGCTTTCGATTCATTTTGTTTTGTTGCGTTCTTTTTGGTGTTCCTTTTCGGCTTCTTTTTTACGGAACGTTCCGTATTTTTCGGCTGTTTTGATTGGAACGTTCCATTCGATTCTTCTTCAAGACGTAAATCCCACTTGTCTTTATTCTTCCAGCCGCGCACCGTACCTTCGGATATACCTAGTTGCTCTGCTATATCCTTCAGCTTGATGTCACCGTTATGAGCTTTATATATTTCATACGCTTTATCGCGGTTTGGATCACGTGCACGCGCCATTGTATCACCTCTCTACAATTAAAATACTCCATTAATTTACATTTAATTGATACATAATTTTTTTGCCATTATCAACTAATTCATCACTAATTTCTAATAACCAACTTTCATAATCCGTTTTTAACTTATTAAAAATCATCCTAGATTTTTCGTATTCCCCCTCCTCAATAAACGCTAATATTTCCCCCTTCTCATTGTTTAAAATTACTTCAAACTTTAAGAGATGTTGATTAATTTCTGGAAAGAAAAGCGACTTACTTTTTAAATTATTGAAACAATACATAATTTCTAACCTTAAGTTATGTTCCATATCTTTTAAGTCTCCTATTCTTTCCATTGCCTTACCATATTTATTGGTATTTTTCTTCCCGGCTTCAAAAGACCATGTCATAGCATCTTCTGCAGATAATCTTCCTAAACTTGAATATAGCTTTTTCAATTGAATATAACATTTTAATAGCTCTGCGAATTTTAAGTTTAAATCATTTAATCCTGTAATAATTTCCTCGTTTTTATTTAGCATATAAATTACATAGTGACGTTCTCTTTCTCGCTGATCTTGAACTTTAGCAGCCTTTTCGACATTTTGGTTATTACTTTTTATAATAAAATAAGTAGTTACTATTACACCTATCGCACTTAATATCCCACCTAAAAAGCTTCCCCAAAAACTCAACCAACTTGCGTCTATACCACCTACAAATCTAGTAGACCACGCTACAATAAAATACGGAATTAAAAACATTATCAATATGATAATAAATGCAGAATATATGAATACTTTCAAATAGTTCATTTTGTAATACCCCCATATATATATAATAAATTAGAGGCATATATATTTCTTTAGTATAATTTTGATTTCAAAAAATTCACTAACTCAGGTATCGTCACTATATTATCCATCCCTCCTTACATTAACTAATCACTAAAATAAAAATGCCTCTCGATTATAGTAACGAGAGGTTGCAGTCCATCACTATATAGGCAATCGCATGACATAACTACGCTGTATGTGCCGAAGGTTCCTTCTTACGACGTTTACGGTTACTGCGAATTTTCTGCTCCGCGCGGCGTAAATACACTTGCACGCTTGATTTACTTACACCGAGTACAGACGCTACCTTTGTGTATGAATAACGTTCAGCCCTAACCAAAATAAACACAGTACGCTCATTATCTGTTAAGCCTGCTAATGCCTTTTTCACTTTTCGTTTAATTTTATATAATCGTTCAACTTGTTTTACGTCCGAATAGTGAGTAATTTCCGCAATATGGTGTGGAGTAACACAATCACTATCAACATATGAAATCAAATCCTGCATCAAATGGTGGTCCATCACATAAGCATCGATACGAGTAGCCGCGCGATACTCAGCTGGGTCATAACCAGTTTCCATCCATTCAATAGCTTGCTTAACCTCTCGATACATGTCACCGCTAGTAACACCATCAGCCTTCATCTGCTGTAATAGTTGCTTGTACTCTGCTAATAAATCTGGGAAATACATGCCCGTTGCCCCCTTTAAAATAAAAAAGAGGACACAAAGCTAGAGACTGCCCTTGTCTCTAAGCTTCATGTCCTCCGGTGTTTTCCGTAAAAGACTATTTAGTTTTAATGCGGCGACGTTTACTTTCGCTCACCTCGAAAACTGAACCATGTTGCCAATTAATAATGTCCTGCCCGTATTCTTTCGGTAACAGTACATCTACAATTTTACCGCCCTGTACAATGTGCACACCGTCTGCCAATGTTATTGCTTGTTGAGTTGATTCTTTGCCCATGTCGCCCACCTCGTATATAATGGAATTACGTGTATAAGTTTGATAGATTTTGAGGTGGCTCGGCTGATGCTGGGCTATTTTTTATTGCAAAATACTTTCGGCTACTGATAATACAAAATCCACTAGATCATGTAGTTTACTTTTCTTTTTACTACGCTTCCTTCTTCTCGTCATCGTTGGCCCACTCCCATAAACTCAGCTGACCTTTTGCTGGAACAGGTTCTTCTAAAACTTTAACATTTGCTAATTCCCAAGCGTAACGACCTTCTTCGTAATAACCGAACCAATACTCATCGCCCTCAATTTTAGCGCCCTTATCGGTTTCTGCTACACCAAATTCGCACCAATCTTTAGTGATACCGTGGCATTGCACCATTTCTGCTGTAGCGATTACCGCGCCTATTGGCAGTTGCTTGTATGACGTAATTCCGTGTTTAGCTAATGCAAGTTTGATTTCTATGTCATCACATGCTTCCTTGTCTACCGACTTACCAGCATGAATAGCTAATGATCCTCGATGTTTCGTCTGCCAGCTGCGTGTCTCGAATTTCTTCTCACCTAGAGCAATAAGCGTGGCCCAGGGTTGTTTAATAGTGATTGCTTTCATGTGTACTCCTTCCTGCATGTTTTTGATGTGCTCAATCAACCTTGCTGTGTACATATAGCCTTTAAGAATAGCTCGTTGAATGTCAGCAACTTTGTAATCTAACTGGCTTTCTATTATCGATTTAGCCTTCTGAACTTCTTCAGATGTAAATTGATACTCCATGTTCAATTCCCTTCCTACGCATAATTGACGTAATGCTTAGCAAATCAACCCTTCTTGCTAGGTAACTTTGCAGATAAATTAAAACTGCTACGCTTGCCATGTTTGCGACGATTTTTACGATTTCCGTCATTTTGTAACATTTTAATTTTATCTACGTTCACGCCATTTTCTTTTGCTGCTAATAATTCTTTTTTATTCATTTCACTTGCTCCCTTCATCTACAATTTGTTTCAATCGTTGTCGCTATCAATCTCGCATTCAGCGCTACAAAACAAAGCGTCATATACTGCGCATGAATCTTCACGATCGTATTCGTTTCCACAACCTTCACAAATCGGCATCTTCATTCTCCTTTCATTGACGGAGTGTTGATTAAAATAAAAAGATATTTCGCTTATTCATGGCACTCACCAATGCACTTTGTACTTCACGGCTATATTTTGATGGATAAGCTTCGATGTTTTGTAATAAGTCGAATTGTTCACTCCCTGATAATTCTTGAACTTTATCTGCTTTTTGTTCTTCTGTTAAGTCACCATTGTCCATTAATAATGGACTAAGTGTTTGACTGAACTTCATTTCACTTGCTCCCTTCACAAGTTAGATTCATCGTCTTTTAAAAACTCATTATCTTTCCAAGTATCACCATCAGTTAAACCTTCGAAATCGGTTACGGTACCAGGTGCACCTTCTGTAATCCATTTATCACATGAATATTCAGGTGCAGTTTTTACATATCTTTCGATACCAGAAAAACAACAACCTAAACCAATTAACCAATGGCCACAGCTCCAGCACGATTTGCTCAATGTATCACCCCTCCATTCTCGGAATGCTTATTTAAAGAAAATTTAATGTTTCGTTTTTTGAATAAGCTAACCTGCATCCTGCTATGAAGTCTTTTGTTACCTGCACATAACCACCACGTTCTTTTAGTTGACCTGTTGCTGGTTCTTTCTTTTCTAACATCTTAATGTGAAATAAAATGCTCTCTAACTCGTCGGCAAGAATCTTACACATATTCGGTTGTATTTCGCCATCGCAATCGGAATGAGAAAATAATTCATATAATCCAGGATGTGTTTCGTAACTATACGTTTTGTTACCCATGTCATCTACGTACCAATACCAATAATCTGATTTCAAATCATACTTTTCCATATCCGTCGTTTCATGTGGTGGAAAAGTACCTCCTATCGAACGCAAAATATGTCTTCTAAATCTATTGAACGCTGAATATGACGCATCAAAAGCTCCATGACTTACTGAAAGTCCCATGTTTTTCATCTCCCTTGCTCAGCAATTTGTTTCAGATACTTAGCAGCAACCGCTAAGTATTCATCATCAATAGAGCGGCTATCTGCTTCACAAACACTTTCACTTTCTCTGTAAGTAATTGAATCATCCGTTAAATCCACTACTTTAGTTAACGATGTTTGACTTTCGGAATCTTCAAGAGCTAGATATACTTGATAACGCCCTACTGTAAAGCGATTAACATAGAACTTATGTTTTTCAATCATATGCAATCTCCTTTCTATAGCTAATACCAAATTTGAATTTAGTACAGCGACTATATTCTCTGCGTACTGTAGTTGCTGGTACATATATGGATCATCATCTTTCCCACCGGAAGCCAACCAATCACTCATTCGTTTGTCGATATCCTGTAATGCATGAGTTGGTAGAAGGTGCGAAATCTGATTAAGCTTTTCAATCGGTGTCATGCATATGCCTCCCTAAAATAACGCAAGTTCCAGCTGCTCATATTTTGCTGGTGGATCAGCAGGCAATATCCGCACTTTCACTGGTTCGTCTTTTTCCTCTTCTTGTCCGGTCTCTACAGTAAGTGGTTCATTAACCGGCTCAACTGGTG
Source organism: Lysinibacillus sp. KU-BSD001 (assembly GCF_042920265.1). Lineage (NCBI taxonomy): Bacteria > Bacillati > Bacillota > Bacilli > Caryophanales > Bacillaceae > Lysinibacillus > Lysinibacillus sp. KU-BSD001. Next base: position 106,998 of record NZ_JBDQZI010000003.1, on the reverse strand, counting down.
CAGGAATCGGCTCTTTTGCTGCTTCTTTTTTAGCGTTTAGCTGATGAGCAACATGTTCCGGTACATCCAGTAACATACCTAGCGTCACTGGCCGTAGAAGCGTGCAACTATGCTTAGGCGGCTCATCTATCGGCAGTTCTTTAATCTTTTCGAAATGCTCCAATTTAAACTTACCTAGCTCACTCGTCATTTCCTCGTCTCGGTAAGCTATAACATATTGTTCATCGAGAACGTAGATATATAAGACTGCTTCGTCATACTTGCGCGGCACTAAAATTAGCCGCGCTTTGTATGCCTTCCCCGGATACATCCACCGAACGATAGGGATTTTCTGTTCTACGTAAAATGGTGCCGGTGCTTTTGGAATCTGCTTTTTAATGGTTTCAGGCTTTTTTGTAACAATCTTTTTATCTTTAAAAAACTTCTGTATAAAATGCTCACCTAGCTGTTCTCGATTAGATCGATGGATAGTACTAGGTGGAAATGGCATGGTATCACTGTCAATAATTTTTACTGTTTCTAAAAAGTCTTTTGTAAGCACAAAGCAATCGTAGCTTTTGCAACCATCTTCAAAATCCATCGTTTTCGATATACATACTTTTTCGATATTCTCACAAATGCTCTCGAGTAATTCCCAAAAACGTTTGCTAAGTTGCACACTATCATCTCCTATAGTGGTCCACCCGTATTACCTCGAAATGCACCTGCAGGAACTTCCCATCTCGGCATAATTAAGTCTCTCGTTTCAAAATTCCTATTGAGGGCAATTTCTACCCATTGACTTAATCTCGCATCGTTTGGTAAACGTTCTAATGAACCAAGATTAGCTTTATCAACAAGCGATACACGATTCGTATCGATGGTGTGATCTAATTGTTGTTCCAACTCCACAAGCCTATTGAATCGTTCAGGTGCTATCTCTCGCATCATTGCCCATAAATCGGCAGTAGAAAAGATACATCCAAAACAAGATGTACGATTCCATCCTAGTAAGTAAGCCGGATGAGGAAGAAAACGACGCTTTTCATATTCATCCCACACACGTTGCTCATTCCAATCAATCACTGGACGCCATGCATGCACTAGACGCGTTTTATTGCTACAAGCATGAATTTCAGCCTCGGCATATTTTGCGCGGTTGCTCGACTCTTCTCGTCGCTCACCTGTAACAACTAAAATCTTTTTGTCTTTGTATTTCGGATGATTGTTCAACACCCGACGAAATACATCAATTTTTACATATGGGCTACACCAACGAATCCTTAAATCCGGACTCATAGCAGGCCATTTCAAACGAGTGTTATTTTTACCGTTTTTCGTGGGTAAATGAATAATTTCTCCATGCTCTGTTGTATAGTAAACGTCACCAGTGAGGCTGTCTTTACGCATAAGCTCATTATAAATACCCCCTGATCGCCACTGGTAATGCGTTTGAATATTAAAATGTTGACCGACTGCTTCAATGTACGACTCTGTTGCCGGCCAATCCATCAAATCTACATGATCGGCACCACCACCATCCACGCATTGATGCCATAATTCTAATTTAGAGGCTGGCACGCCCTGGTCTAACAGATAAAATAGGCATGCCATTGAATCTTTGCCTCCACTTTCCGAAATAATGATGTGGTCGTATTCTGAGAGAGGAAGTAGACTAATACTTGGCTTTATATTTGGATTAACTGATTCAAAGCCTACTTCACAATCAAACGTTAATTGCATTCTCTCACCTCACAAATACGGCAATAAATAATGCAGCGTATAACCGTCCATCGATTTTACTTCGCATGCCTCTGCTTCAAATGTGGCAATAGGGATAGATTTTGCACCACCATTTTTTGCCTCTTCCCATGCCGCACAAAGCGGTTTGAATGGCAGGCGGTAGTATTTATCCAATTCTTTGAAATAAACGAGTAGGAAGGATATGGCGCCTTTCTGGTACCATGATTTCAGCAATTCGTACTGATGGTCATGTAAATTCTTTAACGGAAAGTTCTTGCCTCTCGTTTCTTTGGCATCAAAGACAACTGCTCGTCCGTTACATACACCGGCATAATCAACCCACTCTGCTTTTTCCTTTCGTCCGATTACCTCGCGCCCTGTGTCGTGCTTAATCTGCACCGGTGTAGGAATTTTACGAATGTCCGCTAACCCAGCATTGCGGTATTTTGTATTGGCTATATCAATCACGCGTTCTAAAAACTTTCCACGATGCGCATGTGTATGAGATTTTACTCCCTGCCGCGCTTGTTGCTCACTCTGATAAATCAATGTACTGGTACCTCCTCGATGGCATAGTCTGCATCCACTTTGAACACGATTCCATCCACGTAATAAACTTTGATATTATGGCGTTCTTTTTCGCATCGGTACTTGATGATGCTATGAGCACCCTCACGTTTAATCTCTTTGGATCGATAGATAAACGATTCAAATTTAATCTCACACGGAATTTTATTTGCATCAAAGCGAGAAGCTAAATCATTAAGGTTAGCAAATGTCGGAATCATAATTGCTCACCTACTTTCACCAGCTGATAAAAGGCAGCTTCATCTCGATTTGCTAATGCATTATCAATCGCAATGGCAAGCGCGTGCTTGTGATGCATCTCGAGTAAATCACTGAATAACATTTCCATATGCATATCACGGACTGCGGAAGATGCTTGCTCAATCACTTGATCCACGTCTTGCAGCATCGCGTCCCATCTTTCTAACTTTGCGTCTTCACTTTCTTGATGTACCCCTAGCAATCTATCAATTTCTTTTTGTACATCCGGATGATGTGCCAGGGTAAGGATACTCATCGTATCAACTGTGATTGTACGTTGCGCGGAGTTATCTACACTCACTCTTATTTGGTCGCTGTAGTTGTGAATAATGCCGCGCTCATCTACAACAATCTCAAACGGCTTCATGTTGTAAACGCGAGAAGAGTTGTCAACTAACTCAATGCCAAACGGTTTAATTTGAATAACGTGGCAATTTCCTTTTTCAGCAATACTGTCGACAGTAAATTTCTTTAGTGTCATAAGCGTCATGGTCGCACATCCAATGCTTTTCGAGCTGTAGCGTGAATAAACGTTTCATACCCGTCACAATTTGGTGCTTCGTCTTCCAAAACTTGCTTCAACACTTCACGTAACCGTTCATTCTCCATTCGCATTTTCGCTTCTGCTAGTTCGACTTGATCTAACTTGTTGTTCGTTTCGATAAACATGTCATTTGCTTTGAACATGCCACGCTCGCAAATTTCGTAGCATTTTTCTGTAAGTTCTAATTCTTTTTGTAATCGCTCAACTTCTGTAATCAGTGTTGATGCATCTTGTTGCATTTGTCCGATAATTTTAATACTTTCTCCCATAGTCCATCCTTCTGGGATGTTTTCACAACGCTCTTTAATCGCTTGTAACGGCTCTGCTTCCATACTGCCCCTCCTAAAATAGAATCCGTATTTATTAAGCATTTAGCTTTTTAAGTATTTTTTCCCGCTCTGCCTCAAAGTCAATGGTCTGAGGTGTACTAGCTTGTGGCGGTGTAGGCTCCTGGCGTTGATGGAACCAATCTGGCACATGCTCTTGGCGACCTCGATTGTATTGCGTATTTTTAGGTGTGTTTCGCTGTGCTTCATGCTGAGCAAGTAAGGCATGTACATCGGCAATGGACTTTACATGTTTAGCAACCCACTTTTTTAGTATGCCTTCAGCGTAGGACCAACTTACCTTGTTACGCTCCATCGAAATCTGCATGGCATACACGACTAATTCGTCTGATAAATCTTCACACCAAGCAAGAATTTTTTGACGGGTAATATCATTCATGGTTAATCCGAATCCGTTTGCATGATAAAAATCGAATGGATTTTGGTTGGCAGGCGTAGCCTCTACTACTACATTTTGTTTATTAGTATTTTGTTTATTAGTACTTAGTGTATTAGTACTTGGTTTATTAGTACTTAGTAGTTGCGGGTTTTCCGTTAACGGTTTTTCCGTAAGCGGATTTCCCGTTGACGGATTATCCGTACACGGTTTTTCCGTATACGGTTTTTCCGGTGACGGTAAATCCTGTTGCGGTACTTCGTAGACGACTGTTATATAATCAAATTTCCCATCGTCATTGCGTCGACGTTCCTTACGTACATACCCGTATTTTTTCAGCTCGGTAAGACCCGAAAGGAAGCTGTCACGACCATCCTTTGCCCAGTCCTGCAACTCTTCGTTATAAAACACCCAGTCGTCGGGTCTAGATAACATAAAAACGTGAATACCTTTTGCTTTCCACGACAATCTTTTGTCATGAATTGATGTATTGTTGATTGTCGTGTAATCATGATTTTTTTCAACTCGTATGATGTTTCTACCACTCATGCCATACCCCTCCTTATTTCGCTTGTTGAGCTGCTGGTAACTTATTGATAAAATCAATCATTGCGCTAGCCTGTTCACGTGTTAGCGCTTTAGATTCGACCTCCGCAGGAATCTGTAGGCTCATTTTCACATAATCTGCAACGGCAATTTTATCCATTTTCGTACGTGTAGCTGCTGCATTGAGCGCTGTTTTTAGTGCCTTTAGCTGTGCTTCTGTTATCAAATTCTTACTATTAGGCATCTGACCTTCTGTAATTTTTGCCACCTGCTCCAAATAATCAATGAGTAAATTTGCTTCATGCATTGATAGTTGATTTGATTGCTTATAAGCCACTTTAATTTTTTGTAAACTATTATTGTAAAGAGTGTCAGCATCCATTTTCTTTATTTCTGATAACGGAATTAGAACATTCGTTAGTCGTTGCATTGTAGGTGCATCAACTAGCCCTACTGGTGCTGGTTGTTGTGATTGCGGTGGCTGCTGTTGCATTTGACCAGCTAGCATCTTAGCCGCATTTTTCAAGTCCTGTCGTTGTGCATTTTCGGCAAGCCAACCTAGATAATTTGGTTCTTCTTGTTGTATTTGCCCCAACGTTTTTCCTTTATGTGGACCAAACGGGACCGTAATTTTTAACGGATCAATATTACTCTCTTGCCTGTTTTGCTGGGCAGGTTGAGCAGGTGGATACGATGACGACTGATTATAAGAATCATTACGGGAATATTGATAGTCATTTCCGCTAGAGCCGTTTGCATCATCGTCCTTTTCCGTAGCGATTCCCAACATCGCCGCTAGACTGTATCGTTTCATGTACGTAATCTGCCCTCCAAAATCTTGCATACTTTGAGCCGCAGGGAATTTTAACGGGAAGGACTTTACATATTCACCCGATTCATGTAGAAACATCGTTTCAACACATGCCGATGTGTGACCATTTTCGACTACCGAATAGCTATTTTGCATAATCGTTAACTTATTTTCGATGAAGATGGGACGAACAGCATCGAGAATACCGTTTAAATCCGTATACTCGAACGTGTATGTGCCGCCTCTTTTGGTATTCACTTGCACTTTTGAATTGTGCTTAGGTGTCTGAATAGCCGCCCATGACCTTGCCAATGCTCCAGCAATGTTTGTATTGCTCTCTGAAAAAATCATGAATGAAGACCTCCTGTTTTGTTTTTATTTGCCATGTAGAGGCCCATGCGCTACAATAAAATTAATCAACAAAGGCATGAGCCTCTAAATCGTAAACCTATCGTTCGCAGCGGTAGGTTTTTTTAAATTTCCCGCGACACTCTTTTAGATATTTTAAGCAGTCGCGTTTCACCGGCTTTCTGACTTCCTTTGTAACTTCATCTGTTACAATAAGCCGCGCTTCGTGACGCTGCGCTATTATTTCGAAGTACGGATCTAGCTCGTATACTTCTAACATCGATACCCCTTCTTTCTTCTTCCTTGCGAGGATAGCTTGTGGTTCTTACAACGAGGATCAAGAGGTATTTGAGGATAAAAATTATTCAGTTGTGTGTGGTTTGCAAGGGATGGATATTCCATCAAGCAGCCTACAAAGTGTCATAATATCGGAGGGGCTAACCAACCCGTTTGTAGACTGCTGGACGGAAGCGAAATTTCTTCGCTCCATCTATTTATTTGTGGTATACTGATATTGAACATTTCGATTTAGTAGCCGTTTGAATCCTAGTCCGATTCAAGCGGTTTTTATTTGCGAAAATGACTGCAAATTAGTTCTTCTTGTAACGTTAGTTTCTTTCTCCTGAAAAATCTGAACAACATAAATTCACCTCACTATGATTAATAAAGCCGCAAGCATAAACAGCGTTGTAATGTATGGTAGTAACAACCAAACATAATCACCTAACGTTGGTACCTGTCCTTCTTCAAATATCAACACTTTATCCAGTAATTTTTTCAATACTGTTCATCCCCTCTTAGCAAATCCACCTTCTTCTAAATCGTTATAATGATCGGTCCAAACTTTTCTGTAACTCAAGCCTGACTCAGCACATGTAATCGCTACAAAATGTTGGAGTGCGGTTATAGCTTCCACTGCTTCTTCTAACACCTCTTCAAGTTTCGAGAGATTGAAGTGGTTAACAGCATGAAATGGCGTTGCTAAATTAATGGTGTGAATAGCCTTTAGTGCCTCTTGAAGTTCCTCTATTGTCTTTTCCTTTACGCTGCATCGATGTAAGTCAACGTTTTCACCGTTCAGCCATATCGGACCTGTACCTGTATACTCTTGCTGAATAGTCATAGCAAAGCGTGGATCATCGAATTTATCAACGATGCGTCGACTAATGTCGGCCGGTACCTTTGACCGGCCGTTTTCATATTTCGATACTGTTTCGCGAACAACTCCTAAATCGAAGGCGAATTGTTGCTGGGTTTGCTCCCCTCTCAATTCCTTAATAAAATCCTGCACACTCACATTTCTCATCCTTCCTGACAAATAAAGTCACATATTTAGTTGTAAAGATGGTCGATTAGACCGCCGGTAGTAAAGAACTGTTTTATAATTAACTCATAAGCAAGAAAACTTGTTTATTGAGCTTTGCCCAAGCTCGATTGTTGTGTAGTCGTTGCCCTCGACTTGCACTCGCCAGTGTTATTTTTTAAAAGTTTTCATTAATTACTTCATCTAATGCTTGTTGAACTTCTGGATAAAACCAACGTCTTTTCCCTCGCGCACCTTTTCGACGCTCATAAATACGTACTTTTGCATCGAACAAAAGTGGTGCCAGCTCATTTTGTGACATACTGTACATCTTGCAAAGTTGTTTTTCCGTTACCATACGTAATGATGGAATAAGGTGATCATCGATTTTTCGTTCAACCGTTTGTATGATGACATTGTCATTCACTTGGACTTCAACTTTCGCCAGAGCCTCCAAAAATATCCCTCCAATCTAAGGCGCTTGCCTAGCGCCTTCCTCATTTAACTAGTTTAAGTTGCGTCTGATTGTTGTAACTTTCAATTTCCATAGCCGTGGATGTATCTGGGCGCCACATAGCAATGTATTTAACGGCTTCATCAAAACGTACTTTAGGTAAATCCATTGAACGTGGTAAGACAAAATGTGTTTTAAAATCTCTCCACATACGGGCAAAAATCTTTTTGCTAACTGCTCTATACGCAGGTGAATCATACCCACCTAGAACTTCAAAGACCTTCGCTTTGCCTTGAGATTTAATGGCAAATTCTTGGCGACTATCGATACGCATTGTATCTACAAGAACCTTTACAGTTTCGGCAACTTGCACTACTTTTGTTTCTACTTGATCTACACGCTCACTCGTCATAAGTGATAGCTCTAATTGTTTACGCAATTGTTGTTCTGCGGTTAATTTCTCGACCGCGTTGTAGTATTCATCTACTAGCATTTCGTAAGCATCCCAAGCTTCATCGGTATTAAGTGATTTTGCATGAAGCCATGCACCTTTTTCGGTCCATAAATAGAGTGTCTGTGCATTTTTCGAACCATCGTCAATTTGTACATGGTTCAGAAATGAGCGTTTTTCTTCACCTGTTAACGCAAAATAGTGCTTTCCTTCTTTATAACGCTCTGCATTACGAGTGAAATTCTTACTTATTTGCTGTTTATCTGCCCCGTAGCTCTCAGCTAATTGAACAGTTGTTAACACACGACGGTTGTCATGTACGATAACCTTTAATTGATCCATGCTAAAACCTCCTATGATTTTTGTTCCTCTCAATCTGGTAAACTGTTGGTAGATTGGAGGTGAAAACTATGTCAATCGATTTCAATAAACATGATTTATTACTGATTTATGGTCACTTTTCTAAGAAAATCAAAAAGTTAGAATTACTAAAATCAATGCCCGACAACCCTATTGATTTAGAGAGTATCAATCAAGAAATTGAATTATTTACTTCTATCACAAGTAAAATCGAAGAAGAACACCCGTCATTTCTTGAATTGAAAGCGCACATATAATCAATCATCAAGCTTTTGAAGTAATTCAGTTGCAGGAGTGTACTCTTCGATTTGAATGAGTACATTCCGCTTTTTCACCTTCACTACTTTGATATATTGCTTTTTTCTACCTAGCAATATAGATATTACGAGTTTCAAGATCATACACTCGCCACCTTTCAATACTTGAACTCCTCATGAAGTTCTACTGTTGATTTTTTTTATATTGGCCTCCTAAGCTAGTTGTCCTTGTAAACTCTGTGCAACATTACTTGTAAAAAAAATTTCCCGTGGATCTTTACCAAAAAAGTTTGCAATTTTCAATACCATTTCACCTGTAGTATTTCCTCCATTTTCAATAGACATTATTGTATGTCTTGAAACTCCTAGAGCTTTTGCTAACTCCTCTTGAGTTAAATTAAAACCTTGGCTAACTCTAAGTTGTTTTACAATGTTATCCATTATATTTTATCACTCCTTTCTTGTTGTACATTGTTTACAATTCAAATTGTAGTATATGTGCAACATTGTGTCAACTATGTTCTACATTTTTTTATATACAATTATTTAATAGTTTGTAGTATTTGTTTTACAATATGTTAAACAGAGTTTACATTTAGGAGGTGAAAAACATTGAATGATTTAGGGGATTTATTAAGAGAACTCCGTGGGAGCCGTTCTTTGAGGGAGATTGGTGAAATTACAGAATTAAGTCACACTTATATCGCTGATATAGAAAAGGGATATAGAAGAGGGACGAAAAAACCTATCAACCCATCTCCTGAAACGCTCAAACGTTTAGCTGACGCCTATAACTATCCTTATGAAGATTTAATGAAAATCGCTGGCTATTTAAATGAAGAAAATACCCAGCATCAAGTAAAAATTGCTGATGTAGATATTATTTTAAGTAATGAAGAGTATCAAATTTTATTAGAACTTAAAAAACATCCTGTTGCATTTGAGGATTTAAAATCTAATCCAGAAAAGAAAATAAAACAAATGATTTATTCATGGGATAAAATCAAAGAACTTTTAAAAGATATCGACGAAGATGATGGGGATTATTTGGAGTGATGAAATGGTACTGGGAGATTATCTGATTTCGCATAAGATAGATAGGTTTGAAAGCTATGCTAAAGATATTTTAAATAAATTGAACAAAAAGACGTTTATAGGGATAGATTTATATGATTTATGTCACAATTTCGGAATTTTAGTTAAGCGCGAGCTCGTTCCGAACGGACTGAATTGTGCTATCCCTTCTTCTAAAGGAAGAAGAGGCGTAATTAATCTTTGTATTGGTGAAAGCGAACGCGAAGAAAGAGTAAATTTAGCACATGAATTTGCTCATCTATATATTCATCAACGTTCTCAATTAAATCAAAATTCAACTGAAATCTATATACAGGAAATCGAAGCATTCAAATTGGCATCAAATATTTTAGTGCCCTCGAAAGAATTATTAAAATTTCCTGTGTCACCGGATTTAAATACTACATACATAATTGCTGATGAAATATCAGAACATTTTAATGTTACACCTGAATTTGCGTATCAAAGATTGTTATATTTTCAAAAAAATTATAAATTCGGACGCGAAGAGGAAGAGTACGTAATGTACAATATGACCATGCACGATGTATCCTTTAATAAATCTTTACAAACTAAAATTAAATACATCGATCTTGTTATTCTTAAACATAGCGATTCTAATACAGTATCTCTTTTATAGGAGGTGATGTACTTTAACTGTCCCTTTTATGCACTCGCCAGTGACGAGAGGACAGGTAAATATGGCAACATATAAAATGAATAAATGCACAAAAGACAAGGAATTATTTTGGTACTTAGATGGAAATAAGAATAAATTATTTGCATATAGGCACCGCTATTACGACTCTTTCGGGCGTCGTAAAGAAAAATCAGCGCGTGGCTTCGCGAATGAAAATACAGCATTTCGTGAATTGCTACGCATTAAAACCGAAGTCGCAGCTGGTAACACAAAGTTAATTGAAAATGAAAATCTAACTATTAAACAATGGGCTACAAAATGGCTTGAAGCAAACCAAAGCAATTGGAAAGTTTCAACCAATGAACAACGTAAAAACATTGTCGAACAGCAAATCATCCCTTTGCTTGGTACCCAAAAACTAATGAAATTGGATAAAGAAACGTATATCAATCTTTATATTAAGCCACTTTCACAAAAGTACAGTGTTGGTACAGTAAAGTTGTATCATCGCATTTTTAAAGTGATTATTAATGGAGCTGTGGATGCTGAAATCATTACACGCAATCGATTTACTAAAATTAAGATTGCTAATGATGAGGAACCAAAGGATGGAGTTGGTGACAATGTTTATACTCCGGAAGAATTATCTGCTTTCCTCAAATGCATAAACGACCAAGAAAACATTACAGTACAGACAGTATTTGCCCTACTTGCTGCTACTGGAATGCGCCGTGGTGAAGTTGCTGCATTAAGATGGAAAGATATCGATTTCGAAAATTCTACTATTAATATAGGAAGAACTCGAGATCGATACGGGGAACGTAAAGCCAAAACAGAAAATAGCATTCGTACCCTTAATGTAAACGAGTCATTAATTGCTACTTTGAAAAAGTACAAAGCATGGTCCAAGCAATACCTTTTAGCAAATGGTAGATGGAAGAGTGAAAAAGAATTCGAAGAAAGCTTTGCGATAATTTCTTATCAGACGTGTGAAGCAATTTCTGATACGTATATTAGTAGCTCATTACGTCGTGTAATTAAAAACAATGATTTAAAAGAAATTACACCACATGGTTTCCGTCATACCTTTGCAACAATTTTAATTAATAACGGTGTACCAGTTACTACCATTGCCAAAATGTTAGGTAATACAACAAAAATGGTTATGGAAGTATACTCACATAGTTTTGAGGAAAATGAAAAGCGTGCAGCACAAGTAATTGCTGACGTAATGAAATTTGCTTAAAATTTCCGTCCCTACTCCCTTTTGGGGTAAAAAATGGGGGACGTAGATAAATAAAATCGCTACAAATGCTTATAGCATAAGGTTTCCAGAGTTGATACAGTATTACTCTCGTTAATCGTTAGTTTGACTAAAGCTCAGTCCCCTTCACACTTTGTGGAGGGGATTTTTTATATTCCCTCTATACGCTAGCTTCAAAGAAACTACAACTTAATAATCACATACTCCCCATCCCTTCATTCAGCCTGAGAAAAAAAAGCCTACAAAATGCAGGCTTTTACGATTTACTTTATAAACTTTTTATCATTAATATGCTATTACAATATCAGTACAACAAGTAACCCAACAATCATAGCAGCACCTATACTAGCAATGAGCAGTGTGAAAAAGGCCTTCCATTTTGAAAAACCGTGTATTTCAGAAATCCCAATAATCGATAAGACGAGTGTCCAAATACTTGCGACTAAAATAATAAAGCTCCCTATATACGACCATATCGCTTCTCCCATTGTTAGTCCATCATGGGGAATATCGAAAAATGTGTGCCTCGAGTACTGCATCCAAAATAACAGTACAGGCATTAACCAAATATACGGAATAACCGTTAAGCACATCGTTTGAAACATGCCTTTAAATGAAGCCTTCCCACCAAATGCCGCCCCGATATGAGCAAGCATAAAAGCGATGACTAAATTGGCAATCATAAAATATAAGATACCCGTAATAAACGACGAATACACGACTTCGCCAAGGCTATATGGAAACGGATATTTCGTGCTATATAATGAGAGTAAAGCACTAGCAAATCCCCCTACCGCCCCTACATACAGTGAATAAGAAAAGGTTTTATGGTCAAGTGTATATCGGAATGTTTCGCGAGGCTTTACCATAATTGATAAAACAGGTTCACGGTCGTCCATTTGTGTGTTCAGCTGTACAGTCAAAACATATATCCTCCTAAAACTATGTATGAAACTATTATACTTGTATTTACATACGAGCGATACTTATCGCACTTAGTTTAACTCATAACGCGCACTATCCTTTAGCTTTTCTATTTCTATATCATCCTATTTTTATCTTTCAAATAACAATCGACTTTAAAATCCGCCTATACCTATCAATCATCCAATTTGCTTGCATTTTAGCTCAAAAACGAACCTTTTTAAGCAAAATAAGACGAGATACGACTAGCTGCTATACTAAAAAGAGAGGATTTTACTAAAAAGAGATTTTATATAGAAGGCGAAAATATGCGTGAACGCGCACTATTTCATATAAAAAACGAACATAATGGGGATTTTTTTGAAAAATTAATTGTGCTCCAAAATAGTTACTATGAGTCTTTATAATGTGTTCACCTACAGAAAAGCAATAAATCTCTCTCTATCGTAATAAAAAATGATATGCTCACATTAACAACCCCCGAAAACGCTATTCGTCGATTTTGACATACAACTTATTTGAGGATAAGCGCCATTTAAGGAAATAGTCCCGATTTGACACTTATTTAAAATTAAGTTGTATATCGATTTCGCCAACTCACACAATCAGGGGTTAAAAATAACTCATTTTAATAAATGAACGTAAAAACCCGCTGTTACTATTAAAACTGCATATGTAAAATAGCATATGCTGAAATCATCATCTTCCTTTTAAAATAAAAAAGGGGGCTCAAAAGTAAAAACTTTCAGCCCTCTACACTCCTTAATCATGATCCATTAAAAAATAGTATTAGTTAAACTTCACCATATGGTATTTCTTTTTACCACGACGGATAATGGTAAAGGCATCTTCTAAACGGTCTTTTGTGTCCACTACGTATTCTAGGTCTTGGACTTTTTCTCCGTTTACAGAAATCGCACCGTTTGTTACATCTTCACGTGCTTGACGTTTTGAAGACGAGATACTAGCTTCTACAAGTAAATCTACAATGTTTTTATCTTCTTTTGCCACTTCTACGGAAGGAACACCTGAGAAGGCCACTTTCATTTCGTCTACGGATAATGCTTTTAAATCACCAGAGAATAATGCTGCCGTAATACGTTCAGCCGCTGCTAAGCCTTCTTCACCATGAATTAATTTTGTCATCGCTTCTGCTAATGCTTTTTGCGCTTTACGTAAATGCGGTTCTTCTTGTACCGATACTTCTAACGCTTCAATTTCCTCGCGCGTTAAGAATGTGAAGATTTTTAAATATTTCACTACGTCTGCATCTGCTGCGTTAATCCAGAATTGGTAAAACTCATACGGAGATGTTTTTTCTGCATCTAACCACACGGCACCGCCTGCTGTTTTACCGAATTTTGTCCCATCTGCTTTTGTCACTAATGGAATCGTAATACCGAATGCTTTTGCGCTTTCGTCATGTGTTTTACGAATCACTTCAAGACCTGTTGTAATGTTCCCCCACTGGTCAGAGCCACCTACTTGAATACGTACTTGATGGTTGTTGTATAAGTAGTTGAAGTCAATGCCTTGAATAATCGTGTACGCGAATTCTGTAAACGAAATCCCTGAGTCAAGACGTGAAGCAATTGTATCTTTTGCTAGCATGTAGTTGACGTTAACTAATTTTCCGTAGTCGCGTAAAAATTCAATGACGCTCATCTTGCCAATCCAGTCATGGTTGTTTACGAGCTTCGCTGCATTGTCAGTAGCCGCATTGAAATCAAATAAGCGCTCAAATTGTTTCTTTAAGCCTTGTACGTTTTGATCGATTTGCTCGATTGTTTGTAATTGGCGTTCTTCAGAGCGTCCAGATGGGTCCCCTACCATCCCTGTTGCACCACCAACTAATAAAACCGGCTTATGCCCCGCTTGTTGGAAGCGACGAAGCGTTAACAGTGGCACGATATGACCGATGTGCATTGAATCAGCAGTTGGGTCTACCCCTACGTATAAAGATACTTTCTCTTCGTTTAATAGTTTTTCCATCCCTTCAGCGTCTGTTTGTTGATATAGAAGCCCACGCCATTTTAAATCTTGTAATAATTCGTTTGTCATAGTATTTCCTCCTAAAATGTCTAATTCACCCTTAAAGGGATATAATTACAAAAAATGAAAAATTAGTGTATGCGTATAATAAAAAAGCCCTGCATGCAAAAATCGCATGCAGGGACGTTTATACATAACGCGGTACCACCCAGCTTGAAGAATTCTCTTCCACTCCAATCGTCTTAACGCGACGTACACGTTCAAGCTCCAAGAACGTAATTCATGCATCCGTTATGACTAGCTTCCACCAACCGCTAGCTCTCTATACAGGGAACGGTACTGCACTACTGCAATCTTTTCAATGCTCGAAAAACTATAATGAATATTCTACTCAAATTTTTACAATTGTCAATATGTTGCACGATAAAATTAGAAATATGCTATAATTATTAAGATTTAGGAGGTCGATTGAGTGAAAGAATGGATCCAACAAGCATATGAAAGAATTATAAAGTTAAATAAACAACTCGAATCTTTTGCTAGTTCTACAAGAGGGCGTCGCCTACGAATTGCAGGAGACGTATTTTGGAACTTAGCTTTATTATTGTTTATCTTTCTAGTCACAGCAGGGATTTTTGCTCTATCTGTCGGCGCTGGCTACTTCGCTTCCCTCGTAAAAGAGGAACCACTCCGTTCGCAAGCTGAAATGCGTGAACAAGTTCTTAACTATGAAGAAACAAGTGAAATTTATTTTGCAGATGACATTTATATAGGGAAGCTTCGAACAGATTTAGAACGTCGTGAGACATCTTTAGCCTCGGTTTCACCACTTGTTGTGAATGCCGTATTAGCCACAGAGGATGAATATTTCCGTGAACATAACGGAATTGTACCAAAAGCTGTTATTCGTGGTTTACTCCAAGACGTGACAAACTCTTCCACACAAACTGGGGGATCAACATTAACACAGCAGCTGATTAAAAATCAAATTTTAACAAACGAAGTCTCGTATGAGCGTAAAGCAAAAGAGATTTTACTAGCCATGCGACTTGAGCATTTTATGACAAAGGAAGAAATTTTAGAAGCTTACTTAAATATCATTCCTTATGGTCGTAATTCATCTGGTAATAATATCGCGGGGATTGCCACTGCTGCTGAAGGGATTTTTGGTGTCGATGCATCTACATTAAATTTAGCACAAGCTGCTTATATTGCAGGGATTCCGCAATCACCTTATGCGTACACACCTTTTAAGCAAACTGGTGAACTAAAATCAGAAGAAGGTTTACAACCAGGGATTAATCGGATGAAAACAGTTCTTTATCGTATGCAAGAAGCTGGCTATATTACAGAAGCAGAGTACGAGGAAGCTATAAACTATAATATTACACAAGACTTCCGTGAACCTGTTCCTCGAGCAACAGACTTATACCCTTGGATTACAGCAGAAATCGAAAGTCGTGCTACAAAAATCATGGCCAAAATATTAGCAGAGCGTGATGGCATTGACCCAGAGCGTTTAGATGAAGAAGAAAACCTAATGGAGAAATATGCAATTTTAGCCGATCGTGATATCCGCTCTTCGGGTTATCGAATCCACTCAACCATTGATAAAAATATGTACGATACGATGAACGAAGCAGCAAAAAACTTTAAATACTATGGTCATACGTATACGGCTACAACAACAAATGAAGAAGGCGAAGAAATCGAGATTCAAATGCCTGTTCAAGTAGGTAGCGTATTAATGGAAAACGCTACTGGCCGTATTATTAGCTTCGTTGGAGGTCGTGACTTTGAAGTGGAAGAGCTCAATCATGCGACACAAGCTTTTCGTCCAAATGGTTCAACAATGAAACCATTACTTGCCTATGGTCCGGCAATTGAATACGGCGTAATTGGGGCAGGTAGTCCGGTTGTCGATGTGAAATTCTCAATTCCTGGGTATAGCCCATCAAACTATTTCGAAAGCGAAGAGCGCGGAATTATGCCCGCACGTGAAGCTCTTGCTCACTCTCAAAACTTAACAGCGCTACGCTTATACGATTCTATTTTAGATCGTAAACCTGCTACATTTTTAGAAAAAATGGGCTTTAGTAAATTAACAGATGGCGATTATGTGAACCTTTCAACGGCAATCGGCGGCTTAACAGTCGGAACGAGCGTCGAAGAAAACACAAATGCCTTTGCTACATTTGCCAATAACGGACAGTTTATCGATGCTTATATGATTGATAAAATTGTGGACCTTGATGGCAATGTAATATACGAACATAAGGCAGAGGCCGTTCAAGTATTTAGTCCAGAAACATCATATATCGTGACAGACATGATGCGTGATGTGTTAGAGTACGGTACGGGGACACGTGCAAGAAGCATGTTAAAGTTCTCAAGTGACTTTGCTGCAAAAACAGGCACAACGCAAGATTATAAAGATGTATGGCTAGTTGGGTATAATCCAAATATTACGCTCGGTGTATGGTTAGGATACGATCAACAACGTACACTTAATACGTTTAACACGACGTATTTCCAACCAAGTACACGCGTCAATATGTTATGGGCATCTTTAATGAATGCCGCTTATGACGCCAATAGTGAACTCGTAGGGACAAAAGAGCGATTCCAACGTCCTAAAGATGTAATAAACGCTTCATTCTGTGGTATTTCAGGGCTGGCACCTTCTGCAGCGTGTTCAAATGCTGGGCTCGTTCGCTCAGATTTATTTAACCGTAACGCCTTTATCCCATCACGGATAGATGATAGCTTTGGATCGGGGGCATCACTTGTTGAAATTGACGGCAAGTATTATCAAGCATTAAATTCAACACCCGCTGAATTTATTTCGAGTAGTGGGTTCGGTTTAAATCCAACCTTCGCAAAAAGGATGCTCGGACGCTTAGGTGGAGATCCGTCAAAATTATTACCAAACAACTCATCATTGGGCTCATCCTCACTAAGTGGTAGCACATTTAATGCGGATAGTGCAGCACCGGAAGCTGTCGCTGCTTCATTAGCAGGAAATACAATGAACTGGTCAAAATCAGCATCAAATGATGTTGTCGGTTACCGTGTTTACAATGTAACAGGCGGAACGAGAGCACTCGTTTCATCCATTAATAGCTCAGGAAGACGGAGTATTACAGTTCCTGACGGTTACGCATATATCGTTGTAGCTGTTGATATTACGGGCCGTGAATCTGCTCCATCAAATCCAATTACAATAGGACCTCCAGAGCCAACAGAACCTGTTGAACCAAGTGATCCAAATGGCAATGACAATAGCAATGGCGGAAATGGACAGGATAACGGAAACAACGGGAATGGTAGCGAAAACGGGAACAATGGTAATGGATCTGGAAACGAACCAACGGATAACGGAGACAACAATAACCCAAATAATAATAACGGCAATGAATCAAATGATTCGGATGTAAATGGCGATAACGGAAACGGCAACATATCTGAGCCTGAAATACCAGATTCTTCACAATCCAATGAATGACTTTAAAATTTAAAGTACAATTTCATGATAAAGGTTCCGTCTGAAAAGACATTTTGAGACGGAACCTTCGCGACGAGGATGGTGGCATGTTGATACGACCACCGCAGGAGCAATATTTCTTAATGGGTAATTATTAAGAAGTAAAGGGGTGTCCAGAAAGTAAAAACTTTCTGAACACCCCCTTTTTGATTTATTTTGCTAAAACGGATGTTAAAATCGCTACCGCTTCATCAATTTCTTCGTTTGAAACCGATAACGGTGGTAGTAAACGAATGACTTTTGGACCTGCTGCAACCGTTAGTAGTCCTGCCTCATCTAAAGCAGTTACGTACGGTGCAACATCCTCACCCCAACCGATTCCGAGCATTAACCCTTTGCCATTCACCGTTACATAAGGCAATGCTTCTTGTAGCTTTGTAATCAGATAAGCTGATTTTTCTTGTACATTTTGTAAAAACGCCTCGTTAAATACATAGTCAAGTACCGTTTGTGCAACAGCTACACCTAGTGGGTTACCGCCGAATGTTGTACCATGTGTACCTGCACTAAATGTATCAAATAATTCAGCTGTACCTAAAATACCACCGATTGGGAAGCCACCTCCAAGACCTTTTGCCATGGATACGATATCGGGCTTTAATACCGTTTGTTCAAATGCAAAACGTGTCCCTGTACGCCCAATACCTGTTTGTACTTCATCCACTATTAATAAAATATCAGTTGATTGATGGATTTCATGAATCGCTGCTGCAAACTCCTCCGTTACAGAGTTTACACCACCTTCACCTTGAATTATTTCCAGCATAATTGCCGCTGTTTCACCATCTACTGCCGCTTTTAACGCTGCTACATCATTGAATGGTAACGTGATAAATTCACTTACTAACGGACCAAACCCGTTACGTACTTTATCTTGGCCTGTGGCACTCATCGCACCAAATGTACGACCATGGAATGATTGTTCGAATACGATGATCTTATGTTTCCCTGTATGTTTACGTGCTAATTTAATCGCCGCTTCATTTGCCTCAGCACCACTGTTACAGAAAAAAGCATGCGATAAATGCACATCCTTCACAAGTGTTTCCGCTAGCTTTTCTTGCCCTGGACTCTCGAATAAGTTACTAATATGCCAAAGCTTTTCACTTTGCTCCTGAATAGCTTTTACAATTGCTGGATGTGCATGACCAAGTGCACATACTGCGATACCACTCGTAAAATCTAAATAGCGCTTACCATTTGTATCAAACACTTCTGTTCCTTTTCCTTCAACAATGGCAATTGGTCTTCTTGCATAATTTTGAAATAATGCACCCATATTCTTCACTTACCCTTCATTTTTAATCGTTGTACCTGTTAATGTATCACTAACAATTTGTACAGATGGAATGCCTGCATGTAGACAAGCGACAGCACCTTGTACTTTCGGAATCATCCCACCGTAAATATGTCCCTCTTCAATCCAGCCATTAATGTCTGCTTCCGTTACTTCCTTTTGATACTCATCATGAATCCGAATCCCTGAAACATCTGTTACGAGAAGTAGACTTTCTGCCTCCACGGCTAGTGCGATTTCGCTTGCGACTGTATCGCCATTAATATTGAGTGCCTGCCCTTCTGTTGTTGTACCAATACAAGCGACTACTGGCACAATACCCGCTGCTGTTAGTGCATCCAGAAGAGCCGTATTCACGTTTGTTACTTCCCCAACAAAACCGTACGTATCCTTGTCTAAATATGTACTCTCTAAAAGGGTACCATCAAATCCGTTTAACCCCACCGCTGTAATCCCTGCTGCATTCAGCTCATGCACAAGTGCTGGATTTACTTTGCCAATTAAAGCTGATTGGACAAGGTCAATCATTTCTGCGGTCGTCACACGTAAACCATCGACCGTATGCGATTCGATATTTGCTTTTTTTAGCTCTCGGTTAATCGCCGGGCCACCGCCATGTGTAATAATTAACTGATACCCCTCATCTTGCAATGCCTTGAAATTACGAAAGAAGGCCTCATTTAGACCTTCTAACGTACTACCTCCAAGCTTAATCACCATTTTACGAGCGGTATGCTGCGTTGATTTGAACGTAGTCATAAGTTAAATCACACCCCCATGCAAAGCCGTGTCCTTCCCCTACTTCCAACGACACGTCAATTTTCACTTCTTGTTGTTTTAAAATTTCGATTAACTCTTCTTCAGAGAATTTAATTGGCTCGCCCTTTTCTACCATTGTCGTCCCACCAATTTTAATTGTAATTTTTTCGGGATCGACTGTAGCACCACTATACCCAACTGCTGCAATAATACGCCCCCAGTTTGCATCACAGCCAAATACCGCTGTTTTTACAAGTGGTGACCCGACTACTGTTTTGGCAATTTTACGTGCTTCCTCATCTGAAATCGCACCGTCAACTTCTACTTCGATTAATTTCGTTGCGCCCTCTCCGTCACGTGCAATCGCTTTTGCTAAATCTTCTGCTACTAGACGTAGTGCTGTATAGAAGTTTTCCCAATCTGGATGTGCTGGTGATAACGGCTCATTTCCTGCTAAACCGTTTGCCATGACCACCACGGTATCATTTGTTGATGTATCCCCATCTACTGTGATGGCATTAAATGTAACGTTCGTAATTGCTGATAACGCTTTTTGCAATTCAGCCGATTCAATATTTGCATCTGTCGTAATAAAGCCAAGCATTGTCGCCATATTCGGCTCAATCATACCTGAACCTTTCGCCGTACCTGATACGATGACTTCCTGTCCATCAATATTCGTTGCGTAAGCTGTATTTTTCATCACTGTATCAGTTGTTAAAATCGCTTGTGCGAAATTGTTGCCACTCTCTACATCATTATTTGGTGCTAACATCTCCACACCTTTTTTCACCGGTGCTAGATTCATAATTTCACCGATGACACCTGTTGATGCTACCCCTACTAAATAAGGTTCGATGCCCAGTTTGGCAGCCGCTAAGCTTTGCATTTCATACGCATCTGCAACCCCTTGTTTCCCTGTACACGCATTGGCATTCCCTGAATTTACAATCATCGCCTGCATTTTCTGCGTATTGTACACCACTTCTTTTGTTACTTTTATTGGCGCTGCTTGCACCACATTTGTTGTAAATACACCTGCGACAGATGCCGGCACTTCACTGACTAAAATCGCTAAATCTTTTTTCTCTTTTTTGATACCGCAATGTACTCCAGCAGCTGTAAACCCTTTCGGTGAAACAACATTACTACTTGATAGTTTCTTTAGTTCAATCGTTGTCATAATATCCTCCTTAAATGAATAGCGGCACGACTTGTAAGCCTGTCGTTTGCGGTAAATTCAGTTGTACATTCATATTTTGAATTGCCTGACCAGCAGCACCTTTAACTAAATTATCAATTACCCCAATAATGGTTGCGCGGCCTGTTCGTTCATCTAACTTCGCATACACATCACAGTAATTAGAACCTTTTACACGATTTGTGCCAATTGATCCTGCATCATCAATCACACGGACAAATGGATGATTTTTATATGTTTCTTTTAAACAATGAATTAAATCTGCTTGTGTAACACCTGGCATCACTTGTGCATAAGACGTAGCCAAAATTCCACGTATCATCGGTACTAGATGGGTATTAAATGAAATTTTTGTCTCTACCCCAGCAAACATACTAATCGCTTGCTCAATTTCTGGAATATGTTGATGTTCATTTATTTTATAAATCGAAAATGCTTCGTTCGCTTCACTAAAATGAGTTGTTTGCGATGGTTTGTTCCCCGCACCCGAAATACCACTCTTAGCATCAATCACTAAAAAGCTCGGATCAATTAACTTTTCTTTTAATAATGGTAGAAGTGATAATAAAACCGCCGTCGGATAACAGCCAGGATTTGCGATGAGTTTCGCTTCCTTAATGGCCGCTTCGTTCCATTCTGTTAAACCGTAAATACTTACATCAATTGCTTCTTGCGGCGCTGGCTCCTTTTTATACCATTGCTTATAGCTTTCTACATCTTTTAAGCGGAAATCACCCGATAAGTCGATTAACTTCGGCCCTTTATCGATTAACGGAGGAAATAAGCTACTCGAAACTCCCGAAGGCGTACTCGCAAATACAACGTCAAACTCACTTAACACGTCGTAATCAATTTTTTGCAGTGGTTGATCGTTAATATCGATTAAATGAGGAAACTTCGCTGAAAAGACCGTCCCTTCCTCTGATGATGTAAATAATGTTAAGTTCTCTACTTCTTTATGATTATATAAAAAACGAATTAACTCTAAACCACCATAGCCCGTGGCACCGATAATTCCAACTTTCATTTTCTTCACCTCATAATTAGAAAGACACCATTCATGACACATGATACTTTCCTTTATATATTGTCAACAAACCTTGTTTAAACGATTAAGATAAAAACAGTATAATTCTGTATAAATATTTAGTCAACTGTATTTTTATATAATCTTAAAATATTCAGAATTAACTTATCAGTATGATTTATATTCCTCTACATGTTCAACTAGATATTTAAGCAATGTAATAAGGAGATATTTCGATAGTCGTCCGAAATATCTCCTTTCACACAATCATTATAGTATGCAAATAAGTGTATAAAAATTAACAACTATACAACTTTTTATTTTCTATTCCGCGTGTATCCCTATAGCCTTTATCAACCTACGAAATTACTCTGCCATTGTTGAAAGGTCGCCAGTCGGTAAGTTCAGTTCCCATGCTTTTAGGACTCGGCGCATAATTTTACCGCTACGTGTTTTTGGTAATTTATCTTTAAATTCGATTTCACGCGGGGCTGCGTGTGCAGAAAGCCCACGTTTAATAAATTCTTTAATATCTTCCTCTAATTTTTCAGATGGCTCCATACCTTCACGCAATGCGATGAATGCTTTAATAATTTCACCACGTAACGGATCAGGCTTACCGATAACACCTGCTTCCACAATATCTGGATGTTCTAGTAATTTACTTTCAACCTCAAATGGACCTATACGTTCACCAGCTGTCATAATGACATCATCAACACGTCCTTGGAACCAGAAATAGCCGTCATCATCCATATAAGCTGAGTCTCCTGATACATACCATTCGCCTTTTAAGAAATACGCATCATACTTTTCAGGATTATTCCAAATTTGGCGCATCATACTTGGCCACCCTTTACGAATCGCTAAATTCCCCATCGTAAACGGTGGTACTTCATTCCCTTGATCATCGACAATTGTTGCATAAACTCCTGGTACTGGTTTCCCCATTGACCCTGGTTTAATGTCCATACTCGGATAGTTACAAATCATATGTCCACCTGTTTCAGTCATCCACCACGTATCATGAATACGGTGCCCCAACGCCTCTAACCCCCAGCGGATTACTTCTGGGTTTAGCGGCTCCCCCACCGATAAAACATGACGTAGTGATGACAAATCATATCGCTCCAATACACTATGCCCTGCACCTGCAAGCATACGAAACGCTGTTGGTGCACTATACCAAACCGTTACACCGTAGTCTTGAATCGCACTATACCAGGCTTGTGGACTAAAGCGACCTCCTAAAATTAAGCTTGTTGCACCGTTTAACCACGGACCAAAAATGCCGTAAGCGGTACCTGTTACCCAACCAGGATCAGCCGTACACCAGTAAATATCATCCTCATTTAAATCGAGTACCCATTGAGTTGTCTGATATTGTTGCACCATTGCATAATGGACATGTAGTACCCCTTTTGGTGCACCTGTTGAGCCAGAAGTATAATAAAGAACCATGCCGTCTTCTTTGTCAACCCACTCAATATCAAATTTATTTGAGGCAGATTGCATGCGTTTATTAAAGTCTACGATTTTATCTGTTTCTTCAATATGATCTCCTACAAGGAAAATCGTTTTTAAATGTGGTAGCTTTTCTACCGGCACTCGTGAAAGTAGCGTTGGCGTCGTCACTAGCGCAACGGCTTCACTATCCAAAAGGCGATCATATACCGCCCCTTCCATAAACGCTTCAAATAACGGACCCACAATGACCCCCATTTTTAAAGCGCCTAGTAGTGAGAAATACAGCTCAGGCGAACGAGGCATAAAAATAAACATCCGATCCCCTTTTTTTATATCCGTCGCTTCTTTCAACACATTCGCTGCTTTGTTTGTGAATAACTTCATGTCATGAAATGAATACGCTTCTTTGCGTACGCCATCATTGTAATAGAGTGCCACTTTATTTTTACGATATGTTTCTGTATGACGGTCAATGGCTTCATAGGCCATATTTACCTTTCCTGTCTCATACCAGCTAAACGCCTTCTCCGTTTCTTGCCAATCATGTGTTATTACTGTTTCCTCATAGCTCGTTAGGCGATGATTCCCCGGAATTGCGGCTAGTTTTTCTAACATTTTCATCCCCATGAAAATTACCCCTTTCTTCGAGAACATATATATATTTTACAATATTAAAACATTAATTAGCAAAATATTTTAAATTTTTAGATTGTTAAGTATTTCTTCACAAACACTAGCGTATTTTTGCATAAAATCAGTTATAATAGATACATCTTACTGGGGTGGTGTAGAAATGGAACATATTAAAACATTTTACAGTATCACAAAGGAGACTAAACACGGTCCCATCATTGTAGAGGGCCCTGTCCCTGCAGAACAACTAGCCTTGTATACGTTACATGAAGGTTTAATCGCTTTCAGGCCTCCTAAACAGCAACACGAAGCATTAATTGGCATCGCAAAGCTGGACGAAGGGCGTATTATTATCGCACGCAATGGGGATATAATCGTAGGTTACGTTACATATTTATATCCAGATCCATTGGAGCGATGGGCAGAGGACCGGATCGATAATATGATTGAACTTGGCGCAATCGAAGTCATTTCAGATTATCGCGGGACAGGTGTAGGGAAAAAATTAGTTGAAGTTTCCTTTATGGCAGATGAAATGGAAGATTATCTCGTTATTACAACGGAATATTATTGGCATTGGGATTTAAAAGGAACGGGTCTTAACGTATGGGATTACCGCAAAATGATGGAAAAGATGATGAGTACCGCTCATTTTGAGTATTATGCTACAGACGACCCTGAGGTTACCTCTCATCCAGCGAACTGCCTGATGGCTCGAGTTGGAAAACGCGTCGGTCCCAATACAATTGAGCGATTTGATAGACTACGATTTAAAAATCGATATATGTATTAGTTCATATTTCTAATGGAATAGTTTAAGAGTATTATGAAGTTCACAACATTTATACAAAGGGGAATCGTATATGATTGTTGAAGAAATTATGCAAACTGATGTATGTACACTTAAGCCAACCGATACCGTAAATGATGCTGTCCGTTTAATGCGGGAAAAGAAAATTCGTCACCTACCTATCGTTGACGAAAATGAAACTGTTGTCGGAATTGTCACAGACCATGATATCAAAAAAGCGTTACCATCGTGCTTAAAAGAGGAAGCAAATTCAGTCACGTACGATGCACCACTGGCAGACATCATGGTGAAAGACCCGATTATCGGTCATCCATTAGATTTTGTAGAAGAAGTCGCTCTCACATTCTATGAAAATAAAATTAGTTGTTTACCTATCGTTTCAGGTGGTCAACTTATTGGTATCGTCACAACAACCGATGTTCTCTATCGCTATATTGAGCTAACAGGGGCAAATCAACCCGCTTCTAAGCTCGATATTCGTGTCACGAATAAGCCTGGTGTGTTACATGAAATTACGAGCGTTATTAGCCAACATAAAGCGAATGTATTAAGCGTGCTCGTTTATCCAGACAGTGAAAGTGACAATACTCGCATTTTAAGCGTTCGCCTACAGGTGATCAATCCTTTAGCTATTATTGAAGACTTACGAAAGGAAGGGTTTCATGTTTTATGGCCAAACCTTCCAGGGGTAAAACTATGAAAAATGCTGTCTTTATTTATTCTCCTGATCAACTAGGCTATAAATTTTCAGACTCGCATCCGTTTAATCATAAACGCTTATTACTTACAATCGATTTATTAAAAAATATCGGTGCACTTTCCGACGATGACATTATCCCTGCACGTATGGCAACAGATGAAGAAATTGCACTTGCTCACGATTCACAATACATTGACATTGTCAAAAAAGCTGGCCGTGGTGAACTTACACCACAACAAGGTGAAGCATATGGCATTGGAACAGAAGATACACCGATGTTTAAGGACATGCATGAAGCAAGTGCCCTACTCGTTGGTGGGACATTGCAAGCAGTTGACTATGTACTACAAGGGAAATCTCGTCATGCACTAAACTTAGGTGGCGGATTGCATCATGGGTTCCGTGGTCGCGCATCGGGTTTTTGTATTTATAACGATAGCAGTGTGGCGATTCGTTATATGCAAGAAAAATATGGGTTGCGTGTATTATATGTCGATACGGATGCCCATCATGGGGACGGCGTACAATGGGCATTTTACGATGACCCAAATGTTTGTACTTTATCCATTCATGAAACAGGACGCTATCTGTTCCCTGGTACAGGCAATATTACAGAGCGTGGAAATGGTGAAGGTTACGGTACATCCTTTAACTTCCCCGTTGATGCGTTTACAGAAGATGACAGCTTCCTCGAAATTTATGAAGCTTCCATGCGCGAAGTATTTGAATTTTTCAAGCCTGATGTGGTCTTAACACAAAACGGTGCGGATGCACATTACTTTGACCCGCTTACACATCTCTATGGCACAATGAAAATTTATCGTGAAATACCGAAGCTTGCGCATAAGCTTGCACACGAATATTGCGATGGTCGATGGATTGCTGTTGGTGGAGGTGGATATGATATATGGCGTGTTGTACCGCGCGCTTGGTCACACATTTGGACTGAAATGACCGATCAACAACATCCGGCAGGTCCACTGCCTCAAGCTTGGCTTGATCGGTGGCAGCCTGAATCACCCGTACCGTTTATCCCCACTTGGGAGGATCCAACTCCATTATATGAGCCGATTCCACGGAAGGCAGAAATCGAAGAAAAAAATGCACAAATGCTTGCGAAGGCATTGCATATGATTCGCAATGAGAAACGATAAAAAGGTTCCGCCTCAAATATCTTTTGAGGCAGAACCTTTTATTATTGTTTCACTGAATCTCGCATTTCGATGCGGTGTGGTAGAATAACACTTTGTTGTTCTACTTTCTCTTTATTCATTAATTTCGTCAGTAAGCGCATCGCTACTGCTCCAATATCGTATAAAGGCAAGACAACACTTGATAACTGCGGGCGTACCATACGTGCTAATTTAGAGTTCTCAAAACTAATCACTTCTAAATCTTCTGGCACTTGTCTCCCTGCATCTTGTGCACCGTGAATAATGCCAATAGCCAATTCATCGCTCCCTGCAAAGAAAGCCGTTGGGGCATTATCAAATTGGCTGACCTCTTCGTATGCTGCAATGCCGTTATCATACGTATCTTCTTCTGAAACGATCAGTGACTCATCGACTGTTAATCCAACGTCTTCTAATGCTTTTTTATACGCTGCTAGCTTATATTGCGTAACGGTATAACTTTGTGGTGCTGATATAAAGGCAATACGGGTATGGCCATTATCCAGTAGGACCTTTACCGCTTCATATGCCGCCTGATAATAGTCAATATTTACAGAAGGGACTTCTTTCAATTCATCTACTGAACCGGCTAAAACAATCGGCACAGGAGAATGATCCATCGAATCTTGAATTTTTTCTGTCACTCTATCTGTCATCATGACAATACCATCTACTTGCTTTCCGAGCATTGTATCTAAAAGTGTTAGCTCTTTCTCTTCGTTTTGGTCAGAATTTGCTAAAATAATATTGTATCGATACATTGTCGCGATATCCTCGATACCACGTGCTAATTCAGCGTATAAATTATTTGAAATATCCGGAATAATGACGCCTACCGTTGTTGTTTTTTTACTCGCTAAACCACGCGCTACGGCATTCGGCCTATATTCTAATCGCTCGATGACTTCTAAAACCTTTTTACGTGTTGCTGGCTTGACATTTTGATTTCCGTTTACAACACGGGAGACGGTTGCCATCGATACATTTGCTTCACGTGCTACATCATAAATTGTAACAGTCAATGTATTTGCCTCCTTTATATGCAATGTCTTTACCCCATCATACGATAATTTTCTTGCTTCTTTCAATAAAAAGAGAAGCGTTTCTTCTAAAGAATAAGTAAATTGCTCGGAATTCTGTCAAAAATAAGGCTCGCTTCGCAAATTTCGCGAAACGAGCCTCGATTAACTATGCTTTAACTTCGTATTTCTTCATGAATTTTAATACTTCTTCATAGAATGCGTCGAATGTTGGGATATCCATTTGTTGCTGAGAATCTGATAATGCTACAGATGGATCTGGGTGTACCTCAGCCATTACACCGTCAGCACCGATTGCAATCGCCGCTTTCGCACATGGTAATAATAAATCACGACGACCCGTTGAGTGCGTAACATCGACCATAACCGGCAAATGCGTTTCTTGTTTTAAGATTGGTACAGCTGAAATATCTAACGTATTACGCGTTGCTTTTTCGTACGTACGAATACCGCGCTCACAAAGGATAATGTTTTCATTTCCTTTTGACATAATGTATTCTGCTGCATGAATGAATTCATCGATTGTTGCAGCTAAACCACGCTTTAATAACACAGGTTTATTTGTTGCCCCTGCTGCTTTTAATAGCTCAAAGTTTTGCATATTACGCGCACCGATTTGAATGACATCAATGTAATCTAATGCATGGTCTAAATCTGCTGGTGTGACGATTTCTGTAATAACACCTAAACCATATTCCTGTGACACGCGTTTTAAAATTTGTAAACCTTCTAAGCCTAGACCTTGGAAATCGTATGGCGATGTACGTGGCTTATATGCACCACCACGGATTAATTTTAAGCCTTTTGCTTGAATCGACTCTGCTACTGCCGCTACTTGCTCATAAGATTCCACTGAACATGGACCGAATACAAATGATGGTGCACCAGCGCCGATTAACTCACCATTTACATTAATGACAGTATCTTCTGACTTTTCTTTACGTGAAACAAGTAATTCTTTCTTCTTCTCTGCCTCTAATTGCTTTAATGCTGTTTTGAAAATTTGTTTAAAAATATAATCCACTGTCATTTGATTTAAAGGACCATTATTATGCTCTTTAATTAAATTTAACATATGGCGTTCACGTAGAGGATCATAACGATTCACACCTTGCTTTTCTTTAATCTTACCGATTTCATTTACTACTTCTGCTCGCTCATTGATTAAGCGTAAAATTTCTAGGTTTAGTCCATCAATTCGACTACGTAAACCCTCTAATTCGTGTTGATTCATCATTCTTTCTCCTCTCCCCTGTACCCTGCTCTTTCAGAACGCTGAAATGTATGATACATTTTAGAATAATAACACTATTATAATAAACAAATACTAGAATGTCACGTCTTTTTAATTTAGTGCTTCAACTCGCTAAAGTATTTTTATTTATATCAAGGAAGGAAGCGGTTTCATTGACAGAAAAATTATTTGCACTTGATATCGGGACACGTTCAGTGATAGGGATTATTTTAGAAGTAAATCAAGATCATTATCATGTGACAGATATTTTAATTAAAGAACATAAAGAACGTGCAATGGTCGATGGTCAAATACATAATGTCCTCTATGTCGCTGAGCTCATTACTGAAATTAAAGCACAACTGGAAAAGAAACATGGTCCGTTAACAAAAGTAAATGTAGCTGCTGCTGGTCGTTCATTAAAGACAGAGCAAGCAAGCGTGACCATTAACATTAAAAATCGCCCAATCTTTACAGAAGAGGATATTGCACGCTTGGAACTACAAGCTGTACAGCAAGCACAAACGCAACTTCTTCAACAAAAAGAGGATGGAAAAATCAATCACTATTATTGTGTCGGTTATTCTGTACTTTATTACCGTTTAGATGGAGAAGAAATTGGTAGTTTGCTCGACCAGCAAGGAGATGAGGCAACAGTAGAAGTCATTGCTACATTTTTACCACGTGTCGTTGTAGAATCCCTACTGGCAGCATTAAAGCGAGCAAATTTAGAAATGGAAGCCTTAACACTCGAGCCCATTGCAGCAATTAACGTCTTAATCCCTTCCACAATGCGCCGTTTAAATGTGGCCCTTGTTGATATTGGTGCGGGTACATCCGACATTGCCATTACCGATAAGAGCACGATTGTCGCTTACGGTATGGTACCAACAGCTGGCGACGAAATTACAGAAGCATTAAGTGATCATTACTTGCTTGATTTCCCTGTTGCTGAAATAGCGAAGCGCCAAATGCACACCGAGGAACAAATCGCGATTCAAGATATTTTAGGGTTTGATGAATTTCATCCGCGTGAGGAAGTATTAGCCGCAATTATGCCCGCCATTGAAAATTTAGCTACATCGATTGGCAATGAGATTTTACGTTTAAACAATCATGTCGCACCAAAGGCTGTTATGCTTGTCGGTGGCGGTAGTTTAACACCCAACTTAACAGAAGAGCTGTGTAAAGTATTAAACTTACCTCCAAATCGTGTCGCTGTTCGTGGCATTGATGCGATCCAAAACTTAACAAAAGATGAAGAAATCCCTGTCACACCAGAACTTGTAACACCGATTGGGATTGCCATTGCCGCTAAGAAAGCACCGATTCATTATATGACTATCACGGTCAATGAACAGATTGTACGCCTGTTCGAATTAAAAGAAATGACCGTAGCAGATGCCTTTTTAGCAGCGAATATTCGAGCAAAACAGCTGTATGGTAAGCCAGGGCATGGGTTATCCCTAACAGTGAACGGACAAGATATTTTCATTCCAGGGGAACATGGTCAGCCGGCCACTATTTTAGTAAACGGCGAAGAGGCCTCAACAAAAACACTCATTAAAAGCAGTGACCGCATTGAACTCATTGAAGGAAAAGACGGACAACCAGCTACAGCAACGATACGTGATATTGTAGATGGTGCCTCTTCGCTATCCATCATCATTCAAGGTACGCCTTATGCAATCGAACCAAACGTATTAGTGAATGGGGAAATCGCATGCATGGAACAGCAGCTAAAAGACCGTGATGTCATAACGTTTGAAACAGTGAATACAATCGAAGAGGTTTTTCATCATACAAACAATAGCGAATATATACACAAATTAGGGGCATTCTTTGTACATATCGATGGTAAACCAACGATGTTACCGGAGTTTTCAGCACAGTTATTTGTCAATGGTAAGCCCGCTAAGCTACATTACCCGATACAAAACGGAGATCGCATTACGTTTGAACAAGGGATGCTACCAACAGCTCAATTAATTGCCAATTCACTGAATATCAATTTAGAAGATAAAATGCTGGTGACATTTCAAAATGAACGAATCGAGCTCTCGAAAGTAGCACGAGAAGTGGTCGTAAATGGAACGGTTGTACAGCCGAATGCCACTATTTTAAATGGGGTAACGCTTCAATTTAAAGAAAAAGATTTGAGTAAATGGATTTATCAAGATGTCTTCCGCTTTTCCAACTGGCAACTACCCGTTGCGTTTAAAGGACAGTTTAACATTTTACGCAACGGGGAACCGTCTAGCTTCGATGCGGAAATTTTTGGTGGGGATGTATTGGAAATTCAGTTAATCGAACAACCGGTCTCCTCCATAACATAAAAAAATAAGGATTTTTCAATAAAAAGGATGGCCAGAAAGTAAAACTTTCTAGCCATCCTTTTATACAAATTAAGATTTAGAAGCTTCTGAAACTTTATGATCATGTAAGTCTTCTTGCGCCGTAGCTACTACTTCACCTAGACTTGCTGTCGCTTCTGCAATCGTCTCCTCTACTGCTGCAATCAATTCATCTAGAGGTTCTTCTCCTTCAGCTGACACAGTACCATCATCAAAAACAGTTGGCGCTTTAGACGTTTTTGATTTTACTTTGTCGACTAATTGTGTTGACTGCTCTTTTAACTGTTGCGAAAGTTGCGCTGTTTTTTCTTTTGCGGATGCAGATAACTCCGCGCTCTTATCTTTTAAATTGACAGCTTGATACGCCATATCTCCACGTAATTCACGGCCTGCTTTTGGTGCCAATAATAACCCTGCAGCAGCACCAACAATCCCTCCAACGAGCGCACCAATGATAAAATCTTTCATATTTACAGACTCTTCGTCCGTATAAATGGATCGATTACTATCCACATAATATACTTGCGGTAAATTTGATGATTCTTTGCCATATTGTTGTTCACTCATAACATACACCCTCTTCACTTATTGTTTATTTTTCTCTTGAGCAGGATGATCTACTACAGCAATATCCTGTTCTTGAATTGTTTTGCGCTGGCGCCACTTATCGGCAATTTCCATCGCCACATTGCTCCACTGTACGACTTGTGCAATCTTTTCTTCATTACGTCCAACTTCCTTCGAAACGGCCGTTGTAATACGTTGAACAGATGTATTTAAACCATTAACAGAATCACCAATTCCTTTAACTGCCTGTACAACGGAATTGAGCTTTTCTGATTTCTCTGAAATATCATCCGCTAATGAATTCGTTTTCGTTAAAAGAGTTGTCGTCTCACGTGTGATTCCTTCCATTTGTCCTTCAATACCTGCCACCGTTGACGCAATATTATTTAATGTATTTTTTAGTGAGAATAATGTGACTCCTACGCTAATACATAACACTAAAAAACCAATTGCTGCAATGAGTGCCGCTATATACAGTACTACTTCCATATGATGACCTCCTATACGTAGTTATGTTTTATGTTCGACAAAATGTAAAAAAATCCTGCATCAATTATTCGAAAAAACATTGATTTAAAATCACTTAGCACTATTTTTGCCAAAAACAGCCTATTCTTTAACGTTAAAGAATAAGCTGTTTTACTAACCTTTGTTACATACTACCTTACTGCTCATTTCCACTAAACAACTTGTTCATTTATGCACAATGTTTATATTTTATTCGCCTTTTAGCAATTGCTCAAATGCATTCTGGAATTTATGTACGTCTCCTGCGCCCATAAATAAGAATACGGCATCTTTATGTGCTTGTAACACATGAATTTCCTCTGTTTTCAGGATGTCGCTGCCTTCAATGAGATTAGCTAAATCAGCAATTGTTAGGGAACCTGCTTGCTCACGTGCCGACCCGAATATATCACATAAATATACGGCATCCGCTTTCCCTAAGCTATTTGCAAATTCTTGCAAGAACGCTTGCGTACGTGTAAATGTATGCGGTTGGAAAACAGCGACAATTTCACGATCTGGATACTTTTGACGAGCTGCTTGTAGGGTTGCCGAAATTTCCGTTGGATGATGTGCATAGTCATCTACCAATACATTATTCCCTATTTTTGTTTCCGTAAAACGTCTTTTTACACCGCCGTACGTATTTAATCGCTCTTGTATAAGTTCGGCTGGAATCCCTTCATAATGACATAGTGAAATAACCGCTAACGAGTTTAACACGGCATGGTCACCATAAAGTGGAATAAAGAACTTATGATAAAACTCATTGCGTACATACACTTCAAACTCTGTACCTTCTGTCGTTTTGACAATATTACGTGCAGCAAAATCATTTTCTGCCCCAAAGCCATAATAGACAACCGGTACATTCGCTTGAATTTTTTGTAGTTGTTCATCATCACCACATGCAATAATTGCTTTTTTCACTTGTAAGGCAAGTTCTTGGAAAGCGCTGTATACATCATCGATATTTTTAAAATAATCCGGATGATCAAAATCAATATTCGTCATGACTGCATAATCTGGGTGGTACGCTAAAAAGTGGCGACGGTACTCACATGCTTCCATCACAAAATAGGCTGCATCTTGTTTACCTGAACCCGTGCCATCACCAATTAAAAACGATGTCGGCATATATCCACCAATGACATGACTCATCAAACCAGTTGTAGATGTTTTACCATGTGCACCTGTAATGGCAATAGATGTATATCGACCAATATAGTCCCCTAAAAATTTATGATAGCGAATGACTTCTACACCTATTTCACGTGCTTTCACTAACTCTGAATGGTCATCTGGAAAGGCATTCCCAGCGATAACTGTCATTCCTTCTTGAATATTATTTTCATCGAATGGTTTAATTGTTATATTTCGGTCACGTAAAGGCTGCTCAGTGAAATAATACGTTTCTACGTCTGAACCTTGTACTTGCTCGCCTGCATCAAATAAAATTTGCGCTAACGAACTCATTCCAGAGCCTTTAATACCTGTAAAATGATAAAGTGTCATGTTGAAACCTCCTAGGAGTACGATACTCACAATAAATATTATGGGATAAAAGAGACACATCTCAAACAAAATAAATCAAGATTATGTCATATGCGGAGAAATATAAAAATTATACGTTCCGATTCACTAAAAAAGATATTACAATCACTTAACCGTACTGTGTAGCAATGCGCTTGCTCTCGCAGTTAATGGTCGTCTCATAAATTTACAGACGAATTTTGATACATACGTTTAAACAGCCTTCACTTCTTTATGAACCGAAAAAGCCTGTTCTATTATAGCACTTTTGGTAACAAACGCTATTTAAACAACTTTTCAAATTTTTCGCAAACTAAATTGTACTATTTCTCACTGTACAGTTAAGCCCTCAAGCTGCTTAAAATTCTTAATGAGTAAATAAAAAATCATATATTACCATTTAGGTAACCGTTGCTTTCCGCTGCGGCACTCGCTTTCCACGGGCGAGATCAAGCCTCCTCGTCGCTCATCCTTCGCTGCTCCTGTCGCTACGCTTTCGTCGCAAATAAATTTCCTGCGGGGTCTTGATTGTCTCGCTTTTCCCGTAGGAAGCTTTGCACCTGCCGCTTCACTTCCGGTGCAGAAAAACATTGCTCTGTAGCGAAAGGCGTATGCCGTCAGCTACACTCTCGTGCCTCCGCTACAAGCAACTATTGTTGAATGCAATAATCAGTTGCTAAAAAGAAAGATGCTCATTCATTACGGTAGAGGCTGGGCAATTATACTTACAAATAGAAAGAAATTGATTTCTTTATAGAGAAGATAAATGTTTTTCTATCATATTGAGAAGT
This sequence comes from Lysinibacillus sp. KU-BSD001, assembly GCF_042920265.1. Taxonomy (NCBI): domain Bacteria; kingdom Bacillati; phylum Bacillota; class Bacilli; order Caryophanales; family Bacillaceae; genus Lysinibacillus; species Lysinibacillus sp. KU-BSD001. The sequence continues at coordinate 72,120 of NZ_JBDQZI010000003.1, read as the reverse complement.
ATTCACTTTTGCCGTAGCGCGCCATAGCCACAGGAGCCAAGATTCTCTTTGCGACGAAAGTGCAACGTCAGGAGCAGGAACAGGAGATCCAAACAGGCCACGCCTGTTTTAGCTCCTGTGTAGGCTGTGGCAAAGCGCGGAGGCTATGATGCCACTTTTAATTAGTATCTTTCACTATTTACCTGATATTTTTATGATGCATTTTTGCTCATTACGAGTTAAAAGTTACTAATCATTATCTTATCAGTAAAAAGAATACTTACAAAGACACATCTCGACCAAAGCAGGTCGAGATGTTGACCTTTTTACTAAAAAACCGTGCATCATACGCTATTCGAACATGGAAATAATATCTGATTCCGTAATGAATACTTCCCTCGGCTTGCTACCCCTTTGTTCCGACACAAATCCATGTCGCTCAAGCATATCAACCAGTCTAGCAGCTCGATTATAGCCGATTTTATAACGGCGTTGAATCGATGAAGTAGAGGCTGTTCCTTGTTCAAATACGTAACGACAAACTTCCTCAAATAATTCATCTTGCTCATCGGTAACTTCAGCTTTTTTAAGTAGTTCATCATGTTGGAAGAAATACTCAGGCTCTCCTTGCGTACGAACATAAGTAATGATTTCCTCAATCTCGTCATCCGTTACAAAGGTTCCCTGTAAACGTACTGGGGCAGGCATACCGTTTCCTAAATACAGCATATCTCCTCGACCAAGTAAGCGTTCTGCACCTTGCATATCTAAAATTGTACGCGAATCAACGGCAGAAGATACCGCAAATGCAATACGAGTAGGAATATTTGACTTAATTAAGCCTGTAATGACATCAACAGACGGACGTTGTGTTGCCACAATTAAGTGAATACCACAAGCACGTGCCTTTTGGGCAATACGACAAATGGCTTCTTCCACGTCAGCTGGTGACATCATCATTAAATCGGCAAGCTCGTCAATGACAATTAAAATATACGGGAGCTTTTGGGCATGTTGGCCTGCTTTTTCAGCTTGTTGATTAAAACGCGTTAAATCACGTACACCGGCATGCATAAATAACTGATAGCGGCGTTCCATCTCTTCAACGGCCCATTTCAGTGCAGCGGTTGCCGCCTTGACATCTGTAATAACGGGACTCACTAAATGCGGAATATGATTAAACGGCGCTAACTCAACCATTTTTGGATCAATCAGCATTAATTTCAATTCATGCGGTGCCGCCTTATAAAGTAAGCTTACAAGAATCGAGTTAATACAAACAGACTTCCCTGAGCCTGTTGCACCAGCAATTAATCCATGCGGCATTTTTCGTAGATCAATCGTCACTGGTTGCCCTGTTAAATCTAGCCCTAATGCGGCTTCTAATGGCGAATCAGACGTTTGGAATCCTTCGCTATTCGTCACTTCAGATAAACGGACTGCTCGAGATACACGGTTTGGAATTTCAATACCGATCGAATGCTTCCCTGGAATTGGTGCATCAATACGGATATCTCGTGCCGCCAGTGCTAGCTTAATATCATCTGCTAAGCCGCGCACTTTACTCACTTTCGTACCATGCGCCACCGTAATTTCAAATTGAGTGACTGCTGGCCCCTGTACAATCGAGACAATTTCCGCTTCGATATGGAAATACGACAGCGCTTTAATTAAGCGCTCTCCTTGTTCATCCATCCAAGCCCAGTCTTCCGTCTTTTCTTCCGGCGGCACTAAAAAGTTGAGCGGTGGCTTTTCATAATGACGGCTGAACTTAGGCTGCGATTCAAGTTCAAGTTTTATTTCATTTTGCTCACTCATGATCACTTTTTGCTCGGACACAACATCATTCTGCTCCATTACAAGCTCATTTTGAACGGATGGAACTATGTTTTGCTCGTTCGACGGCTTTTGCTCGAATACAAGGTCATTTTCATCCATTACCCACTCATGTTGCTCGGTTTGGATTACATTTTGCTCGTTCGACGGCTTTTGCTCACCCACAATCGCTTTTTGCTCGAATACAACGTCATTTTCATCCATTACCCACTCATGTTGCTCGGTTTGGATTACATTTTGCTCGTTTGATGGCTTTTGTTCAGATACAAGGTTATGTTCCTCGATCATACTATCGTTCTGGTCACTTACCTCTACAGTATGCTGAATTTCGTTATTTTCCACTTCACGTTCTAAAACGGCAACCGCACTGTCACTTAATTGCGTGCCCGTCACTACTTCATGAGCAATAGATGGCTCACCAACTGTGAGTGTATGATTTTTTATGACTATATCTGTTTCAGTCGTTGCCACACTTTCAGCCATTGCCTCCTGATTCATTTCCATATTAGCAGGCTTTTGCTTTTTCAATTGCTCTTGCAAAATTTTCTTTGCTAGTAACTTTTCCTTATCGGATTTTAACATGAGTACGTTAAATGGTAATCGACTGCCTGTTGATATTGTTTTTGATTCCTCCGTTTGTACTTGTACAAACTCATTTTGTTGGGCTTGTTCTACATTTAGCTGTCCAATATGAATGGTCGAGTTCTCAATCGTTAAATGCTTCACCTGCATATCTGACAACGGATCTTCATGCTCTTTTGCAACAATAGCCTCTTCCATTTCTTTAGCTATCCTATCGGAATCATGTTCTTCGTGAGATGTCAAAGCTGGTTCGATCATACTATCAACTTCTTCCGCTACTACCGGTTCAGATTCCTCTATCGACTGTCTACTTACTGACGATTCAGTAGTATGCATCGCTACTTCCTCTTGAGCTTCTCCTTCTATGAACGGCTTCTGCTCACTTAGAACATGCTCTACTTTGTCTTGCTTCGCTTCCTCTACTTCCATTTGTTTTTCAGCCATTAATTGCTCTATAGGCTTTGGCTTTTGGAAGCCATGAACAGGTGATGGTACATCCGTTGGCACGAAGCGTTTGCGACTTTCAAGCGGATTGATAAACTCCCGATTAACAGGCTTCTCTTCGCGCATCGGTTTTTTTGTTAAAAATTCCTTTTCATCTTTCGTAACGGAAATTTTGCGAGGTGCTGGTACAGGGCGACGCAATACATTCGAATGGCCTGTACGCTTTTGACGACGTTCCAACAATCCCCTAATCCCTTGTACCTCAACATCATATATTTGAGATGTTGTATGTTGTAAATGCTTTGGTAACTCAAGCTCTCTCTCTTCTGAGGAAGTATAGGGTTGTTGCTCACGAGCTACACGCTCTCGTTTCGGTGCTTGATGGACGATTTCATTATCCCCAATGAGTGGAAAACGAAATGCTGATTTTGACTTTTTTTGTTGCTCTTCTTCAAAATCCGGCTCATCTTGCTCTTCATAGTATTCTTCATATTCTTCTACTTGCTCTATATCATCTTTAAATAGTTTGTTAAATTTATTTTTAAACCAATTCATCTATGTTCACTTCTTTCTAATTAAAGCCTAACTATTTTATTATAAGACATATTTGGGTTACATACTGCACAAAAACCGTATTTTGCACAAAATACATATAATAGCTTGCGCCAAAATACATATAATGCAAGAAAATTTTGTCATAAAAAGCATATCATAATGTATTTCTAAAAGAAAAAGCTAGTACAGTAAAAAAATCCCTGCACTAGCCTTATAATTATTTAGTTGGTGCTACGAAAGCTGAACCTACTTCTGCATCCTCTTCTAATACTAAAATCCCTTTCACTTCTGGTGCACCTGGAATCGCTAGCTCACGTGCTGAACAAAGCATCCCAAATGAATCAACGCCACGTAAGTTACCTGCTTTAATGAGTAAACCTGATGGCATAACAGCACCAATTTTCGCTACAACTACTTTTTGACCTGCTTCCACATTTGGTGCACCACATACAATTTGTAATGTGTCGTCTCCAACATTTACTTTACAAACACTTAATTTATCAGCATTTGGATGCTTTTCCTTTTCCTCTACATAACCAACAACAAATTTTGGAGAGAAGTCTACATCTAGCGAAAGATCAGCGCCATTTTCGTCAATAGCCGCTTTTAATTTCTCTACTAGCTCAGGTGTCACTTCTACATTTCCTTGTACGTCAAGTGCTACATATTTGCTAGCATTAAATAAATTAAAGCCCTTTACTTCCCCTGTTGCTTCTTCTTTTAAAATGACAATATCGCCTTTTTTCTCTACAACTGTTTTGACAATGGCTTCAGTTGCTAATTGCACTAATAATACGTCACCAACGTATTGTTTGTTATAAGCTACATTCATTTCTTTTCTTGCTCCTTTGTTACTTTGTTTTTTGCTAAAATAAAGATTGGCTCGAGCTTGCCGTCCTCATAAACGAACGACAGCGAGGTGATTGGCACTGTACCAACCGTAAAATAATGCATTGTTAACTGCGCTAATACATCATACCCTACTTCTGACCGAATATCACCTATAATTAGCACATCTTGGTGTGGGACGGATACAGTCATATCTCCCTCAATGTTTTGACGCATCTCCTTGAGGAATGCTTCATTTAAAATGCGACTCGCATCATAACCATCATTATGATTGACAAAATAAAAAATACTGCCTGCTACTTCATCACGTTTGACATCAGTTCGTAATTTCTTCACAGAAAAACGAGCTGCCTCACGGACTTGCTCTGCTGTGACGCCTAATTTTGGTAACATCGATTCATCGATCAAGCGATACGTTGTCCCCATGTCTAGCGCATAAAAAATGCGTGTTTCCGCCGTATGCTCTGTTGTCACAAATGGACTGCCCTCTTTTGAATTTTTCGGAAAGGAAGCGGAGCGGATAATGGGATATACTTGTGCTAATCCTTTAAACCCATCTGCTTGCTCACGTTCCATCGCTTTAAATGTTTGTTCAATCGTATAAACAACGTCAACAATCGCTGCGTCTTTCTTTTGTGCATATTTTGCTAAAATTTCTGGCAATGAAATATTCATGCCGCGCCCAAGTATTTTATGCTCTAAACGTACTTGATCTTTCTCTTGATCAAATGCCCAGTCGAACTGTTCTTCGCCTAGTCGCTTTTTTAACTCTGTTACTAATTGTGAGGATTTCAAACAATCACTTCCTTACATAGAAATAACGGCTCACAACAGTGAACCGTCACGTGTATTTACATACTATTGTATCAAAAATGATGCCCTTTGTACGATTATTGCACTTGTACAGAACGGACAATTTCCGTCATTTCCGTTAATTTCTCATCGATTTTTTTATTAGCTGAAATCGTTGTCATTTTTACGCCACCACTTGACACAACAAGCTCGTACTCTTCTTCGCTATGTTCAATGACCGCCGTAAAACCAAACGCCTTTTCAACTTCAAATGTCTCTTTTTCTATCACTTTTAAAGTGGAATCATTAATTAAATTCTCGTAATGCAAACGACTATCTTCTGCTTCAATCGTATTAACGAATAAAATAAATGAATCTTTTCCTTTGGAGAAAATATAATTCATTTCATTCGCGCCTTCTTCTACTTTATAGCCGGTTGGTAAATAGACGTTAATTTTACCAATTTCGGTTGTCGGCTGTACCGACTGCGCTTCAAAAGTTGTCGCTGCGAGTGCAACGCCTTCTGTAATTTGTTCCTCTACCGTTTTTCCACAACCCGCTAATACTAGTAACATTAAACTTATCCCAATTAAATGAATCCATTTCCGATTCACCATACTCCCTCACTTTCGTTATTTATTTTAAAATTTTTACTTATTAAAACGCAAAAATGATGCTTACTGTTTCAAATAATAGAGTACTTGACCAATTAGAAGTGTGACAATATGTTCAAACATAGCCTTGCGATCCACTAATCCGTCTGTAAAAATGCCGATTGCCCCTGCGTGATGGCGAGTATCCTTTGTTTTTGTAAAAGTATCCATGACAGGGCCAAGCTCTTCTCCAACACGCAACTTTACAGCAATTTCTTCAGGTAACATAAACGAAGCACCGGAACTCGAAATAACTGTTCCATTCTTTAATGCCACCGCCCCCCAGTTACAACAATACATCATGCCATCCATTTCATAAACACCACCTTCTAAACCGAAGCTCAGATCTGCATTAGTCACTTGACGTGTATTAAGCGCACGATTAATGGCACCTTGCCGCGTTTCAGCATCTGAAAATGGTTGTTCAGATACACCCGATGGTACACTGACATATTCAAATACACTATTGTCAAAGTATTGAGCCGCAATTGCTTCAACTGCCGCTGTTTTCGCTTTATTTTTAGTTCCAATCGCTATTAACAAGCCGTTCATCTCCATGTATTTTTATATTACATTTTAGGCTCTTCACCAAAACATGTACTTGACCGCACATTCCGTTACGGGCGGACGCTTTCCGCGGGCGAGGTCGAGCCTCCTCGTCACTCATTCTTCGCTCCTGCGGGGTCTCGACTTTCTCGCTTTTCCCGCAGGAGTCGCCGCCCTTCACCTCATGTGCTTTTAGATTCCTACCTTTTTTAATCAAGAACATAGTTTGATATTGAATCGCATTTTAAGGTATATATTTAATTACATTTACATTGGCTACAAGTTCCTAGCTTCTGTAAAGAATAAATTTAACTTATACATACAATCGTTTCTTGTGAATTACATCACTTTGACTATTTTAACTGCAAAAAAGATGCCCTTCAAGTGGGCATCTTTTTTTACATATGAAAATTATGGATATTTCTCTAAAATTCAGGTACGTAAATTAAAACTTTTCTGAAGAGATACAAATCCTCATTGTATTCATTCTACATTTTTTCATAGCTAAGTAAAAGATACCCCCACAGCCAGTTATTTTATACATTCGAACGAACGGAGTCGATTGTGGATTGATCTGCTGATTGTACAAGCTTTACTAATAATTCTTTCGCAGCGGCATAATCATCAACATGGATGATAGAAGCAGCCGTATGAATATAACGGGAGCAAATACCAATAACAGCTGATGGAATACCGTCGTTCGCCGTATGCACACGTCCTGCGTCTGTACCGCCTTGCGAGACAAAATACTGATATGGAATATGATTCGATTCAGCTGTATCTAAAATAAATTCACGCATGCCACGGTGCATGACCATCGTTGGATCATAAATTCGAAGCAATGGTCCTTTTCCAAGCTGACCGAATTGTTTTTTATCACCAGATGTATCATTTGCTGGGGAAGCGTCTAATGCAAAAAATAAATCTGGCTTAATCATATGAGCTGATACTTGGGCGCCGCGAAGACCTACTTCTTCCATGACATTCGCCCCTGAGTATACATGGCTCGGTACCGGTTGATCTTTTAATTCTTTTAGTAGCTCAATCGCAAGCCCACAACCATAACGGTTATCCCATGCTTTTGCCATAATCTTTTTAGGGTTTGCCATTGGTGTAAATGGGCAAACGGGCAGAATCGATTGTCCTGGACGTACACCTATCTTCACCGCATCCTCTTTACTATCCGCACCAATATCAATCAACATATTTTTAATATCCATCGGTTTCGCGCGCTCTGCATCCGTTAAAAGATGTGGTGGAATGGATGCAATAACACCTGGGATTTCACCGTCTTTTGTGTACACCATCACGCGTTGTGCCAACATTACTTGGTTCCACCAACCGCCAAGCGTTTGGAAACGAATCATGCCGTTATCAGTAATCGAAGTAACCATAAATGCTACTTCATCCATATGACCAGCCACTAAAATTTTGGGTGCATCGTGCTTTTGTGCATAACGTACACCAAAAATACCACCTAAATGATCTTGGACGATTTCATCTGAATATTTCTCAAGCTCAGACCGCATAAAATTGCGTACTGCACGCTCATCACCTGGGGCACCCGGAAGCTCAGTCAACATTTTAAACAATTGCATTGTCTCTTGATTCATTTTATAGACAACTCCTCATCGTTAATATGTACTCATAATGAGTAAATCCATAAACATATATTACCATTCGAGTAACCGTTGCTTTCCGCTCCGGCACTCGCTTTCCACGGGCGAGATCAAGCCTCCTCGTCGCTCATCCTTCGCTCCTGCGGGGTCTTGATTGTCTCGCTTTTCCCGTAGGAGTCTCGTGCCTCCGCTACAAGCAACTAGTGTTTCATAAATAATCGGTTGCCAAACAGTATCGAAAGTTACCTATTGATTGCAATAGAGGCAAGGAGACAATACTTGCAAATGGGAAAAAAATGATTTCTTTTAGAGAAGAAGAAGAATTTTTAGCATATTGAGAAGTATTCACTTTTTGCCGTAGCGCGCCATAGCCACAGGAGCCGGAACAGGAGATCCAAACAGGCCACGCCTGTTTTAGCTCCTGTGTAGGTTGTGGCAAAGCGCGGAGGCTACGATACCACTTTAAATTACCTTACTTGTATTTTTAGGATGTATTTTTGCTCATTACGAGTATGTATTTTTATTATAACACAACCCCTTTATATTTCGTAATCCGAACAAAACACAGTAGTTAAACTGCTATGATAGTTCTTATCAATAGGTTGCTTTTTACAACTTTTTTCACTTATGGTAAAGTAATAAAGAGATGAAGGAGGGGCTTAGGATGAAATTACGTGATTTTATGTTGGGAGTCGTAACAGGCTTGGCTGCAGCAGTTATCATTAAAGAAGTAACAGAAAAAGTGTCACCTTATAAATCGGCCAATGAAATTTTAGAAAATATTAAAGAGGACTTTAAAAAGGACTCACCGATCGACGGCTCATGGATTTACATGAAAACCGAAAACTTCACAAATGGTTTTACAGCCATCCCTGTTTACCGTGGTGGCATTTCTCGTATGAAAGACGGCGAAATGGAAACATATGAATTTGCGGCTGATGCTCGTACAGGAGCTGTTGTAGATCTTCAACTCGTTAGCTAAGGGCGTCTAAAGTTCTTCCGAGACGCCACAGGAGCATGATCGTTTTTTATAAATATTAAAGGGGGCTGTTCAGCATTGAACAGCTCCTTCTTTTTAACCATGAACTTTCTGAAGAACTCAAAAAACCGTGTTCTCCATAAGAGACACGGTCATTTATTTAACTAAATTGAATGAACGCTTCGTTTGAGCGCTTTAAGCTGTCTACGATTTCTTTTCCCGTCGCATCCCACTGCAGCATGCGGTAATAGGCATCATGATAGAAAATAAATTTGTAGTCGTTCTCAAACGCTTCTTTCATTATACGCTCTTTCGCAAACACGCTTGTCATCGGATAATCGTCATATGCCATGACCCATAACGGGTTTTGATGCGCATGTGTCGGCATAATGTCCGCCATATGTAGTAACACTTCGCCATTTTGCTCTAAACGCACAATCGCATGCCCTTCACTATGACCACCTGTATGAATCAGTTTAACACCTGGAGCTACTTCAAGCTCACCTTCATATGGTTTCACAAGATGTTGTACTGGTTCCCAATTTTCTTTCCAATACGTATTACGTGAGCGCATGTTCGGATTACGCATTTCATCCCATTCTAGTTGTGTCACGTAAATCGTTGCATTCGGAAATGCCGGAACAAGCGTATCACCTTCCCAATACGTTAAACCACCTGCGTGATCAAAATGCATATGTGTCATTAAAACGGCATCAATATCATCTGCTTTTAACCCAAGCTCTTGCAGACTTTCAAAAATAGTCGACTCTTCTGATACACCGTAATTACGAAGCTGTTTTTCATTTAACTTGCCAAATCCTACCCCAGTATCAATTAAATAATTTTTCCCTTCATACTGCACTAAAATCGGCTCACAAGCTAATTCAATTTGATTTTTATCATTTACAGGATACTTACGTGACCATAGCGCCTTTGGTACAACCCCAAACATCGCACCACCATCTAGCGCCGTTACACCCCCATTTAACCAAGTAAGTTTCATATTATGAAATACTAATTCATCCATCCATACATCCCCCTTAATACTATTTAGTTAAAAATTGTGATTCTAATCGATAAATCGGTTGACCTTTAGCCGAAAACTTTTCTTCATACTCTGTCATAATATTATCCTCAGGCATTTCAGCGTGTAAATCTAATGATACATAATTTAAACGCATCCCATACTGATTCATGCTCACTAAAGAATACTCGAACAATCCGCGGTTATCTGTTTTGAAATGAATTTCACCGTTATCGATTAAAACCGACTCATATAACTTCAAGAACCCTTCATGCGTTAAACGGCGCTTTGCATGACGCGTTTTTGGCCAAGGATCCGAGAAATTCAAATACACGCGAGCTACATCGCCCTTTGCAAAATAGTCTTGTAACTTCGCCCCGTTCACTTTTAATAGGCGTAAGTTTGCTGGCTTGTCTGCTTCGACAATACGCTCTAAAGCACATACAATCACGCTATCAAATAGCTCGATGCCGATATAGTTAATATCGGGGTTTTGCTTTGCCATGCCTAGTACAAATTGTCCTTTTCCTGTGCCTACTTCAATGTGTACAGGATTGTTATTGCCAAATACTTCATGCCACTTACCTTGATAGTCCTCAGGATTCGGAATGATCACATCTGTATGCTCATTAATATAATCTAATGCCCAAGGCTTATTTCTTAATCTCACTTTTGTTTCCTCTTTTCTATAACTTACATCTATTTGCTATTATAGCGTAATTCTCTTCCTTTTGCTTTAATCCGATAATCTTTCCGCTATTTTTATTACTGTAGGACGAACGTTTACGTTCAATGCCAACCCGTGATCGTTTATTTCTTCACCATCTGCGTGACACGGTAACATACGGTCACCTTGAAATCGAAACGTCGCTCCACTCATCTGTGCAACTTGCGAAAAACGCGTATGTACGCCCAAAAAGACAGTCATGAATATCGTTAGAAACTTTAACCTAGATAATTTATGTACAATCGTTAACTCTAATTTACCATCTGCTGTAATCGAATGCGGTGAAATTTTCATTCCCCCACCAAAATACGGTTGATTACTCACAGTCGCAAACCATACTTGATCATAGTGCAACGTCTGTCCCCCATGCTGTACTGTTAACGAAAACGGCTTAAACATGAACAGGCCTAACACGACATAATACACATAGCTCAGTTTCCCCATCCCTATTTTATTCAACCATTTCTTTATATTTGACTTATTTGCTTTTATACCGACAAACGCATCAAAACCTATCCCGCAGTTGTTCACAAAAAAATGTTCATTCGGACACTGTATGTGACCAATATCAATTTTTCTCACGTTTGGCTTGTGCAAAAACGATGCAATTTCCTGTGCATTGCGAAATGCGAAAAAGCCACGTGCAAAGTCATTCCCCGAACCTGCACGTATATTCCCAAGTATAATATAGTTACAATTTACACAGCCATTTACTACTTCGTGAACTGTCCCATCTCCACCAATAACAATCAATAATACTTGCTGTTTATCATTTGCCGCACGTTCAGCTAACTCACGAGCAAGCAAAAAGGCATGTTTGGGATAATGTGAGATATATGCTTCATACGGTACCGTTAGCTTACGTTCTATATTTTTCCATATGCGACGTCCTTTACCATTCCCGGCAAATTCATTAATGATAAATGCTAGCTTCACTGCTCTTTTGACTCTTCCACATGCCAAATATCACGATGGAAGGAGGTTGTCTCCGCAGATTTTAAAATCGCTTGTGCTGCACGTATTTGCATATGCTTCATCGGAGAAACAGATCGTTTTAACTGCTCCATCCATTGTGGAAACTTCCGTTTATCAATAAACTGTAACCCATACACCGTACCCGGATAATCGATATAGCCATTGCGTGATAAAATGACTTTTCGAATAGGGATTTCAATTCCTTCTTCTTGAAATAATCGCGTTACAATTGCCTCGGTCCGATTTAAATCAATGATGGGGCTAAGCGTTTTTTTATCAAGCTTCCCTACTTTTTTCATCCAGAAACGCTCCCCACCACCTATATAAACCGCTTGATTCTCTTCCTCCAATACTTTGACAATATAACAATCCGTCGGTGTCAGAATAATAATTTCCAGTTCAATAGGCGCTTTCTTTAAACGTAAAATCGGACGATAAAAAATTAAATAGCTATCTGGTAATGTTTGCAATAACGAACGAAGCAACGTATCACGCATAAATTTCGGGTCTACATATGATTTTTCACGTAATGTCGAGCTAGCCCACTTTATTTGGAAATGGAAAAATTGGTCCATAAACATATGCTTTAATTCAGCAACGGTTTGAGGGTTATATACAATATTCGGTTCAAAATGAAGCGTGGTTTCTTCCTCTGGAATATAGTCCTCATCTAGTTCCGTTGAAACATCTACTGATTCAACATCCTCATTTTTCTCATCTTCTTTTGCACGATTTGGTAGTAATTTTTTCAAAAAAGAGAAACGTGATTTTTCTATTGGAACTTCTTCAGCTTCGACCTCTATATGTTCCCATTGCCCAATGTCTCCACCTGTCTGCCATTGATATTTTACGCGCTCCCATTGCCCTTTTTTCAATCGCACAAATTGCGTTGGGTAACGAGTTAAATCGATTTGATAGCGTGAAATGTAATCTTGTAGCTTCACTAATTGAGCCATATACACACTCCCCATTTTTTCCTAATTATAGCTTTTTATTATTTTACATGAAAAAAGTAGAGGTCGCTATAAGAGCCCCTCTACTTTCGTCCTTATTATGCTTGAATTGGCTGTGGGATTTTTGTATCAAATTGTGCTTGTAATTTACGTGTCCACTCACCTGGCTTACCGCCACCAATTGCTGTACCGTCAATATCAATAACCGGTGTCACTTCTGAAGTTGTTGAAGATACAATGACTTCATCCATTGCAAGTAGTTGCTCTTTTGTGAAAGCTTCTTCTTTTACTGCCAGACCAATTTCGTCGGCACATTTTAAAATTACTTGGCGTGTAATACCATTTAAAATAAAGTTATCTGCTGGATGTGTGTAAAGAACGCCATCTTTCACACCATAAATGTTAGAAGATGAGCCTTCTGTTACTGTTTCTCCACGGTGTAAAATCGCTTCGTAGCAGCCTTTTTCATGCGCTTCCTGCTTTGCAAGCACAGCACCTAAAAGGTTTAACGATTTAATATCGCAGCGTAACCAACGAATATCTTCTACAAATGTTGTTTTTACACCGTTTTCAAAGTTTGCCACTGGGCGTGGATTTTCTTTGGCATTCCCTGTTAATACGGGTACTACATCGTCTCCAGGGAAAATATGATTACGTGGGCAAGCGCCACGTGTAATTTGGAAATAAATATGACCTGTATTAATCTCGTTTGCTTCCACTAATTGATGAAGCAATGTGTATAGCTTGTCTTTTGTATAAGGAATTGTAATTTTAATTTTTTCTGCACTAGCGTAGAAACGTTCTACATGCTCTTCTAAGGTAAATAATTGTCCGTTGTATACTTTGACTACTTCATATACGCCGTCACCAAACTGATAACCGCGATCTTCTTTATCTACTACTACTTCATTGTCCGCTACGATGCGGTCATTCCATAAACTGTAACCCACCTGTACTCATCCTTTTCTCTTCTAAAATTTATTTACTAGCTAATTTAACAATGGCTTCTGCATAAATAGCAGCAGCTTTCACTAAATTGTCTACTACAACATATTCATCTGCTTGGTGTGCTACATCCGGCTCCCCTGGATATAGCATGCCGAATGCCACGCCTTTTTTTAATACGCGTGCATACGTGCCGCCACCTGTCGATAAAACTTTCGAAAAATCATTTGTATGCTTTTGGTACACAGAAAGAAGCGTTTGTACAAGTTCATCCTCTTCCGATACATAATGCGGCGTAGAATTTCCCGCTATATCAAGCGTAAACGGTGTATCTGTCATACGTGCTTGTATATCCGTCATTTTCTCATCAAACGGATACGTCACAGAGTAGCGCATACTGATTTCGATGACGCCACCTTGTTCACCAAATGTGACAATCCCAGGATTTAACGTCGTCTCCCCTGACATCTCATCCCGATAATGAAATCCAAGTACAGAACCGGTGTGGTCCCCATCAAACACATCTGTCATGAAGTGAACGAACTCAGCACCCGCCCCTATATGTAGCTCGGATGTTAAAAACTTCGCAAGTAATACAGCGGCATTGCGACCTTGTTCTGGCTCCATTGCATGCGCAGATTTTCCTTTAATAGTTATTATATAGCGGTCACCTTCTAAATTTAAAGTACCTTCTGTGCTATTTTGTGATAAAAACTTCTGAAACTTCTCACTAATCTGCTCTGATGCTTTTTTAACGACTGCAGTCGCTGTGTCAGGTACCATATTCGTGCGCTTACCCGCCTCAAATGAAAGAAGCCTTTCTTCTACATTTGGTGCTAGCTTTTGGGTCAATACGAGATGCGCAATCCCTTTTTCAGCATTGATTAATGGAAAATCAGCATCTGGCGCAAACCCGATTGTCGGCATTTCTTCTTTTTCAAAATAGCGATGTACACAGCGGAAACCACTTTCCTCATCCGTGCCAATAATCATGCGGACACGTTTAGTTAACGTAATACCAGCATCTTTCACTATTTTCATCGCAAGCCATGCTGCCATTGTTGGTCCTTTGTCATCGATTGCCCCGCGTGCATATAGCTTCCCATCAACAATTTGTCCTTCAAATGGTGGATATGTCCAAATTGAAGGATTCCCTGCTGGTACTACATCAACATGACATAAAATGCCGAGCAGTTCTTCTCCTTCTCCGATTTCAATATGTCCAGCCATATTGTCAATATTTTTTACGACCATGCCTTCTTGTTGCCCTTTATTTAACATAAACTGTAGTGCTTGTAGTGGTCCTGGTCCAAATGGTGCATCTAGTGTTGCTTGTTCTTCATTTAATACACTCTCAATTTGCAACAATTCACGAAGCTCGTTTAATAGCTCTTCTTCTCGCTCTTTCGCTAGCTTTAACCAATCCATTTATAACACCTCAATTTCTAATATCGCTATTTTACTCTTATTTCTCAAAATTACAACTTTCATTCATTCGGTATTTGGGTGTCCACTAAATAAACTCATAATGAGTAAATCCTGAAACATATATTACCATTGTGTTAACCGTTGATTTCCACTCCATTCGGCTCGCTTTCCACGGGCATGGCTTCAGCCTCCTCGTCGCTCGTACCTCGCTGCTCCTGTGTAGGCTGTGGCAAAGCGCGGAGGCTAGGATACTACTTTCTTTTAATACCTCTCACTATCTGATTGGTATTTTTAGAATGAACTTTTACTCATTGTGAGTAAATCTATTGAAAATTGTGTTGTCAGTGTAAATATTCTAATATTTACACACAATATATAGAAATTTCATCGATTTTTCGCTATAATAATCTTATCAGAATATTTGTTCTGATAAAATTTAATATGAAAAGGGGCTGTCTAAGGCAGAAATTTAAAGCCTTTGTGCACCCAGCACAACTTGTCGTCCGCTAGTCTTTGCCATGAGAATTAAGATGAAGGAGTGGTTCATTAAATGATGAAACCAACTACTGATAGAATGCTTAATCGTATTAAAGACGTGTACATGTTTATTCTTGATAAAGGGGAAGTGTCTACACAGGATTTAGTCGAAGAGTTTAACATCACTCCTCGCACCATTCAAAGAGATTTGAATGTGTTAGCCTTCAACGACTTGGTTATGAGCCCAAGCCGAGGTAAATGGACAACGACGAAGAAAAAAGTAAAGCTAACTTCATAGAACAAGAAAACAAACCATGCAATAAAAAAGAATGCTCCTTTTCGTCGGGGAGCATTCTTTTTAGCTTAAACTTCTTTATTTATCAGCAAACCCATACATTGTATAGCAATCTTTCCCTCTATTTTTAGATTGATATAATGCCTTATCTGCCCGTGTAAAGAGCATCGCTTCCGTTTCCTTTTCCTCTTGTTGCAGTGCTCCACCAACACTAATTGAAAGGACCTCCCATGCTTCATCCGCCCCCTTCTTCTTCATCCGAAAGGCTTGTAACACCTCATGAGCAATTGCTTCTATCCGATCAACTGTTGTATTTGGTAACACAATCGCAAATTCATCACCGCCAAAGCGTGCGACAATCCCTTCCTTTTTCACTACGTTCTTTAAAATAGCCCCTGTTTCAACTAAAACACGGTCACCTTCCATATGTCCGTATTGATCATTGACTTGTTTAAAATTATCTAAATCGACTAAAAGGAGCCCTACATTGTCCTTCCGTTTTCGTTGAAGTAGTTCGTCCATTACATTTACATAAGAGGCGCGATTATTCACACCTGTTAACGGATCAAATGTTGCTAGACGAATTGTTTTCGTTAAAATACCACTAATCACAACGAGTAAAATTAATGACGTCACGATAGCAATCACTAAAATCAACCAGAATTGTTGTATGTTCCGCTCTA
Organism: Lysinibacillus sp. KU-BSD001; assembly: GCF_042920265.1. Lineage (NCBI taxonomy): Bacteria > Bacillati > Bacillota > Bacilli > Caryophanales > Bacillaceae > Lysinibacillus > Lysinibacillus sp. KU-BSD001. The sequence continues at coordinate 55,779 of NZ_JBDQZI010000003.1, read as the reverse complement.
ACGAAGCTAGTTCATTGCTATTCCCGTATTTCATATAAATCACACGTTTCGTCGATGCCCCTCGTACTTGCTCTGCCTGATAAGGGATAAATCTTGATATTTCCATATAACCGTCTGCTAATTGATCAGTGTATTCTACAGGCTCCATTGTTTGTAATGCCTTCTCATAAGCCTCTTTAAATCGTTCATCTTCATGTTTAATCTTATAATCTTCTCCTGGATTGGCATCTAAATAATAGCCTCCAGAATTTAAAATCCGAACCTCTAATAAATCATTATATTTATTGTTTAAATCTGTTGCCGTTTTAAAAAAGTTAAATTTCTGAAAAAGATCGACATTTGATGCATTCAAACCAAGCTCCAGCAAATATTTTTTGTCTGGCGTAGCTAAATAACTGTACTTCCATAATTCGCCTGTAGTCGTTGAAATATTAATCGCGTCCGAATAATATTCTCCAGATAGTCTTCGCTTATCTAAGCCGGCAGAAAATTTACTACAACAAGCGGAAAAGCTTAGTCCTAAATCCGATGTAAATGTCGTATGTATAACTGTATTCGTTTCATCTAAAATATAAATTTCATATCCATGCTGTGCTTTTAAAGCTTCCAAATCCCACTTCGACACATCTGGATTTTCCTCGTAAAGTGCAGCCATTTTACGCAGCTCTGTTTCTAATTGTTCAGACACAACAGAATCAAAGTAATAATGGGCATTATCAATGATTGTCATATCACTTAAAATATGATTTTCAATTAGCTCCCAGCTTTTTTGTTGTTCTGCTTTTATATCCTTGCGCAATAATTCTCGATTTGTAAATGTTACTACAGATACTAAAATAATAGAAAAAGTAATTAAACATAAGAGTAATCGTATTTGTAATTTCTTCATAAAGTCCCACGTCTCCATTTATCTATGTAACACCAAAAGCACTTTACATTTTCCAATATTTCTAATTATACCTTACTTTAGCACTAATACAAAAGAAAAAAGATGTTTCTTTACAAATCAGAAACATCTTTGTTATTTATTTCAATAAATTCCCTAACTCTTCTTCTGTTAATTCTCGATAATCACCAAGTTCAAGCGTTTCATCCAACACAAGAGAACCCATTGATAACCGTTTTAAATACGTGACTTTTTTACCAACAGACTCAAACATACGTTTCACTTGATGGAATTTTCCTTCTTGAATCGTTAGCTCAATCTCAGAAATCGCATCCGATGCTAAAATGACCAGTTCTCCTGGTTTTGTCACGTAACCGTCATCTAGCTCAACGCCTTTACGGAATGCCTCAATATCCGCTTCCGTAACAACACCCTCAATGGTTGCATAATACGTTTTCGGAACATGCTTTTTCGGCGACAATAAATTATGTGCTAAATTGCCATCATTCGTAATAAGCAATAATCCTTCTGTATCCTTATCTAACCTTCCTACAGGAAACGGCTTAAAATGCTGTGCTAACGGATCTAGTAAATCGATCACCGTTTCGTCATAGCGATCTTCCGTTGCCGAAATGACACCTGGTGGCTTATTCATCATTAAGTAAATAAACTCCGTATAAACAACGCGCTCACCGTAAACCGATACGTCTTGCGTCTCCGGATCTACTTTCATCGCTGCATCTTTGACAATAGCGCCGTCGATTGTCACTGCTTTTTCTTTTAATAATTGCTTTACTTCTTTTCGCGAACCATAGCCCATGTTCGCAAGTAGTTTATCTAAACGCATGCCGCATCCTCCTATTTAAATCCTAATTTCTGAGCGATTTTCGTTGCTCTTGCACCAAGTAATTTTTGCGCTAAGCCGATGCGGAAAGAAATTAGTCCGTATACGCCCGCTCCTACACTCACACCAACGATACAATACACGGCCGCCATTAATTTTGTATGTGGTGATAAAAATGTATTAAGTAGTGCTATTGCCAGAACAACCGATGCTGCCATGAGTCCTGTTAAAATAAAAATTAATAAAACGCGACGGCGTACCATAATTGATTGATAGTCTAATGCTTTGTGAATCACGTAAATATTAATGCTAATTGTGACCCCATAACCAATTGCTGTCGCTAAAATAGCGCCGTCCACTTGTAACCACTTGATAAGTGGGATATTTAGTACAAGCTTCGTTAAAACGCCGGACAATAAACTAAAAACAATCCATTTTTGGTAGTCAATTCCTTGTAATAAAGAAGCCGTAACAGCAAATAAGGCAAATAAAATCGCCACTGGTGCATAATGGGCAAGTACAGCTGACCCCATCTTACTTTCCTCATAAAGCACATGATAAATATACGGCGAGAGTATCATAATCCCTACTACAGCAGGTACCGTAACAAATAACAATACTTGATACGTCTTATCCATCGCATGTCGTAAAGCGTTATACTTCCCAAGCGTGTAATATTCCGTAATCGTTGGGATTAATGCTGCCGAGAAGCCTGTTGCTAGCATAACCGGAATAATAACAATTTTATGTGTTAAAAAGTTTAACATACTGAAATACGTATCTGTTACTTCAGCAAGCCCAATCGATATCATCGTACGGTTAAATGTAATCATATCAACCGCTTGAAATAACGGATTAGACAACCCAACAAACACAATCGGCACGGAGTACTTCAAAATTTCCTGATATAAATCTGATAACGGCACTTTCTCTGCTGGTGTAATGCCTTGCTGTAGCTTTAAATCAAACTCTGGCTTTAGTTTTTTCCAATAATATGAAAGAACGAACAATCCACCAAATGCCCCAATAAACGCCGCAAATACCGCAAAGTTAATCGCTGTTGTGACGTCTCCATCTAGCAAAAAGACAACGATAAATGAACCACCTAATAAAATAATAATGCGTGCAATTTGCTCAATAAGTTGTGACACAGATGTCGGTAAATAATGACCATACCCTTGAAAGAACCCGCGCAGTAAGCTCATAAATGGCACAACAATTAAGGCAAAGCTCACCCATTTAATAACATCTGCCACTTCTTCCACAGTAAAAACTTGTTTTTTATCGCTAATCACAAGATGGGCAATCGGTGTTGACATTGCATAGAGAAATAAAAATGATATCAAACCACTTAACAGCATTAATTTCGTACTCGAGCGAAGTAGCCTTCTGCCCGTTTCATAATCGCCCATTGCATTGTACTTCGCTACAAACTTCGATACCGCAAGCGGAATCCCTGAAATCGCAATCGATAACATAATACTATATGGAATATAGGCATATTGGTATAGCACCATATTTTCTTCCCCTACAATCGCGTAGAATGGAAAAACATAAATAAGACCAAGCACTTTCGATAAAAATAGGCCGACTGTTAATATCGCCGTACCTTTCATCAATGAGGACATACAACCCTTCCAATCCTTTTTAAAATAAAAATATGTTCGCTTATGTATCATGTTATTCTAAACAATTGTACCTATGATTCGCATGTTAGAAAAACACCATTCACTTCAAAATAGTGCAATAGGATGCCTTTAAAAAAACAATCTATTTGTTAGTTTACATGGCAAAACGGATTTACTCAATTCATTTCTCTAATTCGTGTATAATAGTGGGTACGCAAATCGAAAAAGAAAGCGAGTTATTACTATGATAGACGTAATTGTAGTCGGTGGGGGTCCATCCGGCTTAATGGCCGCAATTGCAGCCGCTGAACAACATAAAAAAGTTGTACTACTAGAAAAAGGAGCGAAAGTCGGAAAAAAACTGGCCATTTCAGGCGGCGGTCGCTGTAACGTCACAAGTCGCCTATCAGTAGAAGAAATCGTCAAACATATTCCAGGGAATGGGCGTTTTTTATATAGTCCTTTTACAATTTATAATAATGAAAATATTATCGAATTTTTCGAAGGCCTAGGTGTGAAATTAAAAGAAGAAGACCACGGGCGTATGTTTCCTGTCTCAAATAGCGCACAAGACGTCGTAAATGCATTAGTGAATGAAATGAAACGGTTAAAAGTAGATGTTCGTTTAAATACAGCTGTTAGTAAGCTCCTGATGGATGATGAAAAGATTTACGGTGTTCGCCTTACTGATGGAACAGAGCTACGTGCCAAAGCAGTCGTAATCGCAGTTGGTGGAAAGGCAGTCCCACAAACAGGCTCAACAGGGGACGGCTATCCATGGGCAGAACGTGCAGGTCATACCGTAACAGAACTATATCCAACCGAAGTACCGATTACATCTAAAGAACCATTTATTCAATCACGCGAGCTACAAGGACTCGCACTGCGTGATGTTGCAGTATCTGTCCTCAATAAAAAAGGTAAAGCAATCATTACGCATCAAATGGACATGTTGTTCACTCATTTTGGCTTAAGCGGCCCTGCTATTTTACGTTGCAGCCAATTTGTTGTAAAAGAACGAAAAAAAAATGGCGGAGCGCCCGTACAAATCCGTATCCAATCACTTGTGGAGCACAACGAAGAGACATGCTTGCAAATGCTCAATAAAACCATTAAAGCGGAGCCAAAAAAAGCAGTCAAAAACTTATGGAAATCGCTCGTCCCTGAGCGCTGGTTGCTGTTTTTATTAGCGCGGGCTACTATCGATGCCTCTTTAACTGGTGTTGAACTATCACAAGACAAAATCCGTGCATTCGCTCGCGAACTAGTGAGCTTTACGATGGATGTCCACGGCACACAATCACTGGACAAAGCATTCGTGACAGGCGGCGGCGTTTCCGTGAAAGAAATCGAACCGAAAACAATGGCATCAAAAATAAAACAAGGGCTATACTTCTGCGGCGAAATTTTAGATATCCACGGCTATACAGGCGGCTACAATATTACATCTGCCCTTGTGACAGGACGCATCGCTGGTATGAGTGCTGGTGCAAGCTGCTAGGTAAGGGATTAAAAGGTTCAGAATTTACCCGCGAATGTGAGTAAGATACCCGCGATTTTTTAACATTTACCCGCGAATCCAAGTGAAATACCCGCGATTTTTTCATTCAAAAAGAAGTGAGCGCAACGAAACGCTCACTTCTTTATCTAACTACTCTTTTTCTCTAACACATTAATACCTATCCCCATAAAAATGACTGTCATAAATAATAGTAGACTTAACGGTTGAAGTAGCTCGGTAAAAGTGCTAGCACCAATGGTAACACCCTTTAACATTTCTAACCCATACGTAATCGGTGATATATACGATAACGCTAAAATCATTTTGGACGAAACAATTTCTAACGGCCAGTAAGCACCACCGAGCATTGCAAATGGAATGGCGATCACTGTCATAACTGCGTTAAACTGTCCTGGTGTAGTCGCAATTGAAGCCACAAAAATCGCAATGGCAATGACACAAAGCAAGTATGGAATGACCGCAATGAGACTTTGTGCAAACCCTCCATAAAAATCAACCCCTACACCAAAATGAAAGATGCATAGCACAATGACAATCTGCAAATAACCGAGCAAAAATGTATACGTTAAATTCGCTACATACACTTCCCATTTTTGAATACTGGCAACCGTTAATCGATTCCACACACCGTTTCTTCGCTCCATCACAAGATGATTCACACCACTTGCTACTGTATAGATGACCATAAATAGCGCAAAGCCAAACAAACTATGCAGCTTAGCATCCCATTCAAAACCTTGATCATTCCCAAAACTGTTATACTGAATAGCAAAACTCGGTTCTACTTTTGCCTGTGAAATAGCAGTTGTCACCTCTTGTTGCATTTCCTCTGGATAAGCATTTACAATCGCAAACTGTTGCACAATATTCTGATAAATGGCCTCGAGCTCATTTTGAAACAAGTTTGCATTCATAAAATCCGTGGACACGAGTAAATCATAACGATCATCCTGTAAAAAAACAGCAACGTCTACTTTCCCCTCTTCTACTAAAACCTTTGCCTCATCTTCTTCATAAACAGAAAATTCATAGTTTGATAATTTCCCTAATTCGTTTAATACTTGTTCTATTTGCTTTTCATCTAACGCAGAATGAACCGCAATTGGCTGCTTTGCTTGTTGGCCAATCCCCATAATATACGCAAACACACAAATGACAATCGTAATGACAATAAACTCGCCTGGCTTTCTTTTTAACAATAAAAATTTTGTTTTTAAAATGTCCATCATGCGACTCCACCTCTTCTCGGAAACAATACAAAGGCAGCTATAAAACAAACTATCGCTAACATGCCTAATATGCCTATATAAGAGGCAATTTGGTCAAAAGTGCCCCCTTGCTGAAGGGCTAAGTAACTTTGAAGGGCTGCCCCGTTTGGTGTCCAATTGCCAATCGCTGCAATCGTAGGCGCAAAACTACTAAAGCTAAAAAAGCTCCCACCTAACAAAGCTAAAATCGCCACAAATGTCGTACTAAAAGCATTCGAAGCGCCTGCAGAATTAATACGATAGTTCAGCGCTGACAGTAATGCCGCGATAGTACCGACTACAAGTGCGAGCATAAATGTTACAACTAAATACATCGGTGCATTCGTAAATGAGATATCAAACATAAAGTGCGCTACGACAAATAAAATAAATACTTGAAGCATCGATAAAATAACGGTCGACATACAAATGGCGATTAAGTAAATCGCGGGCTGCATATTCGCTAATAAAATACGGTCAAAAATGTGCATCTGCTTTTCCAAATAAGCTTGACTCGCAATTGTCCCGGCCATATATAAAATAAACATGACACTCATACTAAATGTATAATACGCACTCGTTGAAATCGGCTCTTTTTCATTCACCGTTGAAATAGAAGAAGCGATTTCTATTGCTGGCAATACTACCTCCTCTAATAAATAACCATTTGACGCCAATTGAGTCATTAGTGAGTATTGGTACTGATACGAATCTAAGACTCTTTGTATAACGGATGCTGTAATTTCTTTATCATCATTTAAATACACTTGAAGATTCGGTCTTTCTCCGCCAGCAAAAATAGACATATAAAACGCCTCGGTAAATCCTTTAGGTACTTCAATAATGGCGCTATAATCCCCTTTACTACGAGCTTCTTCCAGTTCATTTGGTTTCAGTTTCGTTACAGTCAACAGTTCCTGCATTTCCATATCTTTAAACACGTTGTCTACAAGCATCGAAATAGGGAGCATGTCGACCAACCGAGCTTCTATCTCTTCATCTAATGCCATCGTCTCCACAAACGCTTGAAGCCCTTGCTGTTCATCATCCTGTTGTAGTAGCGCCACGTCAATCTGAATCGCTTCACTATCCTGCCCCATTAAAGAGCCTAATGCAAACCCAATAATATTAATTAATATAATGGGTAACAATAAAAGAAGTAGGAGCTCTTGAGGGTTACGCCATAATACTTTTAACTGTTTACGAATTAGCGCTAAAAACATGACTTCCCCTCCTAATTCCTTAATGCACGACCTGTTAAATGTAAAAACACATCCTCCAAGGTTGGCTCTTCTACATGAAAGCTTTTTAACACGATGCCGTACTTTTCACATAACGGTAAAAGAATTGGTAGAAAGTCTGTATTTTTCGCCACAGTAAATGAAATATCAGCTTCCTTCACATGTACATTCGATAAAGCACCTTGCCCCATTAAAGCTGTGGCAAAATCATTGGAATGCTTTTCTAGCTTTAATACAATTGTTTTTTCAGACGATAAAATCGCCTTAATTTCATCTTTTGTCCCCGCTGCAATGATGCGTCCTTTATCCATAATATAAATGCGGTCACATAAGTACTCTACTTCTTCCATGTAGTGACTTGTATAAATAATCGCTGTATTTGCCTCTTTGTTGAGCTTCTTCACCGTCTCTAATATATGGTTCCTTGATTGTGGGTCAATCCCCACTGTCGGTTCATCCATAATTAAATATTCTGGCTCATGCAGTAGTGCCACCCCAATATTTAGGCGTCGCTTCATCCCACCGGAATAATGTTTGACCAACTTCTTCACTTCATGCTCAAGCCCAATTTGCTTTAATACTGTATCGATACGCTCGAGTAATTTTTTCTTTGGAATTTTATAAATACTGCCGAAAAATTCTAAATTTTCTCGAGCTGTTAACTCTTCATATAACGCAATTTCTTGAGGTACAACCCCCAATACTTCTCTTAGTGCCCTTTGGTTTTTCAACACACTTTTACGTTGTAATAAAACATCCCCTTTTGTCGGTTGAATAAGGGTGGACATAATGGCAATCGTCGTTGATTTTCCAGCACCATTAGGTCCGAGTAAACCGACGATTTCCCCTGGCTCAATATGCAAATTTAAATGATCGACAGCATTCACCTTTTTAAATGTTTTCGTCAAATTCACAACTTCTATCATCGCAATAACCTCCTCTTATGTACTACTTTAGCAATCTACACATATTGCGACGACTAGCTAGCGTCATTTCCTCATATGACCTCCGTCACTTTTCACACAAACCCATTACGTACAGCATAAATCGCCAGCTGCGTACGGTCCCTCAGCTCCAGCTCGGTTAAAATATTCGTAATATAATTTTTCACTGTACCAACTGACAAATACAACGTAGCGGCAATTTCCTTATTCGTTCTTCCCTCTCCAACAAGTTTAATAATGTCTAATTCACGTTCTGTAAAAGATACAGACTGCTCTGTTTGCATTGGCGTAATCGATTGATGTAATAATTTCGGCATCAGCTTAGCGGCAACATCTTCTTGAATAACCATCCCACCGATTAAAACGCTGTGTATGCTTGCAATCAGTTTTGTTGGCTCATCCGATTTTAATAAAAAGCCACTTGCTCCGTCTTTTAATGTTTGATACGCATATTCTTCATCATCAAATGTTGTTAAAATCAGTATTTTCATATGAGGGAAACGCTTTCGGATATGCTTTGTTGCCTCTATACCGTTCATCTCAGGCATCCGGATATCTAGTAACACAAGGTCAACATGCACTTTTTCTAGCAGCGCCAATGCTTCCTTCCCATTGCTAGCCTCCGCTACAATACAAAGGGATTCATCTTGCTCAATAATCATTTTTAAACCATTTCGCACAATCAGTTGATCCTCTACTAATAAAATGTGGTATGCCATTTACTTGCTCTCCTTTAGCGGAAAAGAACCTTCTACGATAAATTGCTGCGCTGTTTTATAAACTTGCAAGTGTCCACCAATTTCCTGTATTCTCTCCGCCATATTTTTTAACCCAAAGCCGTGCACAATCGGTGTAGGTGTACTCACTTTATTTTTCACGGTAAAGCATAGTTGTTGTAATGAATCTCGGCCTAAAATAATATCAACCTCCTTCGACTCACTATATTTCATCGCATTCGTTAAACATTCCTGTAAGATGCGATATAACACAATACTTTGATTATTAGAAATCGCTAAGGAGAGTACGCCTTTTTCAATAGTAAAACGAATATGTAAACGACTTTCTATCTCTAACTTCCGAATTAATTGCAGAACGGATTCAATGCCATACGTTTCGGTCGATTTTAGTTGTCGTACCGCATAGCGTGTTTCATCAAGACTTTTTTTAGCAAGTTCTTTCACCTCATCTAGTAAATCCGTAGAGTTTTGAATTGACATCATCTCCACTTGCATGAGCAAAGCCGTTAAATTATGCCCTACTGAATCATGCATATCCCGCGCAATTTTCGTTCTCTCCTCTGCACGAACAAGCTGCTCCTGCTCGACTGATGAACGCTTTAAGGCGCGATACTGTCCTAGTAACTCCTCATATAAGATGTTTTTTTCATTGGAAGCTTTAATATAGTAATGTAATAATAACGAACAAACAGCTAATAGAATCATAAAGAACAAACTATACAGCGGCATCCACTGACCGATCGTGAAGCATATGCTCAACGCAATAATGAAACCAATAAATATACTGTATGATTTAGACGGGAGCGAAAAACTCCCTTCTATCATAAAAAAAGCGATAAGTGGCAATATGTATAAAACATCAAGTGAAGCAAATACTCCGCTAAAAAGAATCAGTGCAACCAATACATCACTAATGCCCCGCGCTTTCTTCATAAGTGGCGTGATGAAATACAATGTCAAAATGGCAGCACAAACAAAAAAAGCAGCCGTAATCGATTGTTTCGTTAAAAACGTATGGATAATGAATGTCGCAATTAAAATTAATAAACTAACATATCGCATGACCAAAACCTTCATTTACACTCTCCTATCTAGTGTTTTTTTACTTTCTTCCAGCTTAATTCATTCTCTTAAATAAAAGAACAAATTTTACCATATTATAAATAATTCGTATAATAATACATCTTACTCTAAAGATACAATAAAATAGTAAATTAACGTTAAATAAAATTGCCCTTTTCTAAAGTTTGACATTTAAATGAATATTAGTTAAATTATATTCATGAATATTTTCATTTAGATATTCACTAAAAAGGTAGTGGCTACTAATGAAAGGAGCATTCAATGGGTAAATACTTTACAGAGGACGATATTCAATTGCTGAAAGAAAAGTTGCGTGAAGCTTGCGCAACTGGTTGGAAAACGAAAGGATACAAATTAACGAACATCGCTTTTCTAACGAAGGAAGTAGGGATATCAACTGGATCTTTTTACAGATTATATGAAACAAAAGAGGAACTTTTTCTAGAAGTGCTATTGATGATTCAACATCAATTGAAAGAACAATGGCATTCGATTATGGAGACTACCCCAGGTATTGAAGGTTTTAAAAAAGCGATGCAATGGCTTTTTGAAGAATATATAAAACACCCGAAATTGTATAACTTCAATAGTCCCGACTACGTATTATTTTTAAATAAGTTACCACAAGAAGAAATTGAAAGCTTCAGAGAAAATGATGAACATTTTCTCCATAATGTTTTAGAGCATTCCGGTCTACAGCTAAAAATCTCAAAAGAACAAGCATATGGCATCTTTAGTACGTTATTATTTACTGCCACAATGGAAAAAGACTTTGGCTATAACAAGCAAGAAATATTCAGCTTTTTACTTGATAGTTCCATCCATCAAATTTTCGAAACTGATAAGGAGGACAATAACTAATGAATCCATTACCGTATGATCTATTGTTTATCCATTCTCTACAAAATGATTCCGCAGCCACATTTAACTACATGTCATTCGCTCTCGCATTAATCGTATTTATAGTCGGTTTATATTGTATGGCAAAAAAGAAGAAATACGGCGTTTATCTTTTAGTTTCTAGTGTATTACTACTAATCAATCCAGCTATTAGTATGTTCTTATAAATTCATTCAAACGGAGGAATCAACATGATTAAATATTTAGATGCCACTTTCACAAAGGTAAATAAATTAGCCGGTGTTAACATGACTATTCCAAAAGCTACTAAATCAAAATTAAAGCTTAGTAGATATTTTACAACTACCTTAGGAGTGGGAGGCGTAACATTAGGCGTGATAAATTCTTCGATACCTTTATTAGTTTTAGGGACGATTAGTACTATCAGTTCTATTGCCACAACAATTGAAATAAGAAAAATGTAATACCTCTTTAAACGACTAAAACCACCAGTATAATTGGTGGTTTTAGTTTGTAGGGGTTGTCCTACACTTTTTTAATTAACCCCTACACTTTGCAGCGTGCGGGCAATTTTTTCTGTTAAACGTGTTGTTACTTTTGGTAATACCATTTTAATCATTGGGTTTAATGCTACTGCAGCAATACCGCCCGCAGTTGCTTCTACTGTACCTGTCATTTTCGTACCGTCGCTGTGTGCTTCCGCTTGGAACTGACCGCTACCTGAGAAGTTTTCTGTAATCCCTTTAAATTCGAATTTAATATTGTTTGGTTCGCTCAATTCTACAATATTTAATTCGATTTGCACTGTCTTTTTCAGACCTTTCATATTACCTTCAAACGTCCAAACAGATTTGTTTTCATCGATTTGCTCATGCTCTTTGTATGCCGGAACGAGTGTTGCCCATTTCTCAATTTTACTAACAAAATCCCAAACTTGGTTTACGCTTACTGGAACCGTTACTGAATGCGATGCTTGCGCCATAACTATACCAACTTTCCATCTGATTTACGTAAAAATACCTTTTACACATACAATATTACATAATAACATCGATTTGGAAAATAGGTATTTTATTATAGATAAGACAATCCAATAGTAAATACTATTATTGTAATACCTGTTCGAACCCATGAAAATTTCTTTACTACTTCAAGCTCCTCATATTTTTGAACAAAAACTAAATCAAGTATCAATATTCCCCCAATGATTAATAGTAATAGCCCTTTATGAAGCATAAAGTTTTGAAGGAAAAATATGATTCCTATCGGTAACAATACACTAACCGCTGTCATTACCCAATAATGCTTTTTATTGGCGTATCGTATATTTCTTCCGCTAATATGATAACGTTTTTTTAACCACTTCTCTGCAAGTCCATTCAGTAATAACAATATACAGTTCACTACTAAAAACGATACGACATTCAACTCCGGTGTATAATCTGCTAAATACGTAGCAACATCCTCACCTGCTAAAATATAAAACTCCCCTGTTGTCACATTTTTAAACCCAACCCAAGAGGAAAAATCATAAAATTTTAACGATAATTGCTCACCAGATACTAGCTCTACCAATAAATCCTGCCCATTCTGATATGAAAGAATAGCCGCATCACCAGGCTCTGCTTCACTTAATATTCTCTGCATAAATTGACGATCTTGTGCACTCGTATAACGTTTAATACCTATATACCAACCATTTCTTGCAGTAAACTTTTCTTCTTCTGTTGGCAATATACTAATATAAAACGCTTTAATTGACCTATTAGATTGTTCTAGTGATGTGGTGTTTTCCCATTTTATCGATTGACTTGGTCCAACAATGAAAAGGAGTGCTAATACAGCTACCATTCCGAGCAGTACAACCCCATATCGTCCATTCACACTCCGCTTTCTTCCCGCCTTCGCTTCTATTTTCCGTTGTAATGCTCGTGTAAATTTTTGCTCTGTACCAAGTTCACGGTCAATTTGCTCCTTCCATTTAGTCATGTAGTAACACCTCCCATTGTTCTTGTTGCAACACGTCCTTTAACTTCTCTCTTCCTCTGCGAATCCTCGTTTTCACTGTATTTTCACTAATTCCTAAAATGTCTGCAATTTCTCGCAGTTTATAGTCATCATAATAATGTAAAATTAATACTTCTCGATAGTTCATTGGCAGTTTCAGTAAAGCATCGACTAAAATACGACGCTCATCTTGCCTAATCGCTTGCTGCTCAATCGATTGTTCTTTCGTTTTCATCTGAAATGGTGCGATGAGCTGTCTCTTTTTCGCACGCCAGCTACGAAGGTAATCATGACTTTTATGTACAGTTATTTTGACTAAATATGTTTTTAAAGAAGAGGCTTGACGGAAACGATCTTTTTCGTGGTAATATGCTAGAAATACATCTTGCACAACTTCTTCTGCCGCTGTCCAATCTTTCACATATAAATACGCAACCCGCATGCAGTATTCCCCATACATTTGCATAGCCTCCTGTAACTCTTTTGTCATACCCTCACCTCTCTTTCCTTATAGTCGCATATTTTCCGAAAATAGTTTCAAATTACCAGGAAATATTTATACAAAATAGAAAAAAGCCATCCCTATTCAGGATAGCTTTTTCTGCTTTTATCGTTAACAATCACCCACCGTTTGCTTTGCCACTTTCGTAAATAAGGCAAACCAATATTGAGCAGCTTTTTTACATTCTATTAAAATCAACATGGAAGATAGATGCACCCTTTCTTAAGGAATGGAAAAGTCGCTGGAGTTTAATGAACAAAGGGCCTTTTTAAATGTGCTAAAAATTGCTGTTGTGCCTCTAGATAAATATATCGCTGATCGACAATTTCTTTTAATAATTCACGCTTTCTTTCCTCTGTAAATCCTAACGATAAAATCAGTTCACGTGCTTCTTTCGCAAATATCATATATTGTTCAAACCCATCGTCAAACTGTTCCATTACTTGGTCACGAATAGTCTTTGCTAAAACAGGACTAGTTCCCTCAGTCGAAACTGCAATGGATAAAGCACCTTTACGCCCAATAGCTGGAAAATGAAAGTTACTATTTTCCGGGTCATCCGCCATATTGATCAGCTGATTTCTTTGACAATCTACCGCCACACGCGCATTGACAGCCCGGCGATTCGTCGCAGTGATGACTAAAAAGGCACCGATACAATCGCCATCGTCAAATGGACGCGCAAGCCATTCCACCCTACCTTGCTCTACAAGTAACCGCAGCTCTACTAACAACTCAGGACTAATAATGGTAATATGTGCTCCTGCTTCAAGCAGTGTTTTTGTACGACGGTAGGCGATTTTTCCTCCACCGACAACGATGCATTTCTTGTTTGTTAGTTTTACACTAATCGGTAGCATCAAATCACCACCTCTTTTGTTATTGTCTTTGTATATTAAGCGTGGAAATTAGTACCATCCGTTGTCGCTTTTACATAACCTGCACGAATGACAAAATCACCGAAACGTTCGCCTGGCGTACGTTCTTCTGCATAGCGTGCTAAAATTGGTCGTAATTCCGCTAAAATTTCCGCTTCCCCAATATTTTCGCGGTATATTTTATTTAAACGATCCCCTGTAAAGCCGCCACCTAAATACAGATTGTATTTGCCTGGTCCTTTTCCGATAAAGCCGATTTCACCCATTGCCGCACGTGAACACCCATTTGGGCAACCACTCATACGAATGACAATTTCTTCATCACGTAAGCCAACTTCATCTAAAATCTCTTCCATTTTATCGATCAATGATGGTAAATAGCGCTCTGCCTCTGCCATCGCAAGACCGCATGTTGGTAATGATACACAGGCGATGGAGTTGCGACGAAGAGCCGAATAAAACTCACCGGCTGTAATATGGTATTGCTTTAACAGCTCATCGATTTTTTTCTTTTTCTGTGGTGATACATTACCGATGACAAGATTTTGATTCCCCGTTAAGCGGAATTCACCCGTATGCACTTTCGCAATTTCCCGTAAGCCCGTTTTTAACGGATAGCCCTCAAAATCTTTAATGCGACCGTTTTGAATAAATAATGTATAGTGCCATTTGCCATCGTCCCCTTTCACCCAACCATAGCGGTCACCTACATGATCAAATTTAAATGAACGTGCTTCTTGTACGTGCCATCCTAAGCGGCGGTTTAACTCTTCCTTAAACCAATCTAAGCCACGCTTATCAAGCGTGTATTTAAAGCGCGCATTTTTACGTTCCTTCCGATTCCCGTAGTCACGTTGAATTGTAATAATTTTTTCTGCTGTTTCAAGTAGCTTATCCGGTGTGATAAAGCCTAATAAACGGCCAAGCTGCGGGTATGTTTCATTGTCACCATGTGTCATGCCCATACCGCCACCAACTAATACGTTAAAACCGACTAGCTTTTCATCCTCCACAATCGCAATAAAGCCAATATCTTGCGAATAAATATCTGCATCATTGTGAGGTGGAATAGCAACACCGATTTTAAATTTACGTGGTAAATACAGTGACCCATAAATTGGCTCGACCTCGTCTTGTGTATCGACGACCTTTTCACCGTTTAACCATAATTCGTGGTAGGCTGTTGTACGCGGTAACAGATGCTCACTTAATTTTGCAGACCATTGGAATACTTCTTCGTGTAATTTCGATTGGTATGGATTTGCATTACACATAACATTACGATTTACATCGCCACACGCAGCCATTGAATCTAGCAATACGTCATTGATACCTTGCATAAATGTTTTGACGTTCCATTTTAAAATGCCGTGTAACTGGAATGCTTGGCGTGTCGTTAATTTTAATGTGCCATTCCCAACTTCGTCTGACAATTGATCCATCACTAACCATTGCGCTGCTGTTGCCACTCCACCTGGCGTTCGAACACGTACCATAAATTGATAAGCGGGCTCAAGCTTAGATTTAGCCCGTTCATTCCGTACATCACGGTCATCTTGCAAATAGCTACCATGGAATTTCATTAAACGGTTATCATCATCTGGAATACCCGAACTAATCGGATATTCCATCGTTTTTTCGAGCGTTCCACGTAAATAATTACTTTCTTCTTTAATTCGTTCTACATCACTTAATGGTCCTTCTTGCGGTGGCAATACGATTTTTTGTGACATTGTTCTTCCCCCTTAATACACATCACGTTGGTAACGTTTTTGTGCTTGTAATTCTTTCACATAATTTGTTGCTTCTTCGTGTGATACTTGTTTCTGTTGTTCAATTACTGTAATAAGTGCTTCATGTACACTATGCCCTAACGTTTTTTCATCCCCACATAAGTAAATGACTGCACCAGCTTCAATCCATTTATATACTTCCTCCGCCTGTTCAAGTAGACGATGTTGAACATATATTTTTTCTTTTTGGTCACGAGAAAAGGCAATGTTTAAGTTTGTTAATACACCTTCTTGCAACCATCTTTGCCATTCTACTTGGTATAAGAAGTCTGTGACGAAATGTTGGTCACCAAAGAACAGCCATGACTTCCCGACAACACCTTGCTCTTCTCGTTCTTGTAAAAATGAACGGAATGGGGCAATGCCTGTTCCTGCACCAATCATAATAATCGGTGTTGCTGGTTCTGCTAATTTAAAGTTTGGATTTTGCTTGACGTAAACAGCTAATTGATCGCCCACTTCTACATTCGACGCTATATTTCCTGACACAACGCCTTCACGGTAACGGCCAGCTGTTTCATAAAACACTTTGCCAATTGTTAAATGAACTTCTTCTGGATAAGCAGCATAACTGCTTGAGATAGAATATTCACGGGCTGGAATTTTACGTAATTGCTCAACAAATTGTTGTGGTGTCCACGTCCATGGTCCAAATTCCTGCACAATATCAATGACGTCACGACCGTATACATACGCTTTCAATGCTTCGCGCTCTTCTAGTAATTTTGCCAATGCTTCATTTGCAGTAAATGGTACAAATTTACTGAGCAATGTTTTAGATAATGCTGTAATATCTAATTGTTTGAGTGCTTGTTGTAGCGCGACTTCATTGCCTTCCACTGTCACATGTTGTGAACCATCGAATTGTAAAGCTGTTAGTAAAAGAGCTACAAGCTGGTCGTTATTTTCAGGAACAATCGCTAAGACATCCCCTGGCTCGTATAGTAAACCTGAGCCTTCAAGCGACAGCTCTAAATGAACCGTTTCTTTATTGGAGCCTCGCCCATTTAAATTAATTTTCTCTAATACTTCTGCCAAAAACGGCTGATTACGCGAATACTCTTTACTAACATTACTTATTTGATTAGTAGGTTTTATAGTCGCACTACTACCCGTTGTTGCTAATACACTGTTTACTTGTTCAATCCACTTATTCGCTGCTTCTTCGTAATCCACATCACAGTCAACACGCGGTACAATGCTCTTTGCCCCTAATGCTTTTAAGCGTTCATCCAAGTCAATCCCCGTTTTACAGAAAAACTCATAAGACGTATCACCTAGTGCTAAAACGGAATATTTTAATTGTGGTAGTTGCGGCGCACGCTTGCTATGTAAATACTCATAGAAGCTAATCGCATTATCTGGTGGCTCTCCTTCACCGTGTGTACTCGCTATGATAAATAGATGATCTAATTTCTTTAAATTATTTACTTTGAAATCACTCATCGAAGAAACTGTTACATTATGTTCTTCACTCGCAATCGTTGCAGCTAATTTTTTCGCTAATTGTTGGCTATTACCCGTTTGCGAACCAAATAAAATCGTAATGTCTTTTGTTTGCACGGGTACTCGTGCAGCTTCTAGCTCTTGCACAACAACTGCTGCACTTGTAGTGGCAGCTGATAAATAACCTGTTAACCACGCCTTTTGTTGTTCTGTTAAATTCGGAATGACCTCATTTAACAACTTCACTTGCTGTTCTGTAAATGGACTATTAATTACTTGTAATGTCACGTTTTTCGCCCCTCATTTTCATTATTTCAAACGAATTTTTTCATTTTTTTCAATTTGTACGACATAGTTATCTTGAATTACAAGTGTAATCGTGCCGTATCGCATGGAATCAACCATTTTCTTTACGTTCTCCAATGTGATTTCGACATTCTCTTTACGCGTACTCATAAATACATCTCCCTTTCCCCATTAATTGATGAATGCGATCGACAAATACATGCTGGACTTGCTTGTCGTAACCAAGGCAGTTACACAATAGAATGGCCTGATTGACATGTTGAATTTCTTCAATCTTTGTTTCGATATGCTGCTTTAATAAGCCTGAAAATAAAAGATACGGAATAATAAATGTTTTCCGGTTTTCAGCTAATAGCTGCTGTAATGCCTGTTCAAAAGAGACACCTTTTCCATATAGGTAGCATGTCGCTACTTCGTGTAAACCGGCCTTCTTCTTCAATAATGCCGCAATTTCCCCTAAATCTCTTTTCACCGCCGGATCACTACTGCCGCGTCCCACTAGCAAAACATTTGCACCTTTTACCTCTTCATCCATTTCTACTAATCGATGGTGTAATGTTTCCACCAACCGCTCATCAACGCCAAATGCTTCTCCAATTGTAAATTGTATGTGTGGAAAATGCTTTTTTGCCTCAGCTATTTCATTCGGAATATCGTGATTTAAATGATTAGCTGTTAATAATAAAATCGGTGCAACGGCAATTTTAGTAGCTCCTTGCTGTACACACTTCGTCACACCTTGCAAAATAGACGGCTGTACTAGCTCAAGAAAACTTACTTGCTGAATCGGTGCATCAATTCTAGGCTTTACTTTCTCAATGAAGCGCAGTGCTTCATCAACCCCCGCTTTGACACGGGTTCCATGTGCAACGTATAAAACAGCTTGCATAGCCTCACCCCTTATACTGAAATTTCTTGACGCAGTTGTTTGTAATACTGCTCTTTTTCAAACCATTGAATTTTCTCACGTACATTTACTACATCGCCGATAATAATCATGCTTGGATTTTCGACTTGCTGATCTTTCGCAATTTGTACAATCGTCTTTAATGTACCGATTACTGTGCGTTGTACATCTGTTGTACCCCAATGAATGAGCGCAACAGGTGTATCGTCTGATTTCCCGTATTGTATAAGTTGCCCGCAAATATAAGGAAGATTCCCAACCCCCATATAAATGGCGAGTGTATCAATACCGATTAAACTTTCCCACTTAATGGAATCCTCTTTCCCTTCACGCATATGCCCTGTGACAATCGCAAAGCTTGAACTATAATCACGATGCGTTACGGGAATACCTGCGTAGGCTGGTGCGGCAATGCCTGCTGTAATACCAGGCACAATTTCAAATGGAATATTCGCCTCTGCTAGCACCTCTGCTTCTTCTGCTCCGCGCCCGAATACGAATGGGTCACCACCCTTTAAACGTGTTACCACTTTATCTTTTTTCCCGTGTTGTACGAGCAAACTATGAATACGCTCTTGAATAACGCCATGATATTTCGGCAGCTTCCCAACAAAGATTAATTCTGCATCTTCCTTCGCATATTCAAGTAACTGCTTGTTAATTAAACGGTCGTATAAAATAACATCCGCTTCCTGAATCGCACGAAGCCCTTTTACTGTAATTAACTCGGCGTCCCCTGGGCCAGCCCCTACAATATATACTTTTCCCATTGTTATACCCCCTTTTAGGTACTAAAAAAGCAATTTTAATCTAAATACCGTATATGGAAGTACGCAAATCTAGATTAAAATTGCCTCTATTTTTTATAGTCAGCAATCGATTTTGTTTTTGGAATGAATTACATGTTAACAATACTATAAGCATATAATACCTATTAGTCAACTATGTTTTAGAATTTTTAAAAAATTCCTTCCTAAACGATAAAGAAAAGAGCTATATGTAAAGGAATGCTCCTACATATAGCTCTTCATCATGTATGTTTATTTTACAACAATGTTGACTAATTTACCTGGAATAACAACGACTTTGACAATCTCTTTTCCAGCGATAAATTCTTGTACTTTTTCATCTGCTAGTGCAGCTGCTTCTAATGTTTCTTTCGAAGCATCTTTTGCTACCTTTACTTTCGCACGTACTTTCCCTAATACTTGTACAACTACTTCTACTTCGTCGTCAACAAGCTTTGACTCATCATAAGTTGGCCATTCTACGTATGAAATTGTACCTTCATGTCCTAAAATTGCCCAAAGCTCCTCTGCGATATGCGGCGCGATTGGTGCGATTAACTTCACAAAGCCTTCTGCATACGCTTGTGGAATAACTTGTGCTTTATAGCAATCGTTAATGAATACCATCATTTGTGAAATTGCTGTATTGAAGCGAATTCCTTCAATATCTTCTGTCACTTTTTTCACAGTTTGGTGATATGATTTTTCAAGTGCTTTATCATCTGATACTTGCACTTTGTCCGCTAGTTTCCCTTCATCTGTTACGAATAAACGCCAAATACGATCTAAGAAACGACGTGCACCATCTAAGCCATTTGTTGACCAAGCGACAGATGCCTCTAGTGGTCCCATGAACATTTCGTATAGACGAAGCGTATCTGCACCGTGACTTTCTACGATTTCATCAGGGTTTACGACATTGCCTTTTGATTTTGACATTTTTTCGTTACCTTCACCTAGAATCATCCCTTGGTTAAATAACTTTTGGAATGGCTCTTTCGTATGTACGACCCCTAAATCGTACAGTACTTTATGCCAGAAGCGAGCGTATAGTAAGTGAAGAACCGCGTGTTCTGCACCACCGATATAAATATCTACTGGTAACCAACGTTTTAGTAACTCTGGATCCGCTAGTTGCTGATCGTTGTTTGGATCGATGTAGCGTAAGAAGTACCAGCTTGAACCAGCCCATTGCGGCATTGTATTCGTTTCACGACGACCTTTTTTCCCTGTCACAGGGTCTACAACATTTACCCACTCTTCAATATTGGCAAGTGGTGATTCGCCTGTACCAGAAGGACGGATATTATCTGTTTTTGGTAATTCAAGCGGTAGTTCATTCTCAGGGACTGTTGTCATTGTGCCATCTTCCCAATGAATTACTGGAATTGGCTCGCCCCAATAACGTTGACGTGAGAATAACCAGTCACGTAGGCGGTACGAAATTTTCTTTTCACCAACGCCGTTTTGTTCTAACCATTCGATCGCTTTTTTAATCCCCTCTTCTTTATTTAAACCGTTTAAGAAGTCAGAATTAATATGTGAACCGTCACCTGTGAACGCTTCTTTCTCAATGTCGCCACCTTCAAGTACTGCCACGATGTCTAAGCCGAATTCTTTGGCAAATTCATAGTCGCGCTCATCATGTGCAGGAACAGCCATGATTGCACCAGTACCATATGTTGCAAGTACATAGTCAGCAATCCAAATCGGTACTTCTTTCCCGCTAATTGGGTTCACCGCATAAGCTCCTGTGAATACACCTGTTTTTTCTTTTGCTAAATCTGTACGTTCTAAGTCAGACTTCATTTTCACTTTTTCTAAGTATGCTTCAACCGCTTCTTTTTGCTCTGGTGTCGTAATTTCAGCAACTAATTTATGTTCTGGTGCAAGCACACAGTAAGTCGCACCAAATAGCGTATCTGGACGTGTTGTGAACACTTCAAAGTCTTTATCTGTACCAGCCACTGCAAATTTCACTTGTGCCCCTTCAGAACGACCAATCCAGTTGCGTTGCATATCTTTAATGGATTCTGGCCAGTCTACTTCTTCCAAATCGTCGATTAAACGATCTGCATATTTTGTAATTGCCAGCATCCATTGCTTCATTGGACGACGCTCTACTGGGTGACTACCGCGCTCTGATTTACCATCGATTACTTCTTCGTTTGCAAGTACTGTACCAAGTGCTGGACACCAGTTTACAGGAATTTCATCTACATAAGCTAAATCCATTTCCACTAATTTAGTAAAAATCCATTGTGTCCATTTGTAGTAACTTGGGTCTGTTGTGTTAATTTCACGATCCCAGTCGTAAGAGAAACCAAGTTCTTGAATTTGGCGCTTAAATGTTGCGATATTTTTTGCCGTAAATTCAGCTGGATCATTTCCTGTATCAAGTGCGTATTGCTCTGCTGGCAGACCAAATGCATCCCAGCCCATTGGGTGCAATACATTATAACCATTCATACGCTTATAACGAGATAAAATATCTGTTGCTGTGTAACCTTCTGGGTGACCTACGTGAAGACCAGCACCTGATGGATACGGGAACATATCTAATGCATAAAACTTTGGTTTTGACTCTTCATTTTCTGTTTTGAACGTTTTGTTATCTAACCAATATTGCTGCCATTTTTTTTCGATTTGTTGATGATTAAAACTCACAATAATTTCCTCCTCTATAAAGGTTTTACATTCGACTTTTTCTAGTATTCGCTTTACCGTCTATATTTTAAGCTGAATTGGCGAAATATTTCAAAAAATAAAAAAACTCGCCCCATTCCGTAAAAGAAGGGACGAGAGAATTTTAACTCCCGCGGTACCACCCACATTAGTGACACTGCACTCAGCTCAAATTTCTTAACGCGAAAACACGGCTATTCGCTACTTATTTCACGAATGGCAAACTCAGAGGCGAGTTCAGTTTATCCTCATACTAGCTCACACCAACCGCCAGCTCTCTTAAAAGTATCCAAACCTACTATTCCTCATCATAGTCGTTCATAATATTGCATTTATTTTAATGGAAGAATGTAAAAAGCACAAGTGTTTTCTTATGTTCGTTGGATTCCCACCCTTAGATCATTGCTCTTTTGCGATTCGAACACCGATTCCGATTAATAATACACCTGTCATTTTATTAAAAACACTTTGTACGACCGGTTTCATAAACCATTTTCGGATACCGTTAATGACAAAAATGACAATCCCTAGCCAGACAATCGATAAAACAATGAGAATACCTGCTAATACAATCAATTGCGAATTTACATTAAACTCTGGTTGAATAAATTGCGGCATTAACGTGACATATAATAGTAACGTTTTCGGATTTAGTAAATCCGTTGTAATCCCCTGCACCATACAGCTTAAAGAGGCATTTTTATGATGACTTGGTGCAGCCTGTTCTTGCAACATCATCTTTTGCGCCTTTGCACGCCATGATTGGATTCCTAAGTACACTAAATACGCTGCCCCTGCGTATTTAATAAACAAGAACACAACGATTGACTTCGAGATAATGGTAGCTAGTCCTAAAACAGCAAGAGTTGTCCAGACGAAAAGGGCAACGACAATTCCTACCATCGTAAAGAAGCCTGCTTTTTTCCCATGTATCATTGTATTTTTTAATACAAGAAGTGAATCCACTCCAGGCACCATAACGATCATGAGTGCCACTGCTGTAAACATCCAAATCTCCTGCATTCCCTCACTCCTCGGAAAATAATTCTTATAATTATAACTCGAGTTGAATAAAAATTCCAAGAGGTTTTTCATCGCAGCAAATTAGCAGTACAACTGTCTATTCGAACTTCACACGTTTTAATGGGCGGTCAAATAGTAAACATGGGATAATCGCAACGATCAATACGATTGTTAAAATAATCGCCAGTACTTGCATGCCATACAGATCTACCATAAAACCACCGAGTAGCGGACCAATCATACGCCCTATCGTCGTCGCACTATTGACGATACCTTGATAGAACCCTTGTCGCCCTTGAGGTGCCAGTTTATTGGCGATGGCTGGGATAACGGGTGTAAAGAACACTTCACCCAGTGTCAGTACAACCATTGCCGTCACAAACATTTTAAAATCATCCGCATAATACACAAAAACAAAAGATACTGACATGAGTAACAAACCGAATCCAAGCTGATTTTTTAATTTGTCTTCCCAATGACGGACAAGCGGACGAATAATTGGTTGTACCGCCACAATGAGCAAACCGTTAATTGTCCACAGTACACTATACTGCGATAAACTCATCCCAAGCTCCTGTGTATAAGAAGAAATGGTCGCACTCCATTGCGTATAAGATAGCCAACATAAAATCAGTGACGTGCTTAAAATTAAAATCGCATAAAGTGGCGCCTTTACATGAACGCCCCCTCCCTCAGCGATAATATTTTTAGGCGCCATACCGTCTATATCAAAACGTCTATACGTTGTAATCACAATCATAAAGAAAATAGAATATGTAGCTAAATTCGTAATAAACACATACTCAAAATTCATATCTGCAATAATCCCTGCCAATGCCGGTCCAATCGCTACCCCTACATTATTCGTTAAAAATAATGTATTAAATGCGCGTCTTCCACCTTCTGGCCATGTACTGCCAATTAGTGCATACATCGATGGAAAGATGATCCCTGACGTAAAACCTAAGAAAGTTAAAAACACAACGTATTGTGTGAAGTCATGCCATATTGTGAGTAGTCCTAACACTGCAAGATTCGCAGTTACACCAAAGAAGATTGTTTTAAAACCACCGATACGGTCAAACAAATAGCCCCCAAGTAAATTCCCAAAAACACCAGCCAACGAATTAAGCATTAACACGATGCCCGCCATCGTTAACGTTTTGCCTAAATGATTATGAATATATATGCTGTTTAAAGGCCACAAAAAAGAGCTGCCAACTGTATTAAAAAACATCCCAACAATTAAAAACCATACACGTTTTGGCACAATCCGTCCTCCATTTACTTCGATTCACAAAATATCAGTCTATGCCTGTTTTTGAAAATATACAAGAAGAAATTTTTTCTATACTATTCAATAGCTAAAGTGTTTAATAACTCGTAATGAGCAAAATGCACCCTAAAAATACCATTTAAATAGTGAAAGGTTTGTATCATAGCCTCCGCGCTTTGCCACAGCCTACACAGGAGCTAAAACAGGCGTGGCCTGTTTGGATCTCCTGTTCCTGCTCCTGACGTTGCACTTTCGTCGCAAAGAAAATCTTGGCTCCTGTGGCGATGGCGCGCTACGGCAAAAAGTGAATACTTCTCGATATACTAGAAAAACATTTCTCTTCTTTAAAAGAAATCAATTTCTTTCTAGTTGCAAGTATAATTGCCTAGCCCCTACCGTAATAGATGAGAATCTTTCTTTCTTTTTAGCAACTGATTATTGTATTGAACCAGATGTGTTGATTATCAAAATATTTCCTTTATGAAGCATGTTTTTTAGAAAAACGTGATTAAAAATGACTTGCCCATTGATTGAAGCGGAATCGGCGAGACTCCTACGGGAATCGCATGAGCTGAAGACCCCGCAGGAGCGAGCGACGAGGAGGCTGAGGCCATGCCCGTGGAAAGCGAGCCGAATGGAGCGGAAATCAACGGTTACTAAACTGGTAATATATATTTCAGGATTTACTCATTCTAAGTTACGTTTTATTTTTTATAACATAATGGATAGCCAATGACTTGTTTTCCTCTACATGTTAAAATAGAGCGTTAGAGGAGTGACATATATGACAGAAACAAATTTCCCCTTCCCATCTGACGGGAAGCGTTATTATACATGGAATCGCTATTTGCGAAATGAGTTCGGTAAAAAAGTTTATAAAGTCGCACTAGATGCGGGCTTTGATTGTCCAAATCGAGATGGTACGGTTGCCTTTGGTGGTTGTACGTTTTGTTCGGCTGCGGGATCTGGTGATTTTGCTGGAAATAAAGTCGATCCAATCCCTGTACAATTCGAAAAAATTAAAGCAAAGATGGAAAACAAGTGGAAAGACGGCTTAACAATGGCTTACTTCCAAGCCTATACAAATACCCATGCACCACTTGAAGTATTAAAGGAAAAGTTCGAAGCAGCACTTGCTTGTGAAGGTGTTATGGGATTAAGTATTGCGACACGTCCTGACTGTTTACCCGATGATGTAATCGAATATTTAGCCGAGTTAAATGAGCGCACGTATCTTTGGGTCGAATTAGGCCTACAAACCGTGCACGAAAAGACAGCAAACTTAATTAACCGCGCACATGATTACCAAACATATGTAGAAGGTGTAGAAAAATTACGTAAGCACAATATTCGAATTGTGTCACATATCATTAATGGCTTACCGCTAGAAGATTACAATATGATGATGGAAACAGCACGTGAAGTGGCAAAGCTCGATGTACAAGGAATTAAAATTCACTTACTTCATTTATTAAAAGGTACGCCGCTCGTCAAACAATATGAAAAAGGAATGCTTGAGTTTATGGAGCAAGATGCCTATATTCAGCTAGTAGCTGACCAGCTGGAAGTGCTACCTCCTAATATGATTATTCACCGCATTACGGGGGACGGACCAATTGA
The DNA here is from genome assembly GCF_042920265.1 of Lysinibacillus sp. KU-BSD001. Classification (NCBI taxonomy): domain Bacteria; kingdom Bacillati; phylum Bacillota; class Bacilli; order Caryophanales; family Bacillaceae; genus Lysinibacillus; species Lysinibacillus sp. KU-BSD001. The sequence continues at coordinate 29,555 of NZ_JBDQZI010000003.1, read as the reverse complement.
TTTAATGATTGGGCCAATGTGGAGCGTCAATAAATGGGAAGTATTAAATGGAATTGATGCAGAGCTTGCACGTCGCGGCTCATGGCAAGGGAAATACTACAAGGCGGACACAGCAAAATGAAACTAGAACGGGTACTTCAATATGCACAAACATTATTAAAATCGGCGATTCAAACAGGCGATATTGCCGTAGATGCCACTGCTGGCAATGGACATGATACGCTATTTCTAGCACAACTTGTTGGGGATGATGGCTTTGTCTATGCATTCGATGTACAAAAACAAGCGGTAGATGCCACATTACACCGTCTGTTAGATCATGCACTAGAACACCGTGCCCTTGTGCTGAATGATGGACATGAAAATGTGGCAAAACACGTGACAAAACCGATTGCTGGCGCTATCTTCAACCTGGGCTACTTACCTGGCAGTGACCACGGGATTATTACGCGCCCCAATACAACGATTCAAGCACTTGAAAGTTTACTAACACTATTAAAGGTTGGCGGCATCATTGTATTAGTCATTTATCACGGGCATGAAGGCGGGAAAGAGGAACGGGACGAGGTCATTCGTTTTGTAAGCAATCTACCTCAAAAATCTATCCACGTCCTACGTTATGAATTTTTAAATCAAAAAAACGATCCACCATTTATTATCGCATTAGAAAAAGTAAAAGAATATACAACCGAGAGCTGAGGGACACACCCTTAGCTCTTTTTATTAGGGACATTTGCTTGTATTAAACACCCGCTTTCATTCATCAGAATATTCTAAGTTAGTAGCATTTATGGTATAGTAATTTCATAATTTTTAGAATTCAACAAAAAGTAGGTGTCTTATAATTGATAAATATCTCGTTATTTATAGTCATGTGTATGTTGTTGATTATTTTGCCTGGACCTGATACGGCGGTGTCGACGAAAAATACATTAGTCGTGGGGCGAGTTGGTGGGCTACAAACGATGCTCGGTTCATGCTGTGGCTTACTTATTCATACATTCGCTGCAGTTGTCGGGCTATCCGCAATCGTTGTGAAATCAGCGTATTTATTTGCTGTGATTAAATACGTAGGTGCGGTTTATTTATGCTATTTAGGGATTAAAACCTTATGGGCGATGCGAAATCTTCACAACCAACAGCTAGAGGATGCAGAGGAAAGCAATAAATATACAGGCCACTCATGCTTTAAGCAAGGCTTTTTAACAAATGTCACGAATCCAAAAGTAGCTGTATTTTTCCTAACCTTCTTACCTCAATTTGTCGATGGCACAAGCAATACATTCGGTCCATTTTTAATGATGGGACTTATTTATACAGGATTAACCGCTTTATGGTTTGTATTTTACGTCTATTTATTAGATAAAATTAGTGCCTTTATGAAGAAGCCAAAAACTAAAATGGTGATTGAAGGTTTAACTGGTGCTGTATTAGTTGGATTTGGTATAAAGCTCGCATTAGAGAAGTAACAAAGAGGGTCAGAAAGTAACAACTTTCTGATCCTCTTTGCTATTTCTTAAGAAAATCTTCAGAAAGCTCCATCCTATATCTTCAGATTCAGCTTATACACTTAACTTACTAAAATATAAAGGAATGAGCATATGATTACAGTTCAATCATTACACCATGCATTTATGATTGGCAAAAAAGGTAAGGAAAAGAAGGTAGAAGTATTAAAAGGCATTGATTTTAATGTGCAGCAAGGCGAAATTATCTCCATTGTCGGAAAAAGCGGCTCTGGTAAGTCGACACTACTGCAAGTCATCGCAGGCTTTTTAAAACCAAATAGTGGTTCTATTCAAATACACGACATTGAAACCGCCCATTTTACTGAGAAGCAAAGTGCTGCTTTTCGTTTACAGCACTTCGGTTTTATCTTTCAAAATTTTCAGCTGTTACCTGGACAGAATGTGGCGGAAAACATTGAATTACCACTTAAGCTAAAAGGAATTAGCCCTACGATTCGTCAGAAAAAAGTACAGGATATGCTAAAGCGAGTCGGTTTAACAGAAGTAGCCGATCATTATCCAAATGAGCTCTCTGGTGGACAACAACAGCGCGTATCCATTGCACGCGCCATGATTACGGACCCACCAATTGTATTAGCAGACGAACCAACCGGTAGCTTAGATATGCAAACGGAACAAGAAATTTTACAGCTCATGCAACAATTAAACAAAGAAAGCAACGTCACATTCGTCATTATTACCCATGATGAGGAAGTGGCTTCTATCGCCAGCCGAATCTTGCGGATGTCAGACGGATTATTAATGGAGGAAATTTAAGATGCTATTTAAAGATCAATTACAATTTGTCTGGCAACATATGAAAAAAAATAAGCTACGTGTCACAACAACCGTACTAGCGGCGATGATTGGCTGTGCCTTTTTAATTGTCCTCGCGTCCATTGGCTTTGGTATACAAGATACGATGCGAAATGAATTGTTAAACCAAGAAGAAATTACAGAAATTCAACTTTGGGGGGAAGAAAGCTTATCTGCCGAAGATGAACAATGGATTAATAACTTAGAGCACGTGAATGTCGTACTAAAAAAAGCAGACATTAGTGGTGTTGTGCAATCGACGTTTGAGGATCGAACAGGCCATTCACAAGGGATTATAGTCGATATGGATGCACAGGCAAAGCTTCCTTCTAACTTAAGTGCTGGTCGACTACCACAAACGGCGAATGAAATCGTAGTTGGCTATCATTATGCACAAAGCTTATTAAATGAGGCAGACGAAGCAGAGATTGAACGCAAGGCAAAGGAAGCAGAAGCGAACGGAACATGGTATAACGGAGAAGAGGAAGGCTATAAAGGCGATATTTTAGGGAAGGAAATCGTTTTAACACTGACACTAGACGAGGATGGTACACTTTCTGAGCCAACAACCTTTACTGTTGTCGGTATATTAAAAGCACCTTCTTACGAGTGGTACCAAGATACCTCTATTCAATTTGGACAAGATATTATGACTACGTTCCCACAGTTAATGACCTACCCATCTTCAAGGATTTATGTAGATTCTTTAGAACATGTGATGCCTGTGTTAACAAAGTTAAAAGAACAAGGCTATCAAGTGTATTCTGTTGTAGAACAATTAGAGGAAATGGATTTATTCTTCTTAATCTTTAAAATTGGTCTTGTGTTTATCGGAACGATTGCCGTATTAATTGCCTCTATCGGTATTTTTAATACGATGACCATGGCTGTCACAGAGCGAACACGTGAAATCGGGGTATTAAAGGCGATTGGTGCCTCACCAGCACTCATTCAACGCTTATTTTTAATGGAAAGTGCATTTATTGGTCTCTTAGGAACAAGCTTAGCGATTATTGTATCGTACGCGATTAGTTTTAGTGCCAATGCTATTTTACCACACGTGCTAGCCTTTGCTTTATCGGATGCTGATTTAACAAGCTATAATATTACATTCTCTACCATTCCATTGAGCTTAGTCGTGATTGCCGGTAGCATTAGCTTACTTGTAGCGATTTTATCTGGCTGGCGACCAGCACGGAAAGCAACGAAAATCGAAGTAATCCATGCATTACGTCAAGAATTATAAAAAACAAGGATGAGCCAAGATGCTCATCCTTGTTTTCTTTATTCGTAAATCACAATCTCTTCCTTAAACGGCACTGTGTTTGGATAATCGTAAAAATATATTTTTACTGGGTTTTTCATTTCTGGTGGATACGTATATTGCACTTCGTTCCACGAACCAGAAAATGATTCCATTTCAAAGCGTTTGCCATTTGCATCGATGGCATGACTAAGACGCACCTCTTTTCCCTCTTCCGCATCAATCTTGATGAGGCTATCTTCCTTTACTTCAAATGTTACGTTTCCTATTGCTGGCTGCTTTAAAACTTCTTGCTTGATGAAATCTACTTCAATATAATTATCGTCCTTCGGTAACACATTCATATTTTCAATTTCAATTGTAAGTGGACCATTCGCTTCAAGTACTGTGCTATCAAATAAATACGTCACTTCACCGTAAGAAATATCGCCTAAAGCGATTAACCCACCTTCTAATGTATTGAACGGCTCACCTTGCTCATTTAAAATACGTACATTGCCAAGGGATAAAATTTGCATTGAGTTATTATTAGCTACTGTTATGCGAAGCTGAGTGGCTGTTGGTGTGACCGTTACATCTTCTACAATTAGCTTTTGTCCCTCGTAGGACAGGGTTTGCTTGATATTATATATACGCTTTTTCACAACATCATTTTTTATCGTGAAGGGGATTTTAAAAGTTGTGTTCTCCTTATCTCCAAATGTCATTTGAAGCTCAAAGTTCTTCTTATTAGGTAAATCCTCACCTTCAACAAATTTATAAATGACATCCTCTACAGATTTTTGCGTCTCCCCATCGACCGACCAACCGTAAGTAACTGCCCCATCTATTGCCTTCCCATCCTGTAAAATTGTTACTTTTTTTATCGGAAGCTCTGAAATATTATACGGTGCTTCGAGTGCGTAATGAATTCTCATTCCTGTTTCGTCAGCTATTACCCCTTTTACTGTGAGGGTTAAATTATTTTTAGTTTCTGTAATATTCAGCTCCTCATAATCATGTTGTTGATTGTCTGTTATAAATGACACAATGTCTGCGAAACCTGGAACACGCTTTGCTGTATCTGCCACGAGTGGAATATAACGTATGGAAAAGATAAGTGCCAGCGCAACAGTAGCTGTGAGTACTGTATAATAACGCCAATTATTTGCTCGATGCTTTTCCTGTTGTACTTCTTTGAAGGCTATTTGTCTAGTTTTCGCTAACTGGTCTTTTGGTACTTTAATTTGATCTAATTCTTTATTTAGCTTTTCAGCATCAAATGGGGTCATCATCCTCTCCCTCCTTGGCCAAATAGTAGTCGTAGCTTTCGTAGTGCATGATGTACACGTGATTTTACCGTACCTTCAGGGATATTTTGTACGTGTGCAATATCTTTATTTGTCCGTTGCTCCACATACTTTAAATAAATGGCCTGCTGCTCCTGCGCTGATAGCTGGCTAATTAAATCGAGTACTTCAAAATTGGTTTCGTATGTGTAGCTTGATTCAACATCGTGAGATACGTAATGGACTTGTTTCTTTTTCATATCGAGGCAAATATTAATTAACACCCGTACGAGCCATGTACTAACATAGGCAGGTTCTTTTACTTGATGCATTTTCTTTAGTGCCCGGTACGCTAGCTCCTGCATCGCGTCAAGTGCATCATGTTCATTGCGTAAATACGCATAGGCTGTTCGATACAATGTTTCCTCGTATACTTCAAGCAGAACAAGGGTTGCTTGTTGGTCTCCCCTGATGGCACGCTTCGCTATTTTCTCCATAATCCCACCTTCTTTACTTTCTTTATGTATTAGACAGGGCTATTGTATAAATCGTTCAATCTATTTACGAAAAATTTTATGTTTGTCTATTAATCTATTCAGTTTGTCTATTAATAGGTGAATATTGTCTATTAACCTGTTCACTTTGTCTATTAATGCCGATAAAATAAAGAGCTGCTTCAAAAGGTTTGAAGCAGCTCTTACTTTATTATTTTTTATTTCGATTTTCCCAGAATGTTGCATTTTTAATGCCTAATTTAATCGGATCAAATACTGGGTCTTTGCCTTCTTTCTTTTGTTTCTCGTAGTCTTTTAATGCAATGATTGCTGGTTTCATAATGATTAAGATAGCAATGACGTTAATCCATACCATTAAGCCCAGCCCGACATCGCCCATTGCCCATGCTAAGTCCGATGTACGTACAGTACCGTAGAACGCTGTTGCGATAATGACGATTTTCGCAATCCAAATCCCAATTTTTTCTGCCGTACCAGAGAGTAGATAGGCAACGTTTGTTTCTGCGATATAGTAGTACGCCATAATCGTTGTGAAAGCAAAGAAGAATAATGCAATCGCTACGAATGGTGCACCAAAGCCTGGTAATGCTTCATCTACGGCAGATTGTGTATATGCTGCACCCTCTTTAATTGTTTGTGCATAAGAAACTTGCGCATCGCCCGTATATTCATCTTTACCAAATTCACCTGTGAAAAGTGTTGGGTAAATTTCATATGGCTCATCGTTGACCATATGCACTTCACCATCCACCATTACTGGTATTTTTTCTGCACTTTCATCGTGTACATTGTACATACCTGTAAATAAAATCATAAATGCCGTAGCCGAACAGATTAATAATGTATCAATATAAACCGATGCCGCCTGTACTAACCCTTGCTTTGCTGGGTGAGATACTTCCGCAGCTGCTGCAGGGTGCGCTCCTGTCCCTTGACCCGCTTCATTCGAATAAATACCACGCTTTACGCCCCAAGCAATAGCAGAACCGATAATACCCCCAAATATTTCCTGAGCACCAAATGCACTTGAGAAAATAAGCGCAATGACACCTGGTACCTCGCCAATATTCATAACAATAATGACAATCGCCATTAAAATATACGCTAACGCCATAAACGGTACAATGATTTGTGCTGCATTCGCAATCGATTTAACCCCACCGATAATGATAACCCCAAGTAAAATAGCAATAATTAGACCAATAATCCAATTATCAATTCCGAATGCATTATTCATTGCCCCAGCAATCGCATTTGATTGAACACCAGGCATTAAAACAAGCATGGCTAGTAATGCTGCTACTGCAAAAATAATAGCAAACCACTTTTGCCCCATGCCTTTTTCAATATAGAAAGCTGGACCACCACGATATTCAGTTTCTTTCTCTTCTTTATAAATTTGCGCCAATGTCGACTCTACGTACGCAGTCGCTGCCCCAATAAAGGCAATTGCCCACATCCAGAACACAGCACCTGGGCCACCCATCCCGATGGCTGTTGCAGTACCCGCAATATTACCAGTACCTACACGGCCTGATAGTGCAATAGATAATGCTTGGAAGGAGGAAATCCCTTTTTCCGATTTTTCCCCTTTAAACATGAGCGCGAACATTTCTTTAATATGACGGACTTGAAGGAATCGAGTAATGATAGAGAAGAAAAGACCGATTATCATGATTCCATAAATAAACCAAGGTCCCCAAAAAATATTGTTCAAAAAGGTAACAATACTTTCCATATAATACCCCCTTTGTTTTGAAATAGTTTATTAGTTTGAAATACACTATATTACAAAAAGAACGGTCATTCAACCAATTTTTTTAAAATTTAAAATAGTTAATCCCGAAATTAAATACACAAAAAAAACACAATAGGCCCACCCTATTGCGTTTTTATAGTTAATCAATAATATAGCCTAGTGATCGCAGACTATTATGCATAAAGTCTTTTGTTAATAAAAATACTTCTTCCCGTTCAAACTCAAAAAATAAACTACTCAAGCATTCTGGCCACTCTTTGAATTGGAAACTTTTCGAATTTTGTTGCACAAGCCATTGTCTAGAGGCAGTTGTATCTGTAATTTTATCACGCCCACCTGTCATGACAAGTAATGGAATGGAAGAAATCTTTACTTCAGGGTCTTTTAACATTTTTAATAACTGTTGAAGCTCACGATACCATTTTACTGTCACAACGGTGTTAAATGGTATTTCATCCTTCATTTCACCATACACTTCAAAATTACGTGTTAATTGATTATGGGTAATATCATGCGTTAACTTTACACTTGATGTAATAGCACTTAAACTTGATAACGCTTTGGATAGTTTTCCTGGTTCCAATTTTAGTTGCAACCAAGGTGACACCATAATGAGACCTGCACATTCCACTTTATTGCGGTATACAGCACGTGCTGCAATTGTAGCACCCAGCCCATTTCCAATAATAAATACCGGCAAATTATCGGTCTGAGCGACTTCTACTAATTGTTTTGCATATGTGTAGTACTCACTAAAATCTTCATCATGATAGCGATGATTTTTTGTTTGTACACCATGCCCCGGTAAATCTCCCATGACAACGTGAAATCCTGTGCTGCGCAATTTTTCAATCAGCCACGCATACCATGCATAATGCTCATAAGCGCCATGAAAAATAGCAACAACCGCTTTCGGCTGCCCCTCAGCTTCCCATTTCCACATTGGACTTCCTCCTAAAACTCTCGTTCATTATGTTTAAAAAGTGTGAAAGTAACTGCTTCTCCATCATTTTCGCTACCTCCATTGTCTAACCTCATTCGACACGAATGCTTATCTCACACTTTAACTAGAAAATAGTCATACTTTTTTGCCTTAACCAATTGCGCCTCGGCGTAATTGCGTCCGGATTCGGCTTTGTGCTTAAGGCCCACAGGATGTGGGTCAGTCAGCTGTTACCGCACGATGCGGTGGTTTTAAGCTGACTTCCTCTTAAGAACTCCATTCCGAATCCGTGACATCCGCCAGAGGCTTGCACTTCTTTCAGTGTGTTTGAACACCTACTGAAAGAAGTGCAAAAGTTTATTTATTTCGTTTCATATATTTGATACGATAATGATATATATTAGCTTGAAATGAGGAGATTGAATATGATTTACCCTTATAAAGATAAAAATCCGAACATAGACCCATCCGCATTTATTGCTGATTATGTGACGATTACTGGTGACGTTACTATCGGAGCAGAAACATCAATTTGGTTTAATACATCGATTCGGGGCGATGTGGCGCCAACTATTATTGGCAATCGTGTAAGTATCCAAGACTTAAGTTGCTTGCACCAAAGCCCAAACAACCCTTTAATTATTGAAGATGAAGCAACGATTGGCCATCAAGTAACATTACATGGCTGTGTTGTACGTAAACGCGCATTAATTGGCATGGGTTCGATTATTTTAGATGGTGCTGAAATTGGCGAAGGCGCTTTTATTGGTGCCGGTAGCTTAGTCCCTCCAGGCAAAAAAATCCCACCAAATACATTAGCGATGGGACGTCCTGCGAAAGTCGTGCGTGACATTACGCCTGAAGATCGCGAAGATATGGACCGCATTATTCGCGAATACGTTGAAAAAGGACAGTTCTATAAATCACTTCAAAAATAATACATTGAACAGATGATAAAAGACTAATATGTCTCATTTTATCAAAAAATTATTAAATATTCATTAAATAATGGTCAAATGACTAGATAGTAACATATCCAAATAAAAAATGGGCGTTTTACGGACGCCCATTTCTTTATTGAAGTGTTTTGACTAATTCGTTGAAAACACCTTTATATGTGATATTTAGTTCCTCTAAATATTCCACGGTCTTCATTGCTTCTGATTGAGTGAGTTTGTCTTCACTGTCGCTGAATTCATATGTTGACGTAGTTTGTCCCCATGGTTCACCCGTTGCTGGGTTAACCCATCTGTCCCCTAAATCTTCAAGTCCATTTAACATCGAAACCGCTGCTTTTTTATATTTTTCATCATTCGTTACTTTATAAGCCTCAAATAACACATTCATTTTTGAAATGATCTGTTTTAATGAAGCATGTGATTTTTTCACCTCTTCATTCTTCCGAAGCGCCATATAATCTGTAATATAGTAACCATTTCTTGTATGAATCACATTTCCTCTAGCTCTCTGCGCAACTAAAAAATCCGCATAGTCAAGCATGGCACTACTTAATGCCTCATCTTGTAATACAACTTGTGTATCGTATAAAAATTGATGTATCACTTCATTTTCTTGCGCATTAATATAAGGTGCTTGTATATTATACTGTTCCTTTAAAAGACCGCTTGTATACTCTGTGACAAATGCATCTTGCTTACCCGATTCTTTATACTCTACTAGCTTATTCACTAAAACAACTAACAGATTGTAGTAGAAGCGTTCTTCTGTTTCTTGATAGCGCTCTAAAATCGCATCATTCGCCATATTGAATACGTTTCTGCCGTATACATTTTCCAAAGCTGGCTCAGTATCCTTATGTAATTTTGACATCGCACCATTTATTGTTAACCATTTTATGGAGCTGTGCTGCTCTGCATTCGATTGTTCTTTATATGCTGTTGCATTACTTTCATTTTCAAAAAGCGGCTCTGCTGAAATCATCATCCAACTTTCCGAAATATCGTTTTTAGCCGTTGTCTTCATTGAGAAAGGAATGACTAATGCTCCGTCTAATTGCTCGACTTCTCCAAACTGATTTTCTTCTATTAACTGTCGTACTTTTGAAACATTTCCAGTATCATTTTCTTCAGTAACTTTTTTAGATACATAGTTATGGGAAAGTAGCATTGATTTCGTTAAATCATTTGCTGTATATACATTATAAATTCCTTTCACATTGGTCGTCACATCTCCCCAATAAGCTTCATCTGTGGATACATACGCCTTTGCCATCATATCGAACTTATCATAGCGATCTGTTCCTTTAACCGTTAAAGTAACTGGTAAATCCATTTGCTTGCCACTCGCATTGATAAACTCAAAAAACAAGACCTTATCGCCATTATCTATGACTTTCTCGACAATTTTTAATGTCCCTGCTAGAAAAATACCTTGTCTTACTTTATAGATAGAAGTGTGATCAGATGAATGAATTTTTTCTTCCTGAGAAACTGTCACTTCTTTTAATTTAAAACCGTCAATTTCTAATTGAATGGCTGTATTATCGATTTCGATTTGCTGAACCGTTCCATATGTACCACCATAGATGATCGCAGCTACTAAAACAATTGCTGTCGCTAGTATTAAGCCGATTTTTTTTATATTCATAATTTCCTCTCCTTCTATGCTCTCTATTATAAAGGAGAGCTTAGTTCATTACCAACCTTACCCTGTTTATTTTTTACACTATTAGTTATTTTATAATAGCAATGACAAATTACCGCATCTGTTTATATAAATAGAAAATTTTCTAATTTAGCATCTACTCCTTAGAAAGAGCCTTTATAGAGAAAGGCCCTTTTATCAACCACTCCACTAAATAGAACTTATACCATATTTTAATATTTGTATAATAAATACCTCTAACTTTTTCACTTTAAATTAAAAACAAGCCGCCACATTTGTGACGGCTTTTACCTTATTCCCTGCAAAGAAATGGTATGGTTTATAATCCTGCTTTTTCGCGTAACAGCTCGGCTTTGTCTGTTTTTTCCCATGGTACATCTAAATCTGTACGACCGAAATGACCATATGCCGCTGTTTGCTTGTAGATTGGACGACGTAAATCAAGCATTTGAATAATGCCTGCTGGGCGTAAATCAAATAATTCGCGTACCCATTCTACCATTTTACTTTCTTCTACTTTCCCTGTGCCAAATGTGTCAACTGCGATTGATACTGGACGCGCTACGCCAATTGCGTATGCAAGTTGTACTTCTGCACGATCTGCTAAACCAGCTGCTACAATATTTTTCGCTACATAACGCGCTGCATATGCTGCTGAACGGTCAACTTTTGTTGCATCCTTACCAGAGAATGCACCGCCACCATGACGAGCATAACCACCGTATGTATCCACGATAATTTTACGGCCTGTTAAACCAGCATCTCCTTTTGGTCCGCCAATTACGAAACGACCAGTTGGGTTGATGAAGTATTTTGTATTGTCATCAATTAACTCCGCCGGTACAACTGCATGAATCACAAGTTCTTTTACATCTTTTTGGATTTGCTCTAATGTTATATCTTCATCGTGTTGTGTAGATAATACAATTGTATCCACACGTACAGGCGTATTGTTTTCATCATATTCTATAGTTACTTGTGTTTTACCATCTGGACGAAGATATGATAGCTCTCCAGATTTACGTACTTCTGTTAAGCGACGTGCTAATTTATGCGCTAAGCTAATTGGCAGCGGCATAAGCTCTGGTGTTTCATTGCATGCATAACCAAACATTAAACCTTGGTCACCAGCACCAATTGCTTCAAGTTCTTCGTCAGACATTGAGCCTTCACGTGCTTCAAGTGCTTGGTCCACACCTTGTGCAATGTCAGGTGATTGTTCACCAATTGCAACTAATACAGCTAAATTTTCAGCGTCGAAGCCGTACTTACCACGTGTGTAGCCAATTTCTGCTACTGTATCACGCACAATGCCTTTAATATCAACATACGTTGAAGTTGTAATCTCACCAGATACTAATACAAGTCCTGTTGTGACAGTCGTTTCACACGCTACACGTGCATTAGGATCTGCGGCTAAAATCGCATCTAAGATAGCATCTGAAATTTGGTCACAGATTTTATCTGGATGCCCTTCTGTTACACTTTCTGATGTAAACAGTCGACGGTTTGTCATTTGTTTTCCTCCTAATAATTGCCCTGCGCAAAGACGCAATATTGATACGGTACTCATTACCCATGTAAGTCTACCCGTACGGATTGAAACTCAAGCCCGTTGCTAACTTTTACACGAGGATTTAGAAAAGCATTATAATAATGAAAAAATTCCATATACTGAATTTTTTCTTATAAAAACAAAAAACCCTTTCACTCATTCAGCGAGCGAAAGGAATTAACTTTTCGTTACCTTTCACTCTTATCGTTCAAGGAATATGTCCTTGCATCAGGTTGGCACCAACACGTTACGTTTATACGTATTGCAGGTTGCCGGGCTTCATCGGGCCTTGACCCTCCACCAACTCGGGATAAGAGTATCCGTTCAATTTCCCATATTACGAAATTTGTTTTATTATGTCAAACGTTTTATAATCGTTTTAGGAATTATAAAAAATTCACAAAATAAATTAAGAATTAGTATAGATTATTAAAAGCAATGTGTTATACTATTTTTGAATTAAGAATAAACTGCCCTTATCTAAGGGAACTATATAAAAAAGGATGGTATTTAATCGATGAATTCAGTAGAAATCAACAACGAACTGAAGGATTTATTAAGCGGGACAAATGTACAAGTACAACTTTCTGTACCACAATTAGTTGAAAAAGCAACTTCACGCGGTGAAGCTACATTAACAGTTGACGGCGCATTACGTGCTGAAACTGGTAAATATACAGGTCGTTCACCTAAAGATAAGTATATGGTCGAAGAAGAAGGTTCAAAGGATAAAATTGATTGGGGAAAAGTAAACCAACCGATTTCAGCTGAAATTTTCGACAACCTATACGTAAAAGTGGTTAACTACTTAAAAGAGAAAGACGAGTTATTCGTATTCAAAGGATTTGCAGGAGCTGACAAAGACTCTCAGCTATCAATTCAAGTTGTAAACGAGTATGCTTGGCATAATCTTTTCTGTCATCAATTATTCATCCGTCCAACAGCTGAAGAATTAGCTGCTCATGTAGCTGATTTCACAATCGTTTCAGCTCCATCTTTCAAAGCTGATCCTGCTGTTGATGGTACACAATCTGAGACTTTCATCATTACGTCAATGGAAAAGAAAATCATTTTAATCGGTGGTACGGAGTATGCTGGTGAAATGAAAAAATCCATCTTCGGTATTATGAACTACTTATTACCGGAGCAAGGTATCTTCCCAATGCACTGTTCTGCAAACGTTGGTGAAGCTGGCGACGTAGCATTATTCTTTGGTTTATCTGGTACTGGTAAAACAACTTTATCAGCTGACGCTGACCGCAAATTAATCGGTGATGATGAGCACGGTTGGTCTGACAATGGTGTATTCAACATCGAAGGCGGATGTTATGCAAAAACAATCAACCTTTCTGCCGAAAAAGAGCCAGAAATTTACAACGCTATTAAATTCGGTGCTGTTTTAGAAAACGTAGTAGTTGATCCAGAAACACGTGTATGTGACTACGATGACGGCTCATTAACTGAAAACACTCGTGTAGCGTATCCAATCGACTACATTGAAAATATCGTAACACCATCTGTTGCAGGTCACCCAAAAACAATCGTATTCTTAACTGCGGATGCTTTCGGTGTGTTACCTCCAATCTCTAAATTAACAAAAGAGCAAGCAATGTATCACTTCTTAAGTGGTTTCACTTCAAAATTAGCTGGTACAGAGCGTGGCGTAACAGAGCCAGAACCAGTATTCTCTACGTGCTTCGGTTCTCCATTCTTACCACTTCCAGCAACAGTGTATGCTGATCAGCTAGGGAAGAAAATTGACGAGCACGGTTCACAAGTATTCTTAGTAAACACTGGCTGGACTGGTGGCGAGTACGGCGTAGGTTCTCGTATGAAGCTTTCTTACACACGTGCAATGGTTCGCGCTGCTATCGAAGGTAAATTAAACGATGTGGAAACAATTCAAGATGGCGTATTCGGATTAAACATCCCTGTAGCTGTTGAAGGCGTTCCAACAGAAGTATTAAACCCACGTGATGCTTGGGCTGACAAAGCAGCATACGATAAAAAAGCAGCTGAGCTTGCTGAGTTATTTAGCAATAACTTCAAAAAATTCACAAATGTTGACGAAGCAATCGTGAAAAAAGGCGGCCCATTAGCTTAATTTCTTATTACGAGTGACATAACGTTTTTTTAAACTTTATATCATAGATGCGGCTATGCAATAATTGTGCATAGCCGTTTTTTATTTATTTTAGAAATAGCGCCAGAAAGCAATAAAAAGCAACCTCACTAAGAAGTTGCTTTTTTCTTCATCCATTGACAAAGCGCTTGCACAGTTTCTCGATTTAGCTTAGGTGGATAATGATGCTTTAACCCGAAAGAATACCACGTTTCTACAAGCTTCCCAGCATCTTGCAAGCAAAATTCCAATTGATATGCATGCTCTATATCCACATGTTGATCACTCGTTCCATGAATGATTAACACTGGCGCATCAATTTGATCTACATCATAAAGCGGCGTTCGATCTTCATAACGCTCAGGTACTTTATTTGGTGTACCACCAATAATTCGCCGAAGTCCCCTACGCATGTCAACACGATCCCAATAGGTTGCTGCGGCATCAGATACACCAGCCCACGTTACAACAGAGGCAATATCATCACGTAAAATTGCTGTCCACATTGCCATTAAGCCGCCACGCGAAAAACCGTATACATGCACTTGCTTGCACGTAACAAATTGCTTTAATACATCTACTCCATACACCGCATCAAATCGATCATTACCAGCAAACTCATCTCGTCCCTCACCACCGCGATTTCCTCTGTAATAAGGAGCAAATACAATAAAACCTTGTTGCGCAAATTGAGCGATTCGTGCAGGTCGCACCATTCCGACTGTTTGTAAGCCGCCACGTAAATATAACATGGCTTCTGGATTTTTTATATTGGTCGGTCTTGCTAGTAATCCTTTGACCCGTAACCCACAAGACCAGTATGTAATTTCATCTAGCCGAATAGTAGGATTCGGAGATGGATATTTGCGCATGGATGCTATTTTACCATTGTCGCACATGTGTTTTCACTTCCTGTAACATCTTTTTCATGCCATCATCACGCATATAAAAGCTTAAATTAGGATGCGCTCGTAATTCTTCTTCCGTTAACCAATGCCTTGCAACGGTTTCGAACTCACCTACGAACGTCTCAATCGCTTCCACACGCGCTGTAAAAACGGCCTTACAAAATGGTACTTCGTCATGTACGATATAATACGCAAACCATTTGGCATCAGTGACTTTTACTTGTGTTTCCTCATACACTTCACGAATTGCTGCTTCTATCAATGTTTCGCCTTCCTCTTGCTTTCCACCTGGAAACTCGACACCGCGCCTAATATGCTCTGTACAAAGCCATTTATCTTTATATTTTACAATCGCTAAAACATGTCTTGGTTCGACTTCAAATGGGCCTTCGTCAAAACGTAAGTCCACACGTAAGCCATTTTCATCTATAAATGTAAACATCCCTTCAACTCCTCACTAATGTAAGTGTAGCGAAGGGACGTGAATGCTTCAACTAAAATAAGGTATTTGTTCAACAAATTCTTTTGCTTCCTGATCCCCAAATTCATGTATAAGGGCATAGATCTTCTTATAGCGACTGTCAATGTCATGATTCAATTCATCCATATGATAGGGAATAAAAGGTAAATGTGCCCGAAACATATTAGACCCCTCGAGCTGATGAATTTGCTGAAATAGCTTTTGAAATACCCGTGCTTTATATGGCTCTAATTCAATTTTAAAATTATACGGCCCTGCTGGATCTGTTGTACATGTTAAATGTACGATAGAGACATAATACGTTTGTTTTTCCATCCTAATCACCTCTACAGTAGTATAAATAATATATATAAAATTTATACAAAGGGGCTGGTGGCATTTTGATGTCACCACCGCAGGAGCAATATTTCTTAATGGATAATTATTAAGGAGTAAAAGAGTGTCCAGAAAGTAAAAACTTTCTGGACACCCCCATACGCTAGCCTGTAAACCGTAATTTAATTGCCTAAGAACGCTGAAAGCATCCAAGCATGTTTTTCTAAACTTTGATAATTCGCATTTAATAAATCTTCTGTACGATCATCGCCTTCTGCTGCTGCACTTTCCATCGCTTCTTTTAAAGCTTTCATGACAATTTTAAAGTCATCGATCGTTATTTGCACCATTTGCTCGGCTGACTCATTACCTTCTGCCTCTTTTACATGAGAAAGCACTAAATGCTCTTTCATTGTTGCAACTGGCTTACCGCCTTTAGATAAAATGCGTTCCGCGATTTCGTCTAAATTTAATGTTACTTCGTTATATAATTCCTCAAATTTTGTGTGTAATGTAAAGAATGACGGACCGTTTACATACCAGTGATAATTGTGTAACTTCGTGTATAACACTGACCATGTTGCTACTAATTCGTTTAATTGGTTGTCTAATGATTTGTTTGCCATAGTATCACCTCATAAAGTATATTGAAAACTGTTATCAATTACTAGTATACCCATTTTTCTATCATTTAAAAATGTATATTTTTAGAACTTTTCTCGTGCAATATGTGTTCACTAGATTGTTGCACAAAAAATAGCCTAAAACCGTTATAATAAAATCGAGGTGAATACTACTATGAGTCTTCCTATTATCCTAATAGTAATCGTATCCATTGTCGGTACGTTCTCTTTCTTTTTAATTTGGATTGCAAAACAAAAAGGATTTTCAACAAAACAAACGGTGGATCCTATGCCAACACAAACTGTACAGAAAGCAGAGGATAAATAATGAAATATCCTTTTATTTGGCTCATTCAATTGTACCGTAAATTTATTTCACCCATGACGCCTCCTTCTTGTCGATTTCACCCGACTTGCTCAAGTTATGGACTCGAGGCATTTCAAAAACACGGTGCCATTAAAGGCTTCATTTTAACAGTTATACGCATATTAAAATGTCAACCACTTCATCCAGGTGGATTTGACCCCGTGCCAGAAAAATGGCCTTCGAAAAAAAAATAATTTCGAAGGTTATTTTTTATTGTTTTTTAAAGATAATTCGTGTATGATTATCATTGTTAAATCGTAATAATTACAATTAAGAGGTGAACATCTTGAAGAAGTACCTATCAATCTTCTTACTAGCAATGATTGCTATCATACTCACTGCTTGTGGTGAAGATGACAACACAGCATCAAAGGAAGACACAACGAACCAAACAGATAAATTATCTATTTATACAACCGTTTATCCCCTACAATACTTTGCTGAACGCATTGGCGGTGAATATGTAGAGGTATCATCTATCTACCCTCCTGGAGCCAATGAACATACATTTGAACCAACGCAAAAAGACATGATGTCTCTAGCTGATGCTGATATTTTCTTCTATATTGGCTTAGGACTTGAAGGCTTTGTCGATAATGCGAAAAAGACATTAGCGAATGAACACGTTACATTAGTAGCGACTGCTGATCATGTAAGTGAAGACAAGCTACACATTTCAACTGGTCATGTACATGCTGAGGGGGAAACACACGAAGAGGAAGAAGGACATGATCATGAAGGCGAAGAAACAAACCATATTTTAAATGATCATGCACACGATGACCATGACTCTCATGTATGGTTATCGCCTATTATTTCTCAAGATTTAGCAGCGGTTATTAAGGATGAATTAGTGACAGTCATGCCTGAGCAAGAAGCCGTATTTACCGAAAACTACGAAACACTTGTAACAGAATTAAATGCATTACATGCTGAATTCGAAACAATGGCAGCTGAAACGACAAAGAAAACATTTTTCGTATCACACGCAGCATTTGGCTATATCGCTGGTCATTACGGCTTTTCACAAGTACCGATTGCAGGTCTTAATTCGCAAAGTGAACCATCGCAAAAAGAGTTAACGGCTATCGTCGACTTAGCAAAAGAAGAGGATATTAAATACATCTTCTTCGAGCAAAACGTTTCTTCGAACTTAACAGAAGTGATTCAACAGGAAGTCGGTGCTGATTCACTTATTTTACACAATTTAAGTGTATTAACTTCAGACGACATAAAGAATGGCGAAACATATTTCACATTGATGACAAAGAATATGGATGCGCTAAAAACAGCGCTTCAATAAACAAAAAGGGTGTCTAGAAAGAAAACTTTCTGGACACCCTTTCGTTGATAAATATCCCCTAAGAAATATTATAAAATATCCTTCAACTTTCTTCTTAAGAGCTTATTAGAGCCGTTGCGAGGTAGTGTATCTATAAACTTGATATTCTTCGGTAATTTGTATGACGCTAATCTTGCTTGACAAAAATTCAGTAAATGTTCTTCTGAAATCGGCTGCTTCACGACAACAAATGCTACCGGTACTTGCCCCCAAACGTCATCGTCCATACCACAAACCCCTGCTTCCTTTACATTCGGATGCGCCATTAATACATTTTCAATTTCTGCTGGATAAATATTTTCTCCGCCAGAAATGATTAAATCTGAACGGCGATCGATGACATATAAATAACCTTCTTCATCTAAATAACCAATATCCCCTGTTTTTAACCAGCCATCCTGCGTTGCCGCGCGCTCTGCAAATTTTCCGATATACCCTGGTGTCACATGTGGTCCACGAATACAAATTTCCCCTTCTTCTCGCGGCTTTGTTACACCCTCAATTTTAATGTGATTAAAAAATAAAGGTTTACCTGCTGAACCAATTTTTCGCATCGCATCCTCATTACTTAATGTGGCCGTTTGCGATGATGTTTCTGTCATTCCATACGTTTGAGCAACACGTAAATGTAATTTAGCAGCACGTTGTAAATAATCAACTGGTACTGGTCCTCCCCCAAGTAACATCGTTGTAAAGTTTGGATGTGCTACTAGCCCACTCTCCTCCATATACGTAAGGATACGTTCAAGCATGACCGCAACAACAGACATTTTCGTTACCGACCCTTGTACAATCTCATTCGCACACTTTGCTGCATCAAATTTTTCATATAATCGAACGGTCATACCATATAACAAAGAGCGTATTAATATGGAAAATCCGCTAATATGAAAAATTGGAACTGTACAAAGCCAAACGTCATCTTCTTTTAACCCTAGATTAAGTGCCGAGCTAATCGCACTGGCACTATGGTTTTGTACCGTTTGGCGTACTCCTTTTGGGAAACCAGTTGTGCCAGACGTATACATAATCGAAATAGTTGTCGTGTC
The DNA here is from genome assembly GCF_042920265.1 of Lysinibacillus sp. KU-BSD001. NCBI lineage: Bacteria > Bacillati > Bacillota > Bacilli > Caryophanales > Bacillaceae > Lysinibacillus > Lysinibacillus sp. KU-BSD001. The sequence goes on along the minus strand of NZ_JBDQZI010000003.1, from coordinate 10,095 downwards.
GTCCCATTCTTGTGCGATGTTAATCGGTGTTCTTTCTGCGGTTAAAACAGTATTAAACGTAAGGATGCGTGCATCTGCCTGAAGTTTATGTAGTTCCTGTTCATGCACAAGAATTGCCTTTACTTGTGCATCCTCAATTTGATACTGTAATTCATGCTCAGACAATCGGCCATTTAAAAAGACCATTTCAAGCTGTGCTTGCATGCAACCGTAAATCATCATAATCAGCTCTGGTCTAGAAGGCGCTAAAATGGCAACACGATCACCCTGATTTACATGAAATGTCGCTAATTTCTCTGCCATGCATATCGCTTCTTGATAAAGTTCTTGAAATGTCCATTGCTGTTCATCAAAACTTAACCCGATTCGATTAGGCGTTAAATAACTTCGCTGAGCTAACCAATTTGGTTGCATCGTCCTTCCTCCCACTACAATGTAAAAAAGCGCTACTCGTTTCGCGCCTCTTACTGTCCAACTTTGTATATACTAAATGCATCTTTTCCATGTTCTTTTATATTGTATAGCGCTTTATCTGCATATCGCAATATTTGTGATGCCGTAAATGTTGAGTTATCACATATTGCGACGCCAATACTTGTTGTGATTTCAAGATAAGTTTGTTGAATGAATAAACCTTGTCTTACTCGTTCATTGATTCGATATGCAATATTGCTTACTTGCTCCTCATCAATAAAATCTGTAAGTAATATAACAAATTCATCTCCACCTAGTCTTGCTACAAGCCCCTTTTTTCCTATAGTTTGTTGTAATCGTGCCCCATACTCAATAATTACCTGATCACCAATTTCATGGCCATATGAGTCATTAATTTGTTTAAAATTATCGATATCTAATAGTAAAACAGCAAATGAAATATGCTGTTCATTCAGCCTTGTAAATGCCCTCGTTAAATGTTCTCGGAACATACGACGGTTTGGCAAATTTGTTAAAGGATCATGATATGCCAAATACTTCAGTGTTTCTTCTTGTTGACGTTCTCTTGAAATATCGCGTATGACTAATAACACATGTAAGAAATGACCATTCATATCGTAAACGGCTTTTCCTTTAATCTCAGTCCAAATCCACATAAGCTTTTGATGACGCATCTGTATTTTTAATGCAAATGGCTTACGTTTTTCAATAGTAGCATGAAACTTGTTCGTAAACTCTTCCACATCGTCCGGATGAATATAAAAACCTACTTCTTGATGTTCAAAAGTCGTATAGTCAAAACCAAACATTTCTTTACTTGATGGAGAGACATACAAATAATTTTGATGTTGATCCATTAATATAAGTACATCTTGAATATTCTCAGCAATTTTTCGATAATTAAATTCACTCTCTAAATAGCGTTCTGCGATTTTATCTAACTCACTCATATTTTTAACCGTTAAAAAAAAGCCAATAACCTTTTCATGTTCTATCACTTGATTTAAACGCATTAAACACCCAATTTGTGTGTTCGCTTTCGTAATTAATCGAAAACGTGCATCTGTAAAATCGATTTCCGTAAATGATAAATGGTTACTATTGTCTGGCGGTTCATTCACAATAATCTCTAAAAAATTTCGGTTCAAAAGTTCTTCCTTTGTATAGCCTCCTAATGTAAGAAAAGCAAGATTGGCATCCACAATATAACCGCCTTTATTCAAAAGCAGGATGCCATCTGTATTACACTCAAAAAGGGATATTAAGTAAGATTCTAATTGTCTATCTAAAATTACTTTCCTCATTTCCTTACGCACCTTTAGTTCACATTTCCTATCTTTGTTCTATTATATTATTATATCTTATCATAATTATGAGACTATATAGTAGCAGTAAGAAACAAGAATTTTTACCAAAATAAAGAAAAACAACTTGTACTACTATAGCACAAGTTGTTTTTTGAGTTTATTTTTATGGGAAACGAGGGAATTGACCGAAGTCTGGCTTACGTTTCTCTTTAAATGCATCGCGGCCTTCTTTTGCTTCATCTGTTGTGTAGTAAAGAAGTGTTGCGTCACCAGCCATTTGTTGAAGACCCGCTAAGCCGTCTGTATCTGCGTTCATCGCAGCTTTTAAGAAGCGTAGCGCAGTTGGAGACATTTCTAGCATTTCTTCACACCACATAACCGTTTCATCTTCTAAACGATCATATGGTACTACTGTGTTTACTAAGCCCATTTCAAGCGCTTGTTGTGCATCATATTGACGGCATAAGTACCAAATTTCACGCGCTTTTTTATGACCAATAATACGTGCTAAATAGCCTGAGCCATAACCAGCATCAAATGACCCTACTTTTGGTCCAGTTTGTCCAAAGCGAGCATTGTCAGCTGCAATTGTTAAGTCACATACTACGTGTAATACGTGACCGCCACCGATTGCATAACCTGCAACCATGGCAACTACTGGTTTAGGAATCACACGAATTAAACGTTGTAAATCTAATACATTTAAGCGTGGAATCTCATCGTCTCCTACATAACCGCCATGACCGCGTACTTTTTGGTCGCCGCCTGAGCAGAATGCATGCTCACCTTCACCTGTTAAAATAATGACACCGACGTTTTTATCGTCACGTGCACGTGAAAATGCGTCAATCATTTCCGTTACTGTTTTTGGACGGAAAGCGTTACGCACTTCTGGACGGTTAATCGTAATTTTTGCGATTCCGTTGTAGAACTCATACTTAATATCTTCGTAAGTATGTAATGAAGTCCATTGACGTGTTGTCATGGTATAGTCCCCCTACTTATTTTAATGAAATTGTGTCCTTTACTATTGTAGCAAACTCTGTGGGATTTTCCACATGAATTGCGTGCCCCGCATTATTTACTGTTAAATGACGTACTTTCGGGATGACCTGTGCCATTTCCCAGGCAATACTTACAAATTTTTCATCTAATTCTCCTGTAATGAGTGTTACTGGCATCAACAACCTATGCAATCTATCCCATACTGACGGCATCATACCGGTTCCGATACCACGCAAACTGTTGGCTAATCCTTGAGCGCTTTGATTTAGCCTCTCTGTCCGTATTGCCTGCTGAACACTTAATGGCAATTTTTTTTGAGAAGCGAATAGTTGAATATTCTCCCACTCACGAACGAAATTGACAACGCCAGCTGCTTCAATCTTTTGTGCTAATTTGTCATCTGCTTCTTTACGTGCTTTTCGTTCTTCCTCTGTTCGCAGACCCGGAGAAGCACTTTCTAATATAAGTTGGCGTACCCGCTCAGGATATTGAATGGCGTAGCTAAGTGCAATACGTCCCCCCATTGAATAACCAATAAGTGTAAAATTTTGTATAAACAATCGACAAAAAACTTCTTCAAGAACAGCTAATTGTTGCTCCATTGTATATAACATAAAATCATTTGGACTCTCTGTTTTTCCATGTCCCATACAATCAATAGCGACGATTCGATATTGAGGCAATTTTTGCGCCACTTGCGCCCACGTGTTCGTTGAACCAGTAAACCCATGCAACATAACGATTGTCTCTACTTGTTCATCATGCCACGTTTCTACATGCACATCTATTCCTAATGCAGTTACGGTAGCCATGCATCGAACTCCTCATTAATCGCTTGCCATAGCTTGCGATGTGTGACAACATTTTCAGCACGATTTGTAAATACTTCAATTAAACGAACTGGCTTTTCATTCGGTACATAAATCGCTTCAACAAATGCGGCTGGTTCTGTCACTTTCGTATAATGCAGATCATACATCACTGCAATCTGTTCAAACGTTAAACCCGTCGGTGTACCAAATAAATCTTCGTAATGATGCTCCACGCTGGATTGTGGTAAATAAGAGAATATACCGCCACCATCATTATTCATAACAATGATTGTTAGCTCACAATTTTGATAACGCGTTGCTAAAAATGCATTACTATCATGTAAAAATGCTAAATCACCAATGAGTAGATAAGTGTGGCGACTATTCCCCGCACTATAGCCAAATACCGTTGAAACGACACCGTCAATCCCATTTGCTCCACGGTTTGCAATAATGTGAATATCTTTTTCTGAAGGTGTATAGAACGTATCAATATCACGAATCGGCATACTACTCGAAGCAAATACATCACTCGCTTCTGGCAGGCATTGTAGCATCTTGCCAACAAGTGCTCCTTCATCCTGCTCTCGCTCAATGTAATGTTCAATATGCTTCATCGCTATTGCCTGTGCCTGCTGCCATAATGCTAAGTATGACGCTTCCATACGACTTTCAATTGTTAAATTGCCGAATGCATGATCAATTTTGGCATGAATAAAGGCCGTAGCGGTACTTGTAGAATCACGGAACATCGGATCTTCATCCACAACAATATAGTGTGCTGGCATGGACTCCGTAATAAACATCGATAAAAACTTTGATACCGGTTGTGCGCCAAAACGAATCACTGTATCCGGACATGCTGCTTTTTTGAATGTTGCATTTTTCAAAATCGCATCATATGTTGAAATCACATATGGTTTACAGTCTTCTGGGACATTGCCGCGCATATTGGAAAGACTCTCAACCATCACAGGCCATTTTGCGCGTCGAATCAACTCCCATAAATGATGGACATCTGTATTTAATGGCAACTCACCGACAATGAATACACCTTTTTGGGATTGAGTAATCCTTTTTTCTAACACGCTTTTTGCCTCATCACTTAAAGAGTAAGGATTAAGTATATTCCCTTGGTAACGAAGCGTTGGCAAATCGCAAAAATCCACAAGTAACGGTTCACGGAACGGGATATTCAGATGAACAGGTCCAAATGGTGCACTCATGGCAATGGCAACAGCCCGTGCTGTATGGCGTTCAATAAATGGTAATGTTGGCTTTGCATCATCTGGAATCGGAAATTCAGCAAACCACTTTACTTGCTCACCATATAAGTGAATTTGATTAATAGCTTGTGGAGCCCCTACTTCACGTAGTTCGTGTGGTCGGTCCGCTGTAATGACAATTAGAGGAACACGCGCATACTTTGCCTCCACAATCGCAGGGAAATAGTTAGCAGCCGCTGTCCCTGATGTACATAACAATACAACGGGTTTTCCTGCCCTTTTTGCAAGACCTAATGCAAAAAAGGCAGCCGCACGCTCATCTACCTGACGAAACACCTCAATTTCTTTCGTATGTGCAAATGCATAGGCAAGAGGTGTCGAACGAGAACCCGGACTAATCACCACTTGCTCTACACCGTTTTGTACTAAGCTAGCAACGATTGTATATACATAGTTTGATAGTATTTCACGTTCACTCACTTAACTTTCCTCCTAAAGCACGTAACATCGGACGGAATTTAACTAACGTCTCCTCATATTCTGATGCTGGTGTAGAATCTTCGACGATGCCGCCTCCTGCATATAAAAAGGCACGATTCCCAAGTAATGCAGCTGAACGAATAGCGACAGCAAATTCTCCATTTCCATCGGCATCTACCCAGCCAATCGGTGCTGCATATAGCCCTCGGTTCATCGGCTCATAGCGTCGAATTATATCCATTGCCTCTTTACGCGGTACGCCGCCAAGGGCTGGTGTAGGGTGTAAATTCTTCACAAGCTGCAGGATGGTTGCCTCTTCATTTAATATCCCTTCCACAGGTGTATATAAATGTTGAATATCACGAATTTTAAGTAGTTTTGGTTGTTTTGGTACTTTTACATTCGTACAGTTTTGCTCAAATGTTTCGGTAATCATTTCTACTACATAATGATGCTCCCCACGATTTTTCACATCATTTAACAGTGACCAGCCTAATGTCTCATCTTCCTCTACTGTATGACCACGACGGATGGAACCAGCAATACATGATGAGAATGCTCGTCCTTCCTCTACCTTGACTAAACGTTCAGGTGATGCACCAAAGAACAACATCTCCTCGTGCTCTAAGCCAAATAAATAGCTTTCAGGCTGTTCATGAATCACATGCGATAAAATTTGAGAGGACGCAACTTCCTCTTCAAATTGCAATGCTAATGAACGAGCAATTACTACTTTTTGTGCCTCTTCCGCTTTAATATGTGCCGTCACTTGCTCAATGGAGTGCAAGTATTCCTCTTTATAAGGCTCCTGATAGCTTGTCATCATAGGCTTAACGTATGTTTTTAATTCTTTCACTTGCGCAGCGTGAATTAAGTGATCGCGCTCTTTACGTAATTGTTCAAAGGCTTGTGAACTATTCTCTTCGTCCGTAATATAATGAATACTCACATATGCTTTATCATCTCGAATAATTAACTGAAACGTTGCTACTGCAAAAAAGCTTTGTGGAAATGTTGACCATTCCCCTCCTATCTCATTTTGTGGATCAAATGTAAATCCACCAAATAAAATCGGTTGTAAATCCTCTTCCTTCACAATGTTCTTCGTTAATTGTTTCCATTCTTGCTCTACTTTATCAAAACGCACTTGTCCTGCATTGTTTTCAATTGTATAAGCGTGTCCTAATCCTACTAAGGTAAAAGTTTTCTCCCGATTTTGCCAAAAATATCGTTTGCCCTTGTATTTCTCACCAGCAGCAAAAAAGGCCAGAGCAGATAATCGGCTTACCTCCATTGTTTCCATATAAAAATGGTGCTTTGAGTTCAAAGAGCCCACTTCTACTTCAGTGGCATTGTACCACTTATGATGCATGAAAATTACCTCCGTCTTTGCAATTTAAACTCAAGAAATAAGCTTTGATTGCTATCGTACATTTTACAAAATTTCTATACTATCATATCACTTTTTCGCTTAAATCTGTATGAGAAAGGCACGACTCTACCTTTTTTCTTATTGTTCGTATAAAATAGAACAGTATAGTTTAGTTGAAGGAGAGAAATAATATATGACCAAAGTCATTGAAGCGGATAGGGGCTTTAAAGTATGGTGGCATTTAACACGTCCACATACATTAACAGCTTCATTCGTACCTGTTTTTTTAGGGACAACCATTGCATTAACGGTTGAGGGAGAACCCATTCACTTCCCATTATTTTTTGCTATGCTTATAGCCAGTATGCTCATTCAAGCAGCAACAAATATGTTTAACGAATATTATGACTATAAATTAGGACTGGATAATGAAAACTCCGTTGGCATTGGTGGCACAATTGTTCGCCATGGTGTCGCACCGAGTACCATTATGGCCATTGCGCTCAGCTTTTATGGAATTGCTGTACTTCTAGGGATTTATATTTGTGCCATGAGCTCCTGGTGGTTAGCAGCTGTTGGCTTAGTATGTATGTTAATTGGTTACTTATATACAGGTGGACCTTATCCAATTGCCTATTCGCCATTCGGGGAACTTGTATCCGGTGTAGTCATGGGCATGGGGATTGTATTAATTGCTTTCTTTATTCAGACCAATACAGTAACACTTGAAGCAATTTTATTATCGGTGCCTAGTATGATTTTAGTCGGCGCCATCATGCTCTCAAACAACATTCGCGACATTGTTGGTGATACAGAAGGCGGTCGCAAAACGATGGCGATTTTAGTTGGTCGTCATAATGCCATTTATATTCTTTCCCTATTTTTCATCGTATCGTACCTATGGATTTTAGGTTTAGTTATTATTGAAGATATTACGTACTGGGCGCTGATTGTATTGTTTAGTATTCCAAAACCGATAAAGGCTATTGATATTTTCCGGCATAAAAAAGAGCCGCTTGAAGTCATGCCTGCAATGAAATTTACTGCTCAAACAAATACAATCTTTGGCTTTTTACTCGCTGTCGGTTTATTAATTAATTATTTTATTTTTTAACGTATTTCTAAAAAAGTATCCTATCCAATAAAAATTTTCTATATGCTGATACGCTAATTAAAGCGTCCCGAAACAGGTTATCGGGACGCTTTTCTATTCGTTTCTTCATCTGTATTCAATAGAAATAATACGGAATATCCTTATTTTAGTTGCCCATAATAGACAATGGCATCTGCTAAAAATTGCGTTGCGCCTTTATTAACACGTGAATCATAATAATCTGTAAAGCGTTGATCGGCTATATACATTTGCGCCAAACCAATATGGGCTTCTTTTGTATATTTCGGCCAGTAAAAGCTAAGCCAACGCTTATGAAGCTCTGCCACTTCCACCGCAATATCTGATTGCACATCGCCCTCTTCCATAGCTTCTTTTAATCGCTCTAAAAGCATTTTTTCGAGCTGCTGAGCTGCTTCATATTGTTCCTCTGTCATGTTCTTCACCATGCCATAAGAAGCCTTTACCGACTCGTTCTCGTACTTTTCACGAATTTCTGCTCCATACTTTGCCTCGTTTTCATCGATTAGCTGTTGTTTAAATACCTCAAACTTTTGCTCGTTACTCATTGTTATTCCCTCCTCAATTGATTGAATTGTCATTATCACTGTTTCCAGTAATTCCGTTATATGACGCTGTTTTTGTTGCAGTGTTCGCTGATGATAGCGTAAGCTTTCGAGTTGCTCAAAACCTTCCGCATCTAAAACCGCTTTAATTTGTGCAAGCGGCATATCCAATTCACGATAAAATAATATTTGCTGTAAGCGATCAACATGCCCTTGATTATAAACCCTATAACCTGTGTCTTCCTTCTTCATTGGAATAAGCAAACCGATCTGGTCATAATAACGGAGTGTCCTTGTGCTTACTCCTGATAGCCTCGCCAGCTCCTGAATATACATAACTCACCTCTGCTTTTAATATAAGGCTTTACGTAACGTAAAGGTCAAGTAGTATATTTCTCTATTGGTTAACACCCCAGCAATTATTATGGAAACAAAAAAAAGCCTGAAACGATGATATATCGTCTCAGACTTTTATGATGACCCGTACGGGATTCGAACCCGTGTTACCGCCGTGAAAGGGCGGTGTCTTAACCACTTGACCAACGGGCCAATTTTAAATTGATATGGCGGAGAAGGAGGGATTTGAACCCTCGCGCCGGTTACCCGACCTACACCCTTAGCAGGGGCGCCTCTTCAGCCTCTTGAGTACTTCCCCATAAATGGCTCCGAAGGTAGGACTCGAACCTACGACCAACCGGTTAACAGCCGGTTGCTCTACCACTGAGCTACTTCGGAATAATATATATGGTGGGCCTAAATGGACTCGAACCATCGACCTCACGCTTATCAGGCGTGCGCTCTAACCAGCTGAGCTATAGGCCCCTTCGGCTTTTTAGTTAGTGGAGCGGGTGATGGGAATCGAACCCACGACATCAGCTTGGAAGGCTGAGGTTTTACCATTAAACTACACCCGCATAAACAATGGTGGGTCAGGACGGAATCGAACCGCCGACACTTAGAGCTTCAATCTAATGCTCTACCAACTGAGCTACTGACCCATATAAATGGCGGTCCCGACCGGGATCGAACCGGCGATCTCCTGCGTGACAGGCAGGCATGTTAACCGCTACACCACGGGACCTTTTGGTTGCGGGGACAGGATTTGAACCTGTGACCTTCGGGTTATGAGCCCGACGAGCTACCGAACTGCTCCACCCCGCGATAATAGTATGTTTGCTGAAGTTTTATTCTAGTTCACCATTTTCTTTTGAAATCAAAATGGCGGAGGAAGAGGGATTCGAACCCCCGCGCGGTTTAACCCGCCTGTCGGTTTTCAAGACCGATCCCTTCAGCCGGACTTGGGTATTCCTCCGTTTTACTATTCATATGGTGGACCTTACAGGACTCGAACCTGTGACCGGACGGTTATGAGCCGTCTGCTCTAACCAACTGAGCTAAAGGTCCTTTAGGATGGCTACCGAGGGAGTCGAACCCACGACCTTTCGGGTATGAACCGAATGCTCTAGCCAGCTGAGCTAGGTAGCCAGGATCTTTATAAATAATTTGGTGGAGCCTAGCGGGATCGAACCGCTGACCTCCTGCGTGCAAGGCAGGCGCTCTCCCAGCTGAGCTAAGGCCCCAAAATAATCAGTTGATATCAGGTTAAGGATGGTCGGGAAGACAGGATTCGAACCTGCGACCCCTTGGTCCCAAACCAAGTGCTCTACCAAGCTGAGCTACTTCCCGTACTTTTTTGGCGCGCCCGACAGGAGTCGAACCCATAACCTTCTGATCCGTAGTCAGACGCTCTATCCAATTGAGCTACGGGCGCTAATTTTTTT
>NZ_JBDQZI010000039.1:0-608 GCF_042920265.1 Lysinibacillus sp. KU-BSD001 | reverse complement strand
CCGTCATGCCTAGGTTCGAATCCTAGTACCCCAGCCATTTCCGAGCCATTAGCTCAGTCGGTAGAGCATCTGACTTTTAATCAGAGGGTCGAAGGTTCGAGTCCTTCATGGCTCACCATTTTTAGTCTTGACATACTTACTTGCGTTGTATATACTAGTAAAGTCGCAAGATTAAATGCGGTCGTGGCGGAATGGCAGACGCGCTAGGTTGAGGGCCTAGTGGGGGCAACCCCGTGGAGGTTCAAGTCCTCTCGGCCGCACCAAGTGAATTAACAAATACGCGCCCGTAGCTCAATTGGATAGAGCGTCTGACTACGGATCAGAAGGTTATGGGTTCGACTCCTGTCGGGCGCGCCATATAAATAAAAATATGCGGGTGTAGTTTAATGGTAAAACCTCAGCCTTCCAAGCTGATGTCGTGAGTTCGATTCTCATCACCCGCTCCATGAACTTTGAAAACTGAACAAGCAAAACGTTAACAATAAATGTTTCTGAATAAGAAACAAAATTTTGGACATCAAACATGATGCCAGCAAATTTGAGCTTACTCAAATTCTTTTATGGAGAGTTTGATCCTGGCTCAGGACGAACGCTGGCGGCGTGCCTAA
>NZ_JBDQZI010000038.1:0-626 GCF_042920265.1 Lysinibacillus sp. KU-BSD001 | reverse complement strand
TCCCATTACGCAAGTAAGTAAGACCCCTGAAAGACGATCAGGTAGATAGGTTCGAGGTGGAAGTGTGGCGACACATGGAGCTGACGAATACTAATCGGTCGAGGACTTAACCACATTTTGTGTTGTGCACAATGCACCGTTTATCCAGTTTTGAAAGAATAAAATTTGTACATATTTTATTCATGGTAATTTTTAATTAGATGGAGGATTAGCTCAGCTGGGAGAGCACCTGCCTTACAAGCAGGGGGTCGGCGGTTCGAGCCCGTCATCCTCCACCATATTTATGCCGGTGTAGCTCAGTTGGTAGAGCAACTGACTTGTAATCAGTAGGTCGTGGGTTCGACTCCTATCGCCGGCATCATTATTCGGAGGGGTAGCGAAGTGGCTAAACGCGGCGGACTGTAAATCCGCTCCTTCGGGTTCGGCGGTTCGAATCCGTCCCCCTCCACCATTTTCACTAAAATCAATGGGGTATAGCCAAGCGGTAAGGCAACGGATTTTGATTCCGTCATGCCTAGGTTCGAATCCTAGTACCCCAGCCATTTCCGAGCCATTAGCTCAGTCGGTAGAGCATCTGACTTTTAATCAGAGGGTCGAAGGTTCGAGTCCTTCATGGCTCACCATTT
>NZ_JBDQZI010000037.1:0-951 GCF_042920265.1 Lysinibacillus sp. KU-BSD001 | reverse complement strand
AAAAACATACTAACATTAGTAGTACAAACCACGGCCATGGTTTGTGCTACTATTTTTTTATAGTAGAAGTGAAGGAAAGCCGAACAGCCCCTGGGATCATTTAAGAATCCGTATTAAAAACCGGCTCACTTCACACCCTTATTTGAATCAGTTTAGTATGTTGGGTCCAAGAGATCGTGTATAAGAAAATGGAATCGATAAGGCACTGTGAAGACTTCTAAGATTGGCTGAAAAGGAGAAAAATGATGAAACATGTGATTGCATTAGATGTCAGTAAAGGAAAAAGTACAGTAGCGATTTACGATCAATACCGTCAATGTCAATTTGAAGGTGAGTTGTCTCATACACGTGTAGATTTTGAACAACTGCATAAACGAATCGAAGAAATTAAGCGGATAGATGGACAAGCACCTGAAATTGTCTTTGAAGCAACAGGTGTCTATTCAAAGCCTGTGGAAGCGTTCTTAAAGGCGTACGGTCATACATATTGTCGAATGAACCCACTTGAGGCAAACCTTCAAATGGCTAAGATGCGCCGAAATAAAACCGATATCAGCGACGCACATGAATTAGCCAAAACCCATTTCAAAATGGAACGCGAACCAACCTATGTACAGGATGATTATTACGAACAAATGCGCGCACTTACACGATATTATGATGAAATTGATGAGGAAATCACGTTGTTAAAAAGTCGTATGCATGCGCTTTTGCATAGTAGTTTTCCAGAACTTGAAACCCTGATTACACCACGTTCGGCACTCTTTTTAAATATTGTCCAACTGTATCCACATCCGGGTATTTTATTAGCCCATTCGAAAACTATGATTAAGAATCGGTTGAAAGCCAATACACGAAAAAACCTTTCGTTAGCACGTGCAGAAGAAAAAGCACAATTATTATTAGAAGCTGCTCAAAATAGTTATCCAGCGATTAAAGCGAACGATATTC
>NZ_JBDQZI010000036.1:0-1275 GCF_042920265.1 Lysinibacillus sp. KU-BSD001 | reverse complement strand
GTAGATAGGTTCGAGGTGGAAGTGTGGCGACACATGGAGCTGACGAATACTAATCGGTCGAGGACTTAACCACATTTTGTGTTGTGCACAATGCACCGTTTATCCAGTTTTGAAAGAACAAGAAAAAATGATACTTTATGAAAAAAGTACTTGCATATCATATAGAATGTGATATAATAAATCTTGTCCTTAAATAAGTGAAGTGATGATGGCAAAGAGGTCACACCCGTTCCCATACCGAACACGGAAGTTAAGCTCTTTAGCGCCGATGGTAGTTGGGGGCTTCCCCCTGCGAGAGTAGGACATCGCTTCGCTTAATACCCAGGAGGATTAGCTCAGCTGGGAGAGCACCTGCCTTACAAGCAGGGGGTCGGCGGTTCGAGCCCGTCATCCTCCACCATCTCAAAATGCCGGTGTAGCTCAGTTGGTAGAGCAACTGACTTGTAATCAGTAGGTCGTGGGTTCGACTCCTATCGCCGGCACCATTTTGAGCCATTAGCTCAGTCGGTAGAGCATCTGACTTTTAATCAGAGGGTCGAAGGTTCGAGTCCTTCATGGCTCACCATTTTAATAATATGCGGGTGTGGCGGAATTGGCAGACGCACTAGACTTAGGATCTAGCGCCGCAAGGCGTGGGGGTTCGACTCCCTTCACCCGCACCATTTAATTTCATATATTGCCAGATTAAAAAATCTTATGCACATGCGGAAGTAGTTCAGTGGTAGAACACCACCTTGCCAAGGTGGGGGTCGCGAGTTCGAACCTCGTCTTCCGCTCCATATGTGCCGGGGTGGCGGAACTGGCAGACGCACAGGACTTAAAATCCTGCGGTAGGTGACTACCGTGCCGGTTCGATTCCGGCCCTCGGCACCATTTTAATTTAAATTAGCGCCCGTAGCTCAATTGGATAGAGCGTCTGACTACGGATCAGAAGGTTATGGGTTCGACTCCTGTCGGGCGCGCCAATAGTATTACCTTATATATCCGGGAAGTAGCTCAGCTTGGTAGAGCACTTGGTTTGGGACCAAGGGGTCGCAGGTTCGAATCCTGTCTTCCCGACCATTAAAAAATATAGGGGCCTTAGCTCAGCTGGGAGAGCGCCTGCCTTGCACGCAGGAGGTCAGCGGTTCGATCCCGCTAGGCTCCACCAATTTATGAACTTTGAAAACTGAACAAGCAAAACGTTAACAATAAACGTTTCTGAATAAGAAACAAAATTTTGGACATCAAACATGATGCCAGCAAATTTGAGCTTACTCAAATTCTTTTATGGAG
>NZ_JBDQZI010000035.1:0-1364 GCF_042920265.1 Lysinibacillus sp. KU-BSD001 | reverse complement strand
GCCATGTCCAATTGGCAAGCTTTTTTAAATTCATGGCAGCAAAAGTAAGCATCGCTTGCATGGACAATTTTTTAATCCCACGTAGGGTTGTCCATCGCATACCATGCTTTTCTTTCGCATCTGCAAAGACCCGTTCAATCGTTTCTTTCCGTCGGGCATATATTTGTTTGATATCGTTTTGATGACGAAGATAATCCGCTTCCTCCACATGATGTGCCCAAATATGACGTTCAATTATTTTTCGATGATCCTTACTATTAGTACATTGAGCAAGTAAAGGACAGGTTGCACATTGAGTTGGGTTTGATTTATATTGGCGTTTACCTTCTTTGGTCGTAGTCGAGTATTTAAGGACTTGCCCTTCCGGACAAAGGTAGCAGTCATAGTACTCGTCGTATACATACTCGTGTTTGCGTAAAAATCCGTCCTTTGTTTTTGGGCGTGTATAAGGAAGTGCCGGTTGAATATCTTGGTCGAATAAAAATTTAGTTATCGCAGGTGTTTTATAAGCAGCATCGGCAGCTACAGCAAGTGGCTTTTTCACTCTTTCTATTACCTTTTCAACAAGTGGTTGAAGCATATGACTATCATGAACATTACCAGGTGTCACAATAGATCCGAGTATAAATCCATATCGATCCGCCGCTGCATGAAATGAGTAAGCAAACTGCTTCGTCCGTTCATCTTTTACATAGTAGCCACTTTCAGGGTCTGTCGTACTTTCTTTAATTTCCTTCATCTCTTCTTTTTCAAATTTATCTGGTGGGAATGGTTTCTTCCCATGATCAATCCGGTCTTGATTCAATTCTTCTTGAAGTTTAGCTTCATATGCCCGAGTCTCTTTGCGTACCATTTTCTTTTCGAATTTACGTTTATTCGCACTCGCTTTAACATGAGTTGAATCGATGAAAACATGGTCAGCACTTAGTAAACCTTTATCAGCAATTTCTTTGAGTATGCGATAAAAAATCTGTTCAAAGATATCCGTATCTTGAAAACGACGTTCATAATTTTTACCGAAGGTAGAAAAGTGCGGTACTTCGGAATGGAATCCAAATCCTAAAAACCAACGATACGCCATATTCGTCTCAATTTCTTTTATTGTTTGACGCATTGAACGAATCCCGAATACATATTGAACAAAAGTCATCTTGATTAATACAACTGGGTCGACACTAGGTCGACCTAATTTAGAATACAGCGGTTCTACTAGTGGATAGATGAAAGAAAAATCAATCGCCGCTTCAAGCTTTCTGACAAGATGGTCCTGTGGCACAAGTTGATCAATAGTGATCATCTCAAGTTGATCTCGTTCATGATTATGGTTTTTCGTCATCATATCTATCACCTCTAGTAGTAAGTGC
>NZ_JBDQZI010000034.1:0-1382 GCF_042920265.1 Lysinibacillus sp. KU-BSD001 | reverse complement strand
TTTGTTCTTTGAAAACTGGATAAAACGACATTGAAAGCAAACACAAATTTCTATTTTTAATAGATAAGAGTCAAAACAAGTCAAGTAACATTGACGTGTCAACTTAAAATCTTGAACGTTGTTCAAGTATAACTTGGTTAAGTTATTAAGGGCGCACGGTGGATGCCTTGGCACTAGGAGTCGATGAAGGACGGCACTAACACCGATATGCCTCGGGGAGCTGTAAGTAAGCTTTGATCCGGGGATTTCCGAATGGGGGAACCCACTACGTTTAATCGCGTAGTACCTTTACGTGAATTCATAGCGTACTGGAGACAGACCCAGGGAACTGAAACATCTAAGTACCTGGAGGAAGAGAAAGAAAATTCGATTCCCTGAGTAGCGGCGAGCGAAACGGGAAGAGCCCAAACCAAGAGGCTTGCCTCTTGGGGTTGTAGGACACTCTATACGGAGTTACAAAGGCATGTATTAGGCGAAGCGACTTGGAAAGGTCCGCCAGAGCAGGTAATAGCCCTGTAGTCGAAAGTACATGCCCTCCAGAGTGGATCCTGAGTACGGCGGAACACGTGAAATTCCGTCGGAATCCGGGAGGACCATCTCCCAAGGCTAAATACTACCTAGTGACCGATAGTGAACCAGTACCGTGAGGGAAAGGTGAAAAGCACCCCGGGAGGGGAGTGAAAGAGAACCTGAAACCGTGTGCCTACAAGTAGTTAGAGCCCGTTAATGGGTGATAGCGTGCCTTTTGTAGAATGAACCGGCGAGTTACGATTACGTGCGAGGTTAAGTTGTGAAGACGGAGCCGCAGCGAAAGCGAGTCTGAATAGGGCGATGTAGTACGTGGTCGTAGACCCGAAACCAGGTGATCTACCCATGTCCAGGGTGAAGGTGAGGTAACACTTACTGGAGGCCCGAACCCACGCACGTTGAAAAGTGCGGGGATGAGGTGTGGGTAGCGGAGAAATTCCAATCGAACCTGGAGATAGCTGGTTCTCTCCGAAATAGCTTTAGGGCTAGCCTCGTGATGAGAATACCGGAGGTAGAGCACTGTTTGGACTAGGGGGGCATCTCGCTTTACCGAATTCAGACAAACTCCGAATGCCGGATATTTATGCACGGGAGTCAGACTGCGAGTGATAAGATCCGTAGTCAAAAGGGAAACAGCCCAGACCACCAGCTAAGGTCCCAAAGTAATCGTTAAGTGGAAAAGGATGTGGCGTTGCTTAGACAACCAGGATGTTGGCTTAGAAGCAGCCATCATTTAAAGAGTGCGTAATAGCTCACTGGTCGAGTGACGCTGCGCCGAAAATGTATCGGGGCTAAACGATTCACCGAAGCTGTGGATTCACACCGTTGGTGTGAGTGGTAGGAGAGCGTTCTAA
>NZ_JBDQZI010000032.1:0-1651 GCF_042920265.1 Lysinibacillus sp. KU-BSD001 | reverse complement strand
TTAGAAGTGAGAATGCCGGTATGAGTAGCGAAAGACAGGTGAGAATCCTGTCCACCGTATGACTAAGGTTTCCTGAGGAAGGCTCGTCCGCTCAGGGTTAGTCGGGACCTAAGCCGAGGCCGACAGGCGTAGGCGATGGATAACAGGTTGATATTCCTGTACTACCTCCCCACCGTTTGAGAAATGGGGGGACGCAGAAGGGTAGGGTAAGCAGAGCGTTGGTTGTCTCTGTTCAAGCAGTAAGGTGTGTACGTAGGCAAATCCGCGTACTAATACATTGAGCTGTGATGACGAGCCCGTATGGGCGAAGTTCCTGATCTCACGCTGCCAAGAAAAGCCTCTATCGAGGTGGGAGGTACCCGTACCGCAAACCGACACAGGTAGTCGAGGAGAGAATCCTAAGGTGTGCGAGAGAACTCTCGTTAAGGAACTCGGCAAAATGACCCCGTAACTTCGGGAGAAGGGGTGCTCTGGTAGGGTGAAAGCCCGAGAGAGCCGCAGTGAATAGGCCCAGGCGACTGTTTAGCAAAAACACAGGTCTCTGCAAAACCGTAAGGTGACGTATAGGGGCTGACGCCTGCCCGGTGCTGGAAGGTTAAGAGGAGTGGTTAGCGCAAGCGAAGCTATGAATTGAAGCCCCAGTAAACGGCGGCCGTAACTATAACGGTCCTAAGGTAGCGAAATTCCTTGTCGGGTAAGTTCCGACCCGCACGAAAGGCGTAACGATCTGGGCACTGTCTCAACGAGAGACTCGGTGAAATTATAGTACCTGTGAAGATGCAGGTTACCCGCGACAGGACGGAAAGACCCCGTGGAGCTTTACTGTAGCTTGATATTGAAATTTGGTGCAACTTGTACAGGATAGGTAGGAGCCAGAGAAACCGGAGCGCTAGCTTCGGTGGAGGCGTCGGTGGGATACTACCCTGGTTGTACTGAATTTCTAACCCATGCCCCTTAGCGGGGTAGGAGACAGTGTCAGGCGGACAGTTTGACTGGGGCGGTCGCCTCCTAAAAGGTAACGGAGGCGCCCAAAGGTTCCCTCAGAATGGTTGGAAATCATTCGTAGAGTGTAAAGGCACAAGGGAGCTTGACTGCGAGACCTACAAGTCGAGCAGGGTCGAAAGACGGGCTTAGTGATCCGGTGGTTCCGCATGGAAGGGCCATCGCTCAACGGATAAAAGCTACCCCGGGGATAACAGGCTTATCTCCCCCAAGAGTCCACATCGACGGGGAGGTTTGGCACCTCGATGTCGGCTCATCGCATCCTGGGGCTGTAGTCGGTCCCAAGGGTTGGGCTGTTCGCCCATTAAAGCGGTACGCGAGCTGGGTTCAGAACGTCGTGAGACAGTTCGGTCCCTATCCGTCGTGGGCGTAGGAAATTTGAGAGGAGCTGTCCTTAGTACGAGAGGACCGGGATGGACATACCGCTGGTGTACCAGTTGTCGTGCCAACGGCATCGCTGGGTAGCTATGTATGGACGGGATAAGTGCTGAAAGCATCTAAGCATGAAGCCCCCCTCAAGATGAGATTTCCCATTACGCAAGTAAGTAAGACCCCTGAAAGACGATCAGGTAGATAGGTTCGAGGTGGAAGTGTGGCGACACATGGAGCTGACGAATACTAATCGGTCGAGGACTTAACCACATTTTGT
>NZ_JBDQZI010000031.1:0-2051 GCF_042920265.1 Lysinibacillus sp. KU-BSD001 | reverse complement strand
AAAATTGGCCCGTTGGTCAAGTGGTTAAGACACCGCCCTTTCACGGCGGTAACACGGGTTCGAATCCCGTACGGGTCATCATAAAAGTCTGAGACGATATATCATCGTTTCAGGCTTTTTTATATGTTTTGAAACCCCCACTCCTAAAAGTTAGATACAGTTATTTCATTAGGCAACTTGATTATAAACGTCATCATATTAAAATGTAGCTTGGCTTTCTGGCTATTCGATGACAGACATGGTTTAATTGAAAATATTCTTTTAATTAAGCGTTTACGCGTTCAACAGCTGTACGTTCTTTGTAAAGTTTTTCCCTAAATGCAGAGCCTCTTACGGGATACATATACTTGCGAATATTCGTCTCACACTTAATTTTGAAGACCTTTTGACAAAGTGAATCGTCACGTAATGGACAGGTTACATATGCTTTCGTACGCATAAATTTTAGGGTCTGGTATTTCTCATCAAAGCTGTCGTAACAGTAGCCATGTTCACACACACGTTGGACGGAAATCCGCATCAAAGCCCAAGATTTCAGATCTAAGATATTTGACATAACAAATGACTGCTTTCATATCTTGATTCAGGATTTGGCGGTAAATCGCTTAATAATCATATTCTTCATCGAAAACCACGGTTGTGAACGGAGTTGATACTACTACTTCTGCTACCTTTTTTAACAGTGGAATCACAGCTTTACTATCGCTTAAGTTGCTAGATAACATAAAGCATGCCACAATGTACTCGCTTTTTGTTGACACAACTAAATGTCCTTTAAAGTTGAACCAGACCGTGTTTTTACCGTCATTATTTTTCTTGATGTTCCACCTTGGCTGAAAGGGAAAATCGAAAAAAAGGGAGTTAAATATCAATATAATTAGTTAGTTTTTTGTGCTTTTTCTTTTTTCTCAGATGGTTTTGGCCCATCTCGAGTTTCAAAATGTGCCGAGTCAAAACCTACGTGTTCATCACCTAGAAACTCCTCTGTAAAGCCCATTTGAATCAGTTCATCCTGCATTTTATCCAAGACCTCTGACTGGCTAATCACGTCGACCATATGTGAATAGGAAGCTTCAGAAGGTACCTAATCGGAAACTAAAAAGCCGCAATCTAAACGAAAGACAAGATTATATTTTAGACGTTTGACTAAATCCTTCCCCATTGGAATACGTTCCACAATGCGAATGATCAACGATTGAATAATCGCCTCGTAGTTTAATTCTCTTGGTGCACTATACATTGTGTTTTTACGGAACAGTTGGAAAATCAGCTGTAAATCGAAAGTGGCTAAAATCCTATCAAAATGATGAGAATTTTCTATTCCCATTAATTCATGGATGCCAAATAGATGCATTTTTTTTACAATGGTCATAAGGTATTCATTTGTTGGATAATTTTTAGTTTTTCACTTAATTTATAACAAATTGAGGAGGTGCCCGTTTTTTATTGTTTTGAAACCATTGGGAGACAAGGGATTGGAGTTATGAAATTAACTCAGATAATTTTTATTAAAAAGTTTAAAGAAAAAGATGACAACAAAAAACATTATTCGTTATTATAGTAATTATAAGCTTCATTAATATTTACTGTTTATCTTCACTTAGTAGCAATATCTTGTATGATGAATTTAAAATTTCACTATATATGGTGCTTTTTTAAAAAAAACGTTTTTTATCAAAAAAAAAGAAAAAAAGGTATTGCAATTATTTATAGATATGATAATATAAATCTTGTCCTTAACAAAAGGGCGATTCACTAGCAAGTGAAAAGCTTAGTGATAATAGTTAGTACTTCTGATAACAATTACATGAAAGATTAGAAGTCAATGTTTATAGTGAAGTGATGATGGCAAAGAGGTCACACCCGTTCCCATACCGAACACGGAAGTTAAGCTCTTTAGCGCCGATTGTAGTTGGGGGCTTCCCCCTGTGAGAGTAGGACATCGCTTCGCTTAATACCCAGGAGGATTAGCTCAGCTGGGAGAGCACCTGCCTTACAAGCAGGGGGTCGGCGGTTCGAGCCCGTCATCCTCCACCATCTCAAAATGCCGG
>NZ_JBDQZI010000030.1:0-2507 GCF_042920265.1 Lysinibacillus sp. KU-BSD001 | reverse complement strand
TTGGTGCGACACGTTCCTAATTCAAATGAGATGTGGTTAACACAATCTCGGTAAAGGTTAGGCAATTTATGAATTAAATTGAAGGATATTATCAAGGAGTCGAATGATGAAGTAACGCTCTGAAAGGCTCCCCCTGCGTCGAATAGCACGCTATTTAGTAAGAAAAAGCGTGTTATAAGCTCGGCTAATAGGCGTGAGAATTTACCGTAACAGTTCGGCTGACGAAATCCTACTCGATGGAGTGGTGTAAATCATGGTGCTTGGGTTGAACAAATAGGGTGAGAATGTAACCAATAGGACAATAAGCCTTATTGCTGACGAACCTCTGAATGTACGGGTCTAGACTGGCAATACATAGAAATGTGTATACCACTAAATGTGGGGTTAGATATGGGTGAGTAAGAATCAACAATATAAAAATCCATCTTGTGTTACAGGCACATGCAATGCTAACAGGTTCATAGGAGGCACCTAAGTTTGTTCCATAATAGATAATATTCAACGTGGTAAGCTGATAACGTGGAGAGCTTACTCTCAATGAAGCGTTGGAAAGGAAAAGGATTGTGAGACTAGCGACTCTATAACTTTCCTTTATATCAGTGAAAGTGGTGGCACAGTACCGTTGAAGCGTGTAATGAACGTGGAGGGATGGCCACTAGACTAATATAAGATTTATTCACCATGCAAGGCAGTTCTTCAACGATTAATAAGGTTCTTGTGAGACTAATAGAGGTTCAGCTCCTAAAGGAGCCACCGACTTGTTAAAACGAAAGAAACTGAGACACAACGAGTATTATGATATGCAAAAACAATTTGATACGTTATATGCTCGCAGTGCTAATGGTCAAAATTTTTATGATTTACTAGATTTAATGCAATCGAGTGAAAACATTCGATTAGCGTACCGGAATATTAAGAAAAATACAGGTAGTAAAACAGCTGGATTTGATGGTCAAACAATTGAGGATATTAAGCAATTACCAATAGAAGAAGTTGTATCAACGATACAAAAGATGTTTGCACATTATTGTCCTCAAGCAGTCCGACGTGTCTTTATCCCGAAGGCAAATGGGAAAACACGACCGCTAGGTATCCCGACAATTTGGGATCGGTTATTTCAACAGTGTATTTTACAAGTATTAGAGCCAATTTGTGAAGCGAGATTTTACAAGCATAGCTATGGTTTTAGACCGAATCGCAGTACACATCATGCGAAGGCACGTTTTGAAACATTAATCAATCGAGCGTGCTTATATCATTGTGTAGACGTTGATATACAAGGGTTTTTCGACAATGTTAATCATGCGAAACTGCTAAAACAAATGTGGACAATGGGTATTCGTGATAAAGCTCTTCTTTCTATAATTTCACGTCTTTTAAAAGCAGAAATTGTTGGCGAAAGTTTTCCGACAAAAGGAACGCCACAGGGCGGAATCCTATCCCCACTACTATCAAACATTGTATTAAATGAACTTGATTGGTGGGTTAGTAATCAATGGGAGAACTTTGTAACGAAGAAAGCCTATAAAAACATCATAAGTAGGAATCAAGCATTAAAGAAGACAAACTTAAAGCATTGTTACATTGTGAGATACGCAGATGATTTTAAAATCATCTGTCGTACACGTTCTCAAGCAATACATATGTTTCATGCGGTGAAAGATTTTCTTTCTACACGATTGTACCTAGAAATTAGCGATGAGAAATCGAAAGTTGTAAACCTAAAGAAAAATTCTTCAGAGTTTCTGGGCTTCCGTATAAAAGCTCATTTCAAGAAAACAGCGAAGCGTACACTCTATGTTGCACGCTCACATATGACTAAGAAGGCACTAGACAATACACAGATAAAGTTGAAAAAAGCGGTAAAGGCGATACAGAAACATCAAACAATTGAAAATGTTTGGCGATATAATACCGTTGTCATGGGAATTCAAAACTATTACTCCGCAGCGTCACACATTATAGATGATTTAACTGAGCTGAACCACCGTATTCATAGAACGCTACACAATCGTTTAAAACGTATTAGAAAAGAAGCAACGTTTCAAGACCTCACAAAGTCATTACAGAAAAGGTATAACGGATATGAATGTAAGCTTTATAAAATTAAAAGTATGGCACTCGCTCCAATTCACGCTCAACGTTGCCGAATAAACCTAAATTTCTCACAAACGATCTGTAACTATACTACCGAAGGTAGAAGTAAAATTCATCATAGTTTAAAAGCTATTAATAGACAAACGCTTAACGCTGTGATGAAACAATTTATTCCTCAACGATCGATTGAATATAACGATAATCGTATTAGTCGATTTATCGCGCAATATGGAAAATGTGCAGTAACAGGGGTTGAACTAAGCTTCAACGATTGGCACTGTCATCATAAAACGCCTTATTATTTATCGCAAGATGATTCTTACGGTAATTTAATTGTCGTCCACGAATTAATTCATCGACTTATCCACCTCAAAGATCTTGAGAAAATAAAAGTACTTTTAAAAGTACTG